>JBKPNV010000336.1:0-14483 GCA_046732795.1 Acidobacteriota bacterium
AATCGCTTCAAGCCGCGGTTCTGGCTGCCGCGGGTGGCCGCCTCGTGATTGCAGGCGTCGTCGCAGCAACGACGGTCGATGCGCTGCGAATGTTGGCTGGTTCGGACGCCCATGTCCGACGTGCCCTGGCGGCATCCTTCCGTGCGGCTATTGGCTATCGCAGCCTTCGCCGCCTCGGCGGGGGCAGAACCCTGATTCAGGATGTTGTGCTGGCCACCAGCTCTGTGTGTGGCCTTCTCGAGTCCGGTGATTTCGCCGACCTCGCTCGTACGCAGAACGATGTGACGTCGAAGATGCGATCCGTGGACGAGTCGCTCGCCCGCGCCGTCACTCGCCGCCAGATCTCGCTGCGAGAGGCGGCCAGCCAGGCGATCGATCGGAGTCATCTGGTTGCATTGGTTCGTTCGCAGGCGCGAATGAATTCCTCAGGCAGGCTTGCACTCGGTGGCAGTCGCGAGGTGAGTACGACCTCCAGCGCACATGCCCAGCGAGATGCGCACGTTGCCGCTCAGGGGATCAGCGGCTTCTCCAGATACTGAATCGCGCTCTTACAATCTGCACTGCAATGCACGGTCTTGTGACGCTCCCCGACACGCGACTAGACCGGGGCAGGGGCGGTGATGAAAAAGTCCTCCACGATCTGCCGCAACTGGGCTACGCTCTCCGCCCGATTAATGGCAATACGCAGATGCGATCCTGAGTCCAGACCTTTTGAATACCACGTGCACAGCGCGCGCAGCTTGTTGATGACCCAACGTTCGTGGCCTGTCGCAGGCGAAGACATCTGCAGCCCACCGGGCGCAACGTGGCGAAACCCCTGTGGCTCGAGGTCCCGTTCGTCGAGCAGCAGGTCGATGTAATCGAGCAGGAATTGACCTCGTTCCCGCATTGTCACCGTCCGCGCCTCGCCTCCGGCGACAAGATCCGCCGCTTGCGCGAGAATCCAGGGATTGCGTAGCACTCCGCGGCCGACGAGAACGCCACTGACGCCGGTTTTCATCCGTTCGACGATGTGCTCGGGCTCGACACAATCTCCACTGCCAAAGACAGGAATGCGCAAATCTCGGGCGACCTGACTCACCAGCTCCCAGTCGGCGTGTCCGTTGTACGATTGTTCGGCAGTCCGGCCATGAATCGTAATCGCGGAAGCGCCGGCATCCTGCACCATCCTCGCTAGTGTCGGAGCGTTTCGATCTCTGTCGGTCCAACCTGCACGCATTTTCACCGTGACGGGGATATCGATCGCGCTCACCATCGCCTCGACGACACGGGCAGCGTGCTCGGGTTCCCGCATGAGACTGCAACCGGCATTGTGCTTCGCGATCTTCGGCACCGGGCATCCCATGTTCACATCGACGATGTCCGCGCCCATGTCCCGCACGATTCTGGCGGCTTGCGCCATCTTGGGCGGATCGCCACCAAAGATTTGAATCGAGATCGGTCGTTCCTCCTCAGTGTATTCGGCATACTCAAGCGTGCGATCAATTCCTCGCACCAAACCTTCCGACGACACCATCTCCGTCACGACGAGACCGCATCCGCCGTGCCGCTTCACGAGCCGACGAAAGGCCGTGTCGGTCATGCCGGCCATCGGCGCGACGACGAATGGCGACGGAAGTTCGATTGAGCCGACTTTCATGGATGTCAGTACGGCCGGACGTCGGCTGCGTCCACCTCGACGCTCACCGCCTGTCCTATCAGGTCCACGGAGAGCACGAGGCGGGCTTTGTCATTCTTTCGAACCAGACGTCCGATGACACCCGTCAGCGGACCATGAACGACTTCGACCATCATGCCCTCACGAATCATCGGGCAGGGATCGAAAGCAAGATCACTCAGAACCAGACGCCGAATTCCATCGATCTCTTGTTCGGGAATAGCTGCCGGCTCGCCTTCGAATGAAATGATGCTGACGACACCTGTGCACTTCAGGACAGGTAGCCGCTCACGTGGATCGAAGCGTGCGAAGCAGTAGCCCGGAAACAACGGCCAATCGATCTTTTTCTTGCGGTCTTTCCAACGGCTCCACTTGGTGACGGTGGGAAGGAATGTCTCGATGCGCTTCTGCTCGAGTTGTTCGCGAACGACCTGCTCGTGGCGCGATCGCGTCCACAGAGCAAACCAGCTTTCCTCGGAGCCCTTCACCGGGATCTCCGGGAACGCACCCGCGTGACAACGATCATCGGCTGGTCCCGGCCTCCGACGAGGTCTGTTCCGAGCCTGCTCCTCGCCGCTTCGCCAGAGCGGCTTCGTAGGCCTTCTGAAGCTCGCTATTCCGCCAGGTAATCGTCGCCTGGGCGCGCAGGCGATCGAGATATTTTTCGCGCTCGCCACGAAGCTTCTGCTCACCGATTCGATTCCCGATGTCTCCGCGCGCTTCCTCGAAGGAGCGGAGCTTCGCCTCGCTGCGAGACTCGAGTTTCAAGAGCTGATATCCCCGTTGAGTACGGATCGGCTCGGTGACGTCGCCAACCTGCATCTTCGCCAGGAGATCGCGGAGAGCCGGCGCCAATTCGGCGCTGTTCAATGGTCCGATAAGGCCGCCGTTCGCCTTGGACGCAGCGGACGAGTACTCTCCGGCGAGGCGTGGGAATGGCTCGCCCGCCAGCAGTCTCTTACGGATTTCTTGCGCCTGCTCGCGAGCCGCATCGTCTTCAGCGACGTTCACGCCTTTATCGGTGTTCTTCACTTCTATGAGGATCTCTCGCAGCGTAACCTCTGATGGCGATGTGAACTCCTGCCGATGGGCGTCGTAAAATGCCCTGGCTTCCTCGTCCGTCACACTGATCTTGTCGAGAATCTCGACGCGCTGAACTTGACTGACAAGCATTTGGCGCTCGAGGTTGCGGCGAAGGTCGGCCATGGTCAGCCCTTCTTGCTTCAAGGCTTCCTGGAACTTCGCCTCATCCTGCAAATTATTCGATGTCTTGATGTTTTCGAGGATCTGCGCGAACTGTTGATCACCGAGCGTGTATCCAGACTCTCGGCCGCGCTGAACCAGCAACAGTTCGTCGACTGCGGTCAAGATCAGATCAGGAGTGATCTCGGCCACTGCCTTCTGCAACTCCGCCCCTTGGGAGGCGTTTGCCAACTCGGGACGATTGCGGAGTTCCGCCACCTGCCGGGCTTCAAATTCCGTTTTGGTGATGATTTCGCCGTTCACCTTGACCAGGACCTGTTCCAGGATCTCGGCGTGCATTCTCGGCGAAATGGCCACCGCGCCTAAAATCACGCACGCGGCCGTCAGGCGCTTCAACATGACAATTCCTTCGACATCAGTATTTTACACGACGGGGGGCTCGCAAACCTCAGCGCACGTCGAGCGCGTCGAGCAGCGATGTCAGACGAGAAAACATCCCACCTTCGCCGCGCGGATCAATTTCCGGCTTCCGAAGGACCTCGTCTTTCGTGAATCCCGGCTTGACCTCCCCGGTCGTCGCTCTCGCCGTCCACCAACTGACTTGCGGTTCCCCAGCTCGTCCTCTTGCTCCCGCCGGTCTCGGCGGCGATGATTTCTGGCCGCTGCCGGACTGCATGGCGGCCAGTGGCGCTTCCAGATCCAGTTTCACTGACACGGGCGGGACAAGCGTGGCTCCCGGCCACGACCCGACTACCTTGACCAGGCGCGCGCCATCGAGTCGCGCGTTGGGCCTGAACTTAATGACGACCAAACGCCCTTCCCGGTCGATGGAATCGACGTCCAGGTGGTCGGCTTTGAGCCGTATTCGTCCAAACTCAGCGAGATTCAGCACAGAATCCGGCGGCGGCCCGTAGCGATCGCGCAGCTCCTCCAGAACCGCCGTCAACTCGTGTTCCGTCCTTGACGACGCGACCTTGCGATACACCATGAGGCGCTGATTCATGTCCCGGATGTAACCCGGGTCGATTTTCAGGTCGATCCGGAGATTGACCGTCGCGCGGCTCTCTTCCTCGACTTCTTCGCCGCGAAGTTCGCGGATGGTCTCCTCGAGAAGCTTCATGTACATCTCGAACCCGACGGCGTCGATGTGGCCACTTTGCTCGCCGCCCAACAGGTTCCCAGCGCCCCGGATTTCGAGATCGAGAGCCGCCACGCGGAAGCCGCTTCCAAGATCGCTGAATTCCTTGATGGCGGCGAGGCGTTTCCGCGCAACCGGCGAGAGCGACTCCTCTGGAGGAATCAGCAAATACGCATACGCGGCTCGGTCCGAGCGACCCACCCGACCACGCAACTGGTAGAGCTGCGCCAGACCATACCGATCGGCACGATTGATGATGATCGTGTTCGCATTCGGAATATCGAGACCGTTCTCCACGATCGTCGTGGCCAGCAGAATGTCGAAGCGGCCTTCTACGAACCCCAACATCGCCCGCTCCAACTCGTGTTCACCCATTTGACCGTGTCCGACGGCCATTCGCGCTTCCGGCACCAACCGCTGTAAGAGGTTGCCGATTGAGTAGATGGATTCCACGCGATTGTGGACGAAGTAGATCTGTCCTCCCCGCGCAAGCTCACTGCGTATGGCGCGCTCTATCACGGGTGCATCGAACTTGACCACATTCGTTTGGATGGACAGTCGATCCTTCGGCGGGGTCTCGATGATCGACATGTCCCGGATACCGACGAGAGACATGTTCAACGTTCGCGGAATCGGGGTCGCCGTCATGGTCAGCACGTCGACCCGCTTGCGCATTTGTTTGATGCGCTCCTTATGAACCACGCCAAAGCGTTGTTCTTCATCGACGACGAGGAGACCCAGGTCCTTGAAACGAACGTCTTTCGACAGCAGCCGGTGAGTTCCAACGATGATGTCGACGCGGCCGCTGGCGAGCCGCTCGATCACCTCCGTGGTTTCCTGCTTCGTCCGGAAACGGCTCACCATGTCGATCGCGACTGGGAAGCCGGCAAACCGATCGCGAAGCGTCTTCAGATGCTGAACGGCCAGTACGGTGGTCGGGGCAAGAAACGCCACTTGCTTTCCATCCAGGACTGCTTTGAACGCGGCTCGCATCGCCACTTCCGTTTTGCCATATCCAACGTCGCCACACAGCAAGCGATCCATGGGGGTGGCCGCTTCCATGTCACGCTTGATGTCGGTGATCGCTGCCGCCTGATCCGGCGTAGGTTCGTACGGAAAGGCGCCCTCGAATTCTTCCTGCCAGTGCGTGTCCGGGGAGAACGCGTGGCCCGGCAGCGCCTTCCGCTGCGCATAGAGCTTGAGCAGCTCCTCGGCCATGTCGCGCATCGCCTTCTTGACGCGCGTCTTGGCCTTCTCCCACGTCGTGCCCCCGAGCCGATCGAGCGCAGGCCGCGAGCCGCCTGTGTATTTCTGAATGAGATCGAGGCGCTCGACGGGAACGAACAGCTTGTCATCTCCGTGATACCGGAGCTCGAGGAACTCCTGCACATCTGATCCGGAGGCTGTCGCCGAACGGGTTCCCGTCGCCAGTTGTTTCAGTCCAACGAACTCACCGATGCCGTGGTCAACATGCACGACAAGATCGCCGACTTTCAGGTCGCGCAGATCAGAGAGAAACGTCTTTGCCAGATTCCGACGCTGCTCCTGAACCCGCCGCTCCTCTTCGAAGACATCGGTCTCTGCGTAGAGCTGGAGGGCGCCCTGTTCGAGGGAAAAGCCTTTCGAGAGCTGGCCACGGGCTACCAGAACTGCGGCAGAATGCGCGTCCTCCGACCGTTCGATGGGAATCGCAATGATGTCGTAGTCGCGAAGAATCTCGACGGTGCGCTCCGCACGGCCGACGCTTTCTGTCACCACGACGACCGTGGCACCGCGCTCGCGTGCCCGTTTGATGTCCGCGACCCAATCGCCGACGCGACTGCGGAACTCCATCGCCGGCTGACAGGCCACTTGATGAACACCTTCGTCATCGACTGCCAGTTCCTCGAGGCGAGGGGCGACCATCAGGCGGGTGGCGAGTAGCTCCCAATCCGCAAAGGCCTCTGTAGGTGGCAGAGCAGCGACGTGACCTCGCGTCTGTGCTTCCTGGTAGCTGTTCTCCAATTGAACTCGCAGCTTGACCGCCTGCTGGCGAACATGATCGAGCTCGGAAACCAGCCAATGCATTCCGCCGGGGGCCGCGGCCATGAACTCGATGACGGACACCAGCGGTGCGCCGTCGTCGAATCGCTCGCGCGCCGGCACGACGTGGACGTAGTCGGTCGGGCCGGTGGATCGCTGCGTGGCCGGATCAAAACGCCGGAGCGTCTCAACCATGTCACCAACGAACTCCACTCGCACCGGTTCGCCATCGGTCGCAGGAAATACGTCGACGATGCCGCCGCGAATCGCAAAGGCGCCGTGCTCATCGACTGGATCTTCGCGGATGAAGCCGCCGTCCACCAGCAGGTCGGCCAGGCGCTGAGGCTCGACCTCCGTGCCGACGCGCAGCTCAATCGACGCCGCTAACATTCGTTCCGGTGAACTCATTCGCGGAAGCAGCGCGCCCGCAGACGCAACGATGATCCGCGCCGATCCGGAAACTGCGGCGTGCAATGCCCGCGCACGTGCTGCAGCGACGCGAAAGTGCGGAGTCATTCCACGATACGGATCGACCTGGAGCGCCGGCAATGAAAGGACGGCCTGTTCGACAGCCGCCTCGGATGCCCCTTCGAGACCGCCATAGAAGAATCTGATGTCCGCAGCCAGCCGCTCGGCTTCGATATCCGTAGGAGCGACCGCGACAGTCAGCCCCGCGCGAGTTCGCGCGAGACCTGCGATCGCGAGCGCTTTCGACGGCGCTGTCAGTCCCGCGGTGACAGGGGCCGCCCGATCGAGACCAGCGGTTGCCAAAGCACGTGCCAGGACTGAACGGAGCGTGAGCGAGGGCGTGCCAATGCTCATGAACTGGCCGGTGGGCGCATCTTCCCGATCAGGCTGGTCGTCGAGAATCCCTTCGCGAGCTCGAGGCGGACCACCCGCCCCCCTCGCTGCTCGACAATCTCGCGGCCGACGATGTTATCGGGGCCCCAGTCTGCTCCCTTGACCAAAATGTCGGGTTGTATAGCGGTAATGACGTTGAGCGGCGTGTCTTCGTCGAAGACGACCACAGCGTCCACGACACCAAGCGCGAGGAGAATTTCGACCCGCTCGTCCGCGCGATTGATCGGGCGATTGTCGCCCTTGTTTGCGCGTACCGAACGGTCGGAATTGACACCGACGATCAACAGATCGCCCAGCCGTCGTGCGTCATTCAGGTAACGCACGTGTCCGGGATGCAGCAGATCGAAGACACCGTTCGTGAATACCACCGCCCCGCCGCGGCCTTGCATCCGGCGGGCCAGCGCGGCGGCTTCTTCACACGAGGAGACTCGGGGACTGGTCGTTCTCACTGGCGTAGGTGGCTAAGACGATCTTGCCACCACATGACGGGGCGCGCGCTGCGGCTCAAGCTCTGGTGCGTGCCCGTGAAGCCACCTGGAGACGAATCAATGATTTCATGAGCGCGACACGCGCGCGCTCGAAGTCCATGTCCCCCGACGGGTTGGCAACACGACTCTCTGCCCGTTTCTTTGCCTCCTCGGCTCTGCCGACGTCGATGTCTTGCGCCTTTTCGGCGACACTGGCCAGGACTGTCACGTGATTGGGAAGGACTTCCACAAAGCCAAACGCCACTGCGAGATAGAACTTCTCCTGCCCGATTCGGTACCAGAGTTCCCCAACCTGGAGCGACGCTAACAGTTCAGTATGGCCGGGAAGCACGCCGAAGTAGCCCTCCGATCCCGGCAGCTCGACTTCATCGACCTGCTCATTGACCAGCGCGCGATCCGGCGTGACGATCTCGAGCGTAAGCTTGGTAGGAAGAGCCATCTTCCGCCTTACGCCTCCTTCATCTTCTTTGCCTTCTCGATGGCCTCCTCGATCGAACCCACCATGTAGAAAGCCTGTTCTGGCAGATCGTCGTGCTTGCCTTCAACGATCTCCTTGAATCCCTTGACCGTGTCGGCGATCGGGACGTATTTGCCCTCGAAACCAGTGAACTGTGCCGCGACAAAAAACGGCTGCGACAGAAATCTTTGAATCTTGCGCGCGCGGGCCACCGTCAGTTTGTCGTCCTCGGAGAGCTCGTCGATGCCGAGAATGGCGATGATGTCCTGCAGATCCTTGTATCGCTGGAGAATCTGCTTCACCGAGCGTGCAACGGTATAGTGCTCGTCTCCGAGCACACGTGGGTCCAGAATTCGCGAGGTCGATGCCAGGGGATCGACGGCAGGATAAATGCCGAGCTCTGCGATCTGCCGCGACAGGTTCGTCGTGGCATCGAGGTGCGCGAACGTTGTCGCCGGCGCCGGATCCGTGTAGTCATCGGCCGGCACGTAGATCGCCTGCACTGAGGTAATCGATCCCTTCTTCGTCGAGGTGATCCGCTCTTGCAACTCTCCCATCTCTGTCAGCAGCGTCGGCTGATAACCGACGGCGGACGGCATTCGACCGAGCAAGGCTGATACTTCAGAGCCCGCCTGAGTAAACCGGAAGATATTGTCGATGAAGAGAAGAACGTCTTTTCCTTCCGCGTCGCGGAAGTACTCCGCGACTGTCAACGCTGAGAGACCGACGCGCAGCCTGGCACCAGGCGGCTCCGTCATCTGTCCGTACACGAGTGCCGCACGCGACTTCGACATGTCATTCACGTTTATGACACCCGACTCCTGGAACTCGAGCCAGAGGTCGTTGCCCTCCCGCGTGCGCTCGCCAACACCGCCGAACACGGACACACCTCCGTGTTTGGTGGCAATGTTGTTAATGAGCTCCATGATGATGACCGTCTTGCCAACGCCGGCGCCGCCAAACAGGCCGATCTTTCCGCCCTGCAGATAGGGTTCGAGCAGATCGATGACCTTGATGCCGGTCTCGAACATGCGCAGCTCTGTCGACTGATCTTCGAGCGTCGGAGCATGCCGGTGAATCGGCCAGTGATGCTTGGCGGGAATGGGCCGATCGGGGAAATCGACCGGCTCGCCGAGAACGTTGAGCACGCGGCCCAGCGTTTCTGGACCGACCGGCACGGAAATCGGCGCGCCAGTGTCGAGCACGTCCATCCCGCGCGTCATTCCATCCGTCGGCTTCATCGCGACCGCCCGCACGCGGTTTTCACCGAGATGCTGTTCGACCTCGGCGACCACGTCGATCTTCTCGACTCCGACGCCGCCCTCCGAGACGATGCGAACCGCGTTGTAGATCTCGGGTAGACCCTCGGCGAACTCGATGTCGATGACAGGCCCGATGACCTGCACCACTTTGCCGACCTTCTGCGCTGTTGCTGTCTGTGCCATACGCTCTTCCTGCGTCCTACGTCGCGGCCGCGCCCGAGACCACCTCGATGATCTCGCGCGTGATTGCCGCCTGCCGCACTTTGTTCATGTACAAGGTCAAGTTGTCGAGCATCTCCGCGGAGTTGCGCGTGGCGGCGTCCATCGCCGTCATCTGCGCAGCAAAGAATGCGGCATTCGACTCGAGCAGGGCGCGATAGACCTGCACCTGCACATGACGCGGCAGCAATTCCTTGAACAGGACTTCCGGGGCCGGCTCGTACTTGTATTCCGTGATCGGAGCAGAAGCGCCCTCGCCCTCGAGTCGCGGAATCGGCAGCAGGCGCTCGATGACAAGGCGCTGCGAGATCACCGACTTGAACTCGTTGTAGACGAGATGCACGCTGGACGCCTTGCCCGACGTGAAGTCTTCGATCGCCGCATCGGCAATCGCCGCGGCATCATTGAAGCTCAGTCTCTGGAAGATGCCAACTGCTTCGTAGCGGACGTCGAAGCCACGGCGGCGGAAGAAGTCCCGTCCCTTGCGGCCGACCAGGCCAAGTGCGATTTGCCGTTCCTGGCTTTCCTTCGCGATGAACTGCCCTGCCGCCTTGATGATGTTGGAATTGAAGCTGCCACAGAGACCGCGGTCGGCTGTGATCACGATGAGCAGCGGACGCCCCTGTCCAGCTTCTGGTACTCGAAGCAACGGATGCGCGTCCTGGTCGACGCGCGAGACAAGGCCGTTCAACACCCGCAGCATCTTCTGGGCGAACGGCCGCGCGGCGACCACACGCTCTTGCGCCCGGCGCAGGCGGGAGGCGGCGATCATCTTCATCGCCTTGGTGATCTGCTGCGTCGACTTGACCGCGCGAATCCGGCGCCGGAGATCGATCAGTGATGGCATGACGTCAGACGTGCTCTACGCGGCGGCAGCCGCCGGGGACCGAACAGTTCCGGACTGTCGGCCGAACTCGGTCAAGGCCGCTTCGAGTGCCGCCTTCGACTCGTCATCGATGATCTTCTTTTCCGCAATAGTGGTCAGCACGCGTGCGTGCCTCGTCTCGAGAAAGCGATAGAGATCCACTTCATACCGGCGGACGTCTTCGATCGCGACCGGGTCGATGAAGCCTTTCGTGGCGGCGTAAATGATGATGACCTGCTTCTCGACCGGCAATGGCTGATACTGCGGCTGCTTCAAAATCTCGACGAGCCGTCGCCCTCGATTGAGCTGTGCCTGCGTGGCCTTGTCCAGATCGCTGCCGAACTGCGCGAACGCCGCAAGCTCGCGATACTGCGCGAGGTCAAGCCGCAGCGACCCGGCGACCTGCCGCATCGCGCGAATCTGTGCAGACCCTCCCACGCGCGAGACCGAGTTGCCGACGTTGATGGCCGGCCGCACACCCTGATGGAAGAGATCGCTCTCGAGGAAAATCTGTCCATCGGTGATCGAGATGACATTCGTCGGGATATAGGCGGAAAGGTCGCCGGCCTGTGTCTCGATGATGGGCAACGCCGTGAGCGATCCACCGCCCAGGGCTGCGCTCAACTTCGCCGCCCGCTCCAGGAGCCGCGAGTGGAGATAGAAGACGTCTCCCGGGTACGCCTCGCGACCTGGAGGACGGCGCAACAGAAGAGAGATCTCGCGATACGCCTGCGCATGCTTCGAAAGATCGTCGTAGACCACCAGCGCGTGTCGGCCGCTATCGCGGAAGTACTCGCCTATCGCGCATGCGGAGTACGGGCTGATGTACAACATCGGCGCAGGGTCAGAGGCCGCCGCGGCGACCACGATCGTGTAACTCATCGCGTCGTACTCTTCGAGCGTTCGTACGACCTGCGCGACGGTGGACTGCTTCTGTCCAATCGCGTTGTAGATGCAGATGACGCCCGTCCCGCGCTGGTTGATGATGGCGTCCACTGCGACGGCCGTCTTTCCTGTCTGACGGTCGCCGATGATCAGTTCCCGTTGTCCACGCCCGATGGGCACCATGCCATCGATTGCCTTGAGGCCCGTCTGCAACGGCTCCTTCACCGGTTGCCTGTCGACGACTCCGGGAGCGAGACGCTCGATTGGCAGGAACTGCTTCGTCTGAATGGGACCCTTGCCATCGATCGGCTGACCCAGTGCGTTCACGACGCGACCGAGCATCTCGTCGCCGACAGGGACCGAGATGATGCGCGCCGTGCGTTTGACGAGGTCACCCTCCTTGATTTCCTTGTAATCGCCCAGCAGCACCGCGCCCACGCTGTCTTCCTCGAGGTTGAGTGCGATGCCGTACACGCCATGGGGGAACTCGAGCATCTCGCCAGCCATGGCGCGCTCGACCCCGTGCACACGTGCAATGCCGTCGCCCAGGGAGATCACGCTCCCGACTTCGGCCACGTCGACGTGCACAGCGTAGTTCCCGATCTGGTCGCGAATGATCTTGGAGATTTCTTCGGCTCTGATGTCCATATCAATCCTGAAGGCGTTGGGGCTCACCCCGCGGCGATGTCGTTCTCAGCGCTCTGACAGCTTCTCTCGCACCTTGGCCAGTTGGGTGGCAACGCTGCCGTCGTAGACGGTGCTGCCAATTCGTGTCACGACACCACCGATAATCGCGCGATCAATCCTGGTCGTCATGGTAACGGTGCGACCAGTGATCCTTGCGAGTCGTTCCTGCAGCTCCGAAAGCCGTTCGGGCGGGAGCGGCGCGGCAATCGTCACCTCCGCCTCGATGACCTGACGATGGTCCATCAGTCGTTCGCGGTAGGTATCGAGAATGTCGGGAACGAGCTCGAGCCGACCGCGCGACGCAAGCAACAGAAGGAGCTTTGCGACAGGAGCTGCTGCTGGCGGACTCTGCTCGAGAAGGCGTTGCACGACAGCACGCTTTGCCGTCGCGGACACGACTGGATTCGCGAATGTCCGCTCGAGATCCTGATTGCGTTGCACCAGGTCCGCGAACCCGGCCAGATCCCGTTCCGCGGCGACCGGATCGGCCTCTTGGATTGCGATGTCGAACAGCGCTCGCGCGTATCTCGCTGCGGAAGCCCGCCTACTCATGCTTGTGTCTGCTGTAGTCTGAGCTTGTACCTGAAAGGCACAAGCGTCTATTTATACCATGCCGCGTGGCCGTCCTCCAGCAGCAACGGAACGGCTTCCGCTCAGCGCGTCGAAGTCAGGTACTCGTAAATACGGTTCAATTCGGCCTCAGAACCGAAATCCACTTCGATTCTCCCCCCCTGTCCACGCCGAATAATGCGCACTTTCGTTCCGAGAGCGAAACGCAGCCTGTCTTCCGCCGCCCTGGTGTGAACGTCCTTCGGGGCATCGGCTGACACCACTGCAGACCGGGGTGGCGCACCTGGGGTGAGAAGTCGTCTGACTAGGGCCTCGGTCTCGCGGACGGACAAACCACGCGAAATAACTTCGCGCGCCGTCTGCCGCTGCGCAGCCGCGTCGGACAGCGACAGAAGGGCGCGCGCGTGACCGGTCGATAGCGTTCCGGCTGCAAGGTCGCCGCGGACCTCCTCGGGCAGACGAAGCAGGCGCATGAAGTTCGCCACTGAACTCCGATCCTTGCCCACCGCCGCCGCGATCTGATCCTGCGTCAACGAGAAATCTTCTGCGAGACGCTGATACGCGAGCGCTTCGTCGACGGGATTCAGATTCTCTCGCTGAAGATTTTCAATCAGTGCGAGCTCGAGCAACTGTTTGTCACCCGAAGACACTTCTCTGAGGACGACCGGCACTCGTTGCAACCCTGCGCGTTGCGCGGCACGCCATCGACGCTCGCCGGCGATGATGCGATAGCCCGCGCCGTCGCGACGCACGAGAATCGGCTGAATAATGCCGTTCGCTTTGATCGATTGCGCCAGATCCTGAAGCCTGGCGTCGTCCATTGTCAATCGTGGCTGGTGCTCATTCGGTGATAGCAAGTCGATGTCGACATCTATCGCCCCGGTGCGAATTGGCTCTGGCGCATCGGGGATCAGAGCACTGAGTCCCTTTCCGAGAGCGGGACGGCGTTCGAGCATAGTGCCTCCTTCAGGCGGCGTAGCGGGCGAGCACTTCCTTCGCGAGCGCCGCATAAGCGGCGGCTCCGCGCGATTTGGCATCGTAAAGAGCAGCGGGCATGCCGTGGCTTGGCGCCTCACCGAGCTTCACGTTGCGAGGGATGATGGTGTTGAAGACTTTCTCTTTGAAGAACTCCCGAACGTCGCGGGCCACGAGCTGGCCAAGATTGGTCCTGTCGTCGTACATCGTCAACAGCACTCCGTCGATCTCGAGCGAGGGATTCAGGCCGCCGCGAACCCGCCGCATCGTGCCTACCAGATCGGCGAGTCCTTCGAGCGCAAAGTACTCACAATGCAGTGGAATGAGCACAGCGTCAGCCGCCACCAGGGCGTTGAGCGTGAGGAGGCCAAGCGAAGGCGGGCAGTCGATAAACACGTGATCGAAGCACGCTCGAAGCGGGTCGACGATCTTCTTCAGTCGAAGCTCACGCTCGGGCAGCGTGACCATTTCGATCTCGGCCCCGGTGAGATTTCTATCCGCGGGTATCAGGAACAGATTGGCGACGCGCGTCGACAGGAGAAACGACTCCGGGGTTCCACCCGTGAGGAGGGCTTCGTAGACTGTTCCGGCGTCAGCCCGTTGCGCCTTCGAACCGAGTCCGCTCGTGAGATTCCCCTGAGGATCGACATCGACCAGCAAGACCCTTCGGCCGCTCAATGCCAATGAGGTCGCGAGATTGATTGCGGTTGTCGTTTTCCCGACGCCACCTTTTTGATTGGCGACCGCAACGACGCGGGCAGGACCTGTCCGAGAAATTGGCTCAGTTTCTGTCATTTAGCCTAACACATGAAGCTAGCGTGCACTGTCACTGTAGTACGCACTGATTGTGGCGTCAAGTGCGTTTCACGTGGAACGAGGCGAAGATTTAGCGATCTCTCGGTGGGAGTGGTGTTTCACGTGGAACATTTCTCCCGCCGTATTCAACCTGTCTCTTCTCCAGCACCACCAGACTGCTTCTCTGCTCCAATAAAGGATACGAGGCGCTCCACGCCAACGGCGGCGTCACAGTCGTCGCGCCAGACGCGCTGACCGCCGTACGAAATAGAAAGATTTCGCCGTTCGGCCTGACGAACGCCTGCAGGCTCATGAGTAATCGCGCTTCGATCCGCACCGCTCGAATCGTCAGCAGATCGTGGGCCTCATGGAGCCGTGGTCTCGCCAGCAACTCCTCAA
>JBKPNV010000337.1:0-46045 GCA_046732795.1 Acidobacteriota bacterium
TCCGATCGTAGATTTACTGAGATCCGCAGCGTATGGGCCGGGAGCAACGCGCGCGTGGCAACGTCGTAACGCGTTCGCAAACTGAGAGATCAGAAGATGTGACTGAGGCAGCCTGATGCTGCCTCACGGGTGGCGTGGGGGTCGGCGACTACCGCAGGTCAGAGGACTTTCGCGCGGCGCATGACGGGCTCTGCCTTCTGGCGAATCTCGCGCGCGATTTCGTACGGGTTCCCTTGCTGAAAGCGTGGCAGGAACAGCTCGACCGACAGTGGACCCTCATAGCCCTTGTCCGACAGCTTGCGCAGCATCGTGTTAAGGGGAGCGATGCCCTCGCCGGGAATGAGCCGCGTGGTGTTGTCGAGCAACTCTCGCGGCATGTCGGGAACGTCCTGGAAGTGCACGTGCCCGATCTCGCCGGGCCTGATCAGATCGAGATCCTCGAGCTTATTCGGCCCCGACCAGAAGTGATAGAAGTCGAGGAGTGGCGCCACATTGGGGTGCGCGGCTTCCCTCATCAACTTGAGCATCGTCGGCAACGCCGCGATGAAGGTCGATGCTCGCACAGCCTCGGCCATCACCAGCATTGAGAACTGCTTGGCGATATCGCCGTTCTCACGCATGTTTTCGACAGCGCGCTTGTAGTCGTCCGGCGTGAACTTTTCGGTGGTCGGCGTGGGCGAGTAGATTTTTGTCAGCCCGAGGGCGGCGAACTGCTCACAGCGCTTCCTGAAGGCGTCGAGTGCCGCAGCGCGCTTCGGATTCGGCTCCCACAACCCGAAGACACCGCATGCGGACGACACAGGGGTCAGCCCGAGATCGGTCAGCACGCGCTTGGCCGCCTGAAGGGAATCGGTCTTGAGGAATTCGTCGAGCAGGGTGTTTGTCAGCTCGACGTGCTTGATGCCGGCACGCGACCAGCCTTCGAGTGAGCCGCGATAGCCGGCGGCAGCAGATGTGTTCTGGTGAATGGCCAGCGTCATTTTTCCGGCTCCGAGCGCATTACGCGCGGCGAACAGCGCCATCGGGGTCAGGAGAACCGCTCGTCGTGACAGCATGGGGGATTGTAGACCCGGCTAGGCCTGTTCCTCCAGAAACGATGCGAAGAATTCCTGCGTCCGGGCCCAGAGGCCGCGCTGTTTCCATTTGCGCAGCTCGATGCGCTCGCAGACGGCCAGGTCGTCCAGGAAGATCGACTCGAGCTCTCGCGCCAGCGCGCGATCGAAGACGCAGACGTTGCTCTCTTCGTTGTGTGCGAACGACCGATTGTCGAAGTTCGTAGTGCCGATCGTCAGCCACACGCCGTCGACGACCATCGTCTTGTGGTGCAGCATGGTGCGGTCGTACTCGAAGATCTCGACGCCGGCTTTCAGGAGGGGACCGAACAGACGCAGGCTGTTGTACCGTGCAAGCCAGTTGTCGTTGCGGTCACCGGAGACCATGATGCGCACGTCGATCCCGCGCTTCCTGGCGTCGATGAGGGTGTCGATCGCGACGGCGTCTGGTATGAAGTAGGGGTTCGCGATGTAGATCGACCTTCGCGCGCAGACGATCGACAGGTAGTACATGATGCGGACGCTTGACCCGCCGGACTCGGGAGAGCTCATGAGCGTCTGCGCGCTCAGCCGCCCGGTGCACTCAATCGTGGGATAGTAGAGCTCTCCGCTCAGAAGCTCGCCGGTTGTTTTTTGCCAGTTGTGTGCGAAGCCGGCTTGCAGAGGAGTCACGGCGGGACCCTCGAGGCGGACCTGCATGTCTCGCCACTCTTCGGGCCCTCTTGCGTTTCCCTTCCAGTGATCTGCGATGCCCGCGCCTCCGGTGAACGCGATACGCCCGTCGACGATCAGCGACTTGCGATGCGTGCGGTTGTTGAAGCGTCCGATCGTGTACCAATGAATCGGGTTGTACCAGGCGATCTGGCACCCGCCATCCTCGAGCGTCTTCAGAATCTCGCCGCCGATGCTCGCAGAGCCGATGGCATCCAGCAGGATCTTCACGGTCACTCCGGCCTGGGCTCGTTCGGCCAGCGCCCGCCCGAAGCGGAGACCAATATCGCCCGCCCAATAGATGTACGCCTCGATGGTGATGGAAACGTCGGCGGCCTCGATTGCCTCGAGCATCCTCGGGTAAAAGGCATCGCCATTGTTCAGCAACTCCACCGAGTTGCCGGCGACGAATGGCGCACTGCTGGCGCCAGCGATTGTGTTGAGAAACTCTTCCGACTCGACCTCGAACTCGTGCGACAGACCATAACGAGGCGGAGGGGCAGCGATTGCTGTGAGGTAGGCGAGGAGTGCCATCATCCCGGTTGTGATCGCCCAGATCCAGTTGTCGTAGATGACGGCCCAAATGCTGATCAGCGCCCACGGCCACCACCACCACAGCAGCCGCCGGAGGCGGGTTCCAACCGTAATCGTTCCCTTTGGTACGCGTGCGCGTACCCGTGCCGAGGGATGACGCCAGCCGCGCGTCGGCTGCCGACGAGCCCATGAAACCGGGCGGCTCCGCGGCCGCAAGGGGTCGGCTGTCTGAAGCATTCTGCGCCGCGTTTTCACCATAAAGCATGCGACCTGAAGGGTCCGGCTAAACCGGACACTACATCTGCGATCTGCGCACGTGAGTCCGGCTGAAGCCGGACACCACATCTGCTTACGCGGAGTCCGGCTAAAGCCTGGCAATACATCCGCGTACGTAGTGTCCGGCTTCAGCCGGACCTCACTGCTTTCGAAACAATTCGAGCAGAGCCGTTGTCTCGGCGCGAATGGCTCCCTTCAGTGTCGGCTCACGCTCGGGCGCCCATTCGGGCGAATGGGGCGCAGGCACAGGGATACCGCTCTGACGTGCGGCGGCGAGCTTCGAGGGATGTACGGCCCCGACATGCAACAGCGCTGACGGAACACCGGCGAGGCCATATTCGGAAAAATCTTCAGACGTCATCTTCGCCGGCATTTCGACGACCGTCGCCTCCCCTAGCTCTTTCTTCAACGCCCGAGCGAGCCGTAGCGTCAGTGTCGGGTCGTTGTAAACCGGCGGGTTCGCCCGCGCCGGCGTCTCGACGAGCGGCTCGCGCGGTGCTCCCGCCGACATCGCCTCACCACTCGCAACGCGCCGGATGGCTGCAAACGTGCGGGCCCGCACTTCGTCGGTGTAGGTGCGCACCGAGAGCTGCAGTCGGACTTCATCGGGGATCACGTTGCCCTGTGTGCCGCCATGAATCGAGCCCACGGTGATCACGACCGGGTCGATTGGATTGTTCTCGCGCGAGACGATTGTCTGCAGCGACAGCACGATCCGCGAGGCGAGGACGATCGGATCGATCGTGTTGTGCGGCATCGCGCCATGGCCGCCGCGGCCGTAGACGGTGATCGTCACGCTGTCGGACATCGCCCTGAAGAAGCCAGGGTGATAGCCGATCGTTCCCGCTGCCATCGTGTCGTCGTCGTGTAGCGACAAGGCGAAGTCCGGTCGCGGGAATCGCGTAAACAGGCCGTCACTCAACATCTGCCGCGCGCCACCGAGGCCTTCTTCGGCGGGTTGTCCGACCAGCACGAGCGTGCCGCTCCAGCGATCGCGATGCGTGGCCATCAGCTGCGCCGTACCGGTCCACGCCGCCATGTGGAGGTCGTGACCACACGCATGCATGACGGGAGTCGACTGCCCCGCGGCGTTCTTGACGACGACCGTGCTGGCAAAGGGAAGACCGGTCTTCTCTTCAACGGGGAGCGCGTCGAGTTCGGTGCGCAGCATCACCGTCGGCCCGGCGCCGTTCCGGAGCACCGCGACAATGCCAGTCTTACCGACACCGGTGGTGACGTCGAAGCCCAACGCTTTCACGCGAGCAGCCAGCCTGGCGCCGGTCTCGGTCTCCTGAAACGCCAGTTCGGGGTTGCGATGGAGATCGATGTAGAGCGAGTCGACGCCGGGAAAAATCGCATCGATTTCCGCCGTCGTCGGCGTCGTCCAACTGGCCGTATTGGACTGCGCGGCAACCGTGCATGTCGCGGCGAGCAGAAGTGCGAGGCTTCGCGCCGTCATCGATCGACGAAGGATCGCCACCATCGAAGTGGTGCTATTGTGGCATACCGTCCTCGGTCCGACCGCGCTCTGGAAACGCGACCTGAAAGGAGTGCGCAGTGCAACCGTAGTGTCCGGCTTCAGTCGGACCTCGGATTCAGCGACCGACGATGACGGACCACGTCCGATCGGCCTGCTGAACCACACCTTCGACATCGTCCGGGAGCACGAATCGCTCGCGCGCGAGATCGGCAGCCGCGCGCCGCACGCGTTGCAGGTAGTCCTGCCGGCTCGAATAGCGTTCTTCAATCGACAGGCGAGAATCACCTGATTGCTCCCGCTCGGCTTTCGTTCTCGCGAAGGGCTGGAACGAGCCGACGAGACCCGCGAGGTAGCGGAGCCCGCTCAACTGAAATGTCGAGACATTCCATCCTGTATGCGTGCCGAGCGGAACCGCGACTTCAGGGAGCGGAATGCCACCCTCGTCGTTGCCGTCGGCGTTCACCTGGGGCACGAGCACGGGATATGGCTCGCCGAGCGCTGGCGGCTCCTTTGTGATGACTCTCGTGGTCGTGTATTCGACTCCGTAATCCATGCGCCACACGCCAGGCATGTAGTCGGCGAACGGCAACGAGGGCACCTTCGGGAAACGAACGGCCTCGCGGCTGACGAGTTGACGACGGGCGATGGTCGGGTAGCGTGAGGGCGGCGGCTCTGTGCCGGCGGTGATCCACTTGTCGAGATTGACGAGCAATGCGCGCAGCACCCATCGCTGTTGCGCGAAGTTGAGCGCGTACCGGGTCTGCTGCGGCGATGGCGGCAGTCCTCCCGACGCGTGCGGTGTTCCACTCAGAAAATACAGCCGTGAGGTCGATGCCAGCGGCATATCAGCGGTGCCGCTCTCATTGGTGTGCGTGAGCGATCCGGCCCGCGCCCAGTATTCAGTCGAAGAGAAAGTATAGAAGATGCGTGGAACGACGGACGCGGCGGTCGCTTTGGCCAGCAGGCCATCATCGGTGAACGGAGGAAGATCGACCGGTCGAAAAATGGAGAGTACCGAGTTTCCCGCCTGGCCAGGGCTGGCGAAGCGATGATTGAAGCTGCCGCCGCCGGCTCCGGCGGATGCGATCATCAGCCCGTCGAATGCCGCGCGTCCGCGCTCGTCCTGGTTGAAGCCGTCGCGCACGAACTCGCGCAGGAATCGTCCACTTTGCGAGTAGCCGAAGCCGATCACGCGCCGCATCAGCGACGGGTTCTCTCGCAAGGTCGTCACGCCGCTTCCATGTTTGAGGTACGAGGCGAAGTCGCGCACGGCTGCGAGCCCGAGACCGGCCACCGGTGATCCTGTGGCGCGATAGATCACTTCGTTGAGGCCGGCATCGAATCCCGCGGGGCGTCGTACCGAGCAGCCGTCAGGCGCGAACTGCCAGCTCTCGCGCGGCAACACGGTGGGTGCTCCGGCGATGGCCGAGCGAAACGTGAGCAGGGCGTCGGGCTGTGACGGATCGGTCGCACAGTAGGCGAGGCCAATGGCTCCGCCCGGCCCGCTTCGACTCACCGTCACCGCGCTTGCGCGGACGACGCCATTGACTGGCGCCGTCGGGACGGTGAGCGCGAGGCCATCGCCCGGTTGTACATCGAACTGCCATCCCAGGAATGCGACGGTGAATCCCTGTTCCAGGAGAAAGCGGTCGCCGAGGTTCCAATTCTCCGGTGCGAGATCGCGCTGTCGCGCGTCGCTCATCAAGCCGAGCGACTGATCGCGCCCGCGGTTGACGACCTCCAGGAACACCGTGCCGCGCGCCGACGAGGCCCCCTTCGGAAGAAAGAGCAACAGATCGCCCGCGAATTCGACGTTTCCGGCGGCATTCCTTGGCGCGGAGACGATGTCGGCAATGCGCTGATTCGCGGGAAGCGCCGGATCGACCGCGTAGTGCACCCGTGCGATCACTCGCTCGTGTGTGCGGAAATCATCACGGCTGCGCACGTCGATGCGGACGACCTCCGCCGAGGCGACTCCGGTCATCACCAGCAACGTGAGGACAGCGCGCAGCAGGGGGGCGAACACGCACACACTATAGGCCGCTAACGGGTCGACGACGCAAGCGACACTTCAACTCTCGCCGCCGCGTGCAGCCGCTTCGTGCTCTGGAGTCGCAGATTCGGCTGCTCCAGCCACCGCCTCAGGTCGGCCTCCCGCACGATCGTTCCCGATAGGCCGACGTGGCCGTCGGGCCGCAGAAGATAGTAGGAAGGACCCGCGATCGACACACTCGCCAAGGCGGCATCGTTCTCCGGATCCGAGGGGACCGCGTGCACCTGCAGCAGGTCGCCGAGCCCAAAACTGTCGAGCGATGGCGCAGGCTGCCCGATCACCAGCAGGTTGAAGCGAGTGTCATCGAGCCTCTGAAACAGATCCTCGCGCGGGCCGTGCGACGCGAACCTCAAACGAAGCCATGGAAAGCGATCGCCGGCATGGGGCGCGTGCTTCGCCGGGGTCGCGAGATTCTGCGACAGCGCGCTCTCGCGGTAGCGAATCCCAATCTGCGAGAGCGTCAGGAACGCTGCCCTCCGTACTCGCTGACGTGCCATCGCAACGGCCGCAGCGCGTGGGACGATGTGCGTGCGCAGCATCCCGGCGAACCAGTTCTCGGAGACGACGACCCTGAACGCGCGGTCGGTTGTTGCGAGCAATTTCTGCGCGAACGGCCGACGCTCGGCCTCGTAGGTGTCGAGCAGCGACTCGTCGGCTTGTTTCCTGATGACGAGGTCCAGCTTCCACGCCAGATTGTAAGCGTCCTGAAGCCCGGTGTTCATCCCCTGCCCGCCCATCGGGCTGTGGATGTGCGCCGCGTCGCCCAGCAGGAAACAGCGGCGGTCGCGGAAGTGCTCGACGCAGCGGTGATGAATGCGATAGGTCGAGAACCAATGGCACGCGGTAAACGACAGACCAGATCCCCCGACCCGATGGAGCGTCGGTAGCAGATCCTCGAACCTGACGTCATCCTTCCCGAACAGGTCGTTCGGCAGGATCCCGATCACACGCCAGCGATTCGTTCCTTTCATGGGGAAGTAGAGGTGGAACCCGCTGCCCCACAAAAACACATTGAGCTCGTTGGCGACCATCGGGCCGATCGCCTCGGTGTCGGCGACGAAGAAAGCATGCTCGTACGGCGCGCCTGGGAATGCGATGCCGCTGAGCGTGCGGACCGCGCTGCGCGAGCCATCGCAACCGGCAACATAGGCGGCGGTGATCGTCCGGGTGCCGCCATCGATCTGCTTGATGGTCGCCGTCACGTGGTCCGCATGCTGGTCGAGCGCCACGAGCTCCGTGTTCCACTGCACGGAGAGGCCCCATCGGCGCAGGTGCTCGCCCATGATGCGCTCGTTGTCGTCCTGGCCCAGCATCAGGACGTACGGAAAGGCACTCAGGTCCTTTCCCATGTCGGTGAACGGAATGCGCGCCCGCAATCGGCCCCCGGCCCACATGTTTGCGCCGTTACCGGGGGTGCCCAGCTCGAGTGCGCGATCCGCAAGACCAAGCTTGGAGTAAATCTCGAGCGTGCGCGCATGGACCGCCATGGCTCTCGACTCGCGGGCCGGCCCGCTATGCCGGTCGATGATGGCCACGCGAACGCCACGCCGGCCAAGCTGGTTTGCCAGCATCAGGCCAGTCGGGCCGGCTCCAACGACAAGAACATCAGTCATCACGTGAACCTCCTGTTGACGCACTCTGCATCGACCAAAGGGCAAGTGCCGGGCCATACGCCCACGGTGATGACGTGTTGGCGGAAGTCTAGCCAAATTCACGCGATGTGACGCACGTTCGTCCTGAAAAGCTCTAGTCGTGGCGCGCGCTCCGGCGCGGAATGCGCCGATCGGTACATCCTGTACGTGGGGCCCGCGCAGTCTGACAGCGCGGCGCGCGGATGTGTCCTGAAACAACGCGGACAGACAGGGGAACGATTGCGGAAATTCGGACTCGCGCTATGTCGATTCGAAAAGCGCGCCTAGCGCGCGCGAGCGAGTCCTTCCGTCCAGTTGACGATGATCGAGTACGGCGTCGGGGCGCTGGTCGCGCCCGGAACGACCATCAGAAAGCGGCCGTCGGGAGCGACGTCATACCGGCGGTCTCGTGTGGGTTGCGCGAGATTGACGGTCAAGGGCGTCTGGAACAGCTCCACGGGCCGACCGGCCGTGAACGGCGGGCCGCTGACGGCGACAGACATCAGCTTCCCATCGGTGCCCAGGTAGTACAGCTCGCGGCCGTCGCGGCGCCACTTGGGTTCGATGCCACCAGTGGCGCTGATCTGCCATTTGCCGCCGCTCGCGTCGGGAAACGTCTGGACGACCACCTGATACGTACCGGATTCATTCGTCGAATACGCGACGAAGTTGCTGTTGGGCGACACGCGGGCCTGGAACTTGTCGAAGCCGGTCTCGAGCAGCGGAACTGGTTTGCGATCTCCGAAGAGCGGCAACAACCACGTGTCGTAGCTCGACGTGTTCCTGAGTTGCCGCTGACGCGAGAAGACGATGTACTTCCCGTCTGAACTCCAATGGACTGGAATCGATGACACGTCGCCGGAGGGTAAAACGGTTTCCGTGCCCGCCCCCGTCGAAGACTTCTCATAGATTTTCGTGGTGCCATCGCTGTTCGATCGGCTCGATCCGAATGCGAGTCGGCTTCCATCCGGGGACCACGACGCCGTCCAGTCGCTGCCGGGGTCGAACGTGATGGGTTGCGCAACGGATCGGCTGAGATCGACGACCCAGATGTCGCGGTTGCCGTTGGTCACGATGTCCACGGCCGCGCGATCGCCCTGAGGTGAGAGGTCGACGTTTCCGTAGTTGGCCTCCGTGCCAACGGACCCAAGCTGCTTGCCGTCCCGGCCGAACCAGAGGAGTTGCTTCCCGACTCTGGGTGCCGCCTTGTGGAACAACAACAGGCCCGTGTCCGTCGTCATGAAGCCGCCGTCAACGTTGTCGGCTATGACCACGGGATCGCCCTGCGGATTGCCCATTGCATCGACCCGTTGCGCGCTCAGTTTCGCCTCGTTCGAGTACAGAAGATGTCCGGAGGGGACATACGACATCCCATTGAAGTTGTTTGGCGAAAGAGCGATCACGCGGGTTGCCGTGTCCGTGTTGTCGAGCGATGCGCGATAGACTCCCGAGTCCGCTGTTCCGGCAACGACCAGATAGAGGAAGTGGTTGCCGTCCGGGAGAAATACCGGTACTGCATGGACCACGTCCTTGCGGCCCGTGTCGAGTTTCGTGACCGGCGTCACCTCTCCGCCGGCATCCGACAATCGCACGATGATGTTGTCAGAGACTCGCCCCATGATGAGCACACCATTGCGATTCCAGCTTCCGCCCCTCAGCGCACCGACCTGACCGAGCGCGCGTGATGAACCACTCGCCAGGTCGAAGATGCGCAGGATTCCATCGGCCAGCGTCGCGATCCGTCGGCTGTCTGGCGACCACAGGGAGCCGTTGATGTTCTCCGTACCCGGAATCTGCTGCACGTTGTCGGAGCCGATCGGCCTGAGCCACGCCACGCGCTTTCCTTCCGGGGGTTGCGTCGCGTACACGATCCATTTGCCGTCGGGTGACGGAATCGGCGTTCCAATCAGGCCCGGCAGAGCGATCTCGAAACGCATCTGAGGGGCTGGCTCGGGCCGTTGGCGAAGAGCACCAGCGGCAAGAAAGCCCGCAGCGGCAGCAGCGAGGCCCAATGCTGCAACCAGCCACGTTCGCCGAAAACCTCGGGACGCTGGGGCGGTCGCGACGGTAGTGGTCAGCGGTAGCGCCGTAAGAGGACCCTCGAGGAACAGCCGCGTGTCCCCGATGTGCTGAAGGCGCTGCGCGCTGTTCTTGTTCAACGTCGACGACAGCAGCAATCGGATTGACGCTGGCGTGCCTGGCGGCAGCAACTCGAGATCGGGCGGGCTGGCGACGATCTTCGCCAGAACATCGGTGATTGTCTCGCCGCTAAAAGCCTGACGGGCAGTCAGCATCTCGTAGAGAACGCACCCGAAGGCCCAGATATCGGTGCGCGAATCGACCTCCTTGCCGCGCGCCTGCTCCGGTGACATATAGCCTGGCGTGCCAACGATCACACCCGCAACCGATCCGCTCGCAAGGGTCGCCATCGCGGTCACATTGAGATCGGTTGTCCTGGGCCCGAGTGCCTTTGCCAGCCCGAAATCGAGCACCTTGACCGTTCCGCCCGGTGTCAGGCTGATGTTGGCGGGTTTCAAGTCACGATGAACGATGCCGCGTTCGTGCGCGGTGGCCAGGGCGTCGGCGATTTGCCGAGCGATGTCGATCGCTTCATCGAGTGGCAGCGGCCCCCTCTTCAGCTTCGACTCCAGCGTCTCGCCATCGACCAGTTCCATCACGATGCAGATGGCGCCATTCACCTGCTCGAGCCCGTAAATCTGTGCGATGTTCGAGTGGTTCAGCGACGCGAGTACCTGGGCCTCGCGCTCGAAGCGCGGAAGCCGCTCGGCGTCGTTCGCAAAGTGTTCGGGGAGCAGTTTCAACGCGACATCGCGGTGCAGCCGAGCATCGCGGCCGCGAAACACGACGCCCATGCCGCCTTCGCCGAGACGGGCAATGACGTCGTAAGGTCCGATTCGCGAGCCAGGTGCGATTGGCATGGCGCCGCGATTATATGGCGGCACTTCCATCGCCCCGCCTGGTTGAAATTGTTACAAGGGCCGAGGTAAGAGGTTCAAGCAGAGGTGGCGAACGGCGCGTTCGCGATCGTGGTTTCGCCTCGATCTCCCGAAAACTCTAGTAATTCGTCGAAGCTCGGCTGAGCCCGATTCTTGCACTGACGCAGAAGCCCTGTGATTCAATACAACTCTTTCGTTCTCTGAATTCTGCGGGAGCCCCACGATGCGGACCGAGCGTTCCGTTTCTTCTTCCCCGTCTGCGTTGACGCCGTCGCACGGCGAGTGGTCGGAGCTGCTGCGTGCGCTGCAGGCGGTGCGAGATGGCGACTTCTCCGTTCGTTTACCTGGTGACTGGACGGGGCTCGAGGGAAAAATCGCAGACACGTTCAACGAGATCGTCGCGTCGAATGCGCGGATGGCGAGTGAGCTTGAACGGGTCGGCACCGTGGTCGGAAAGCAGGGTCAGACCAGGCAGCGCGTCAAGTTTGGGCGACCGACGGGCTCGTGGGGCGAGATGGAGGCGTCGGTTAACACGCTAATCGACGATTTGCTCTGGCCGACGACTGAAGTCACGCGCGCGCTCGCCGCGGTGGCCAAGGGCGATCTGCTGCAGACCGTCAGGCTGGACGTCGATGGCCGGCCGCTCGAAGGGGAATTCCTCCGTTCCGCGACCATCGTCAACAAGATGATCGAGCAATTGGGCGTGTTCACGTCCGAGGTGACACGCGTTGCTCGCGAGGTCGGAACCGATGGCAAGTTGGGAGGTCAGGCACAGGTTCGCGACGTCAGCGGCGTGTGGAAAGACCTGACCGACAGCGTCAACTCGATGGCGAGCAACCTGACGGCGCAGGTGCGCAATATCTCCGAGGTGACGATCGCGGTCGCCAGCGGCGACCTGTCGCGCAAGATCACGGTCGATGTCCGGGGCGAGATCCTGCAGCTGAAAGAGGCCATCAACACAATGGTCGATCAGCTCCGGTCGTTTGCGTCGGAAGTCACGCGCGTAGCGCAGGAAGTCGGCACGGAAGGGCGGCTGGGTGGTCAGGCCGTCGTGCCCGGCGTGGCCGGGACGTGGAAAGACCTGACCGACTCGGTGAACGCGATGGCGCGCAACCTGACCGACCAGGTGCGCAACATCGCAGAGGTGACGACGGCGGTTGCACGGGGAGACCTGTCCCGCAAGATCACAGTCGATGTGCGTGGCGAGATTCTCGAGTTGAAGAACACCATCAACACGATGGTCGATCAGCTCAATGCATTCGCCGGCGAAGTGACGCGCGTGGCGCGCGAAGTGGGCACCGACGGCAAGCTCGGCGGCCAGGCGCAGGTCTCGGGTGTCGCGGGCACCTGGAAGGACTTGACCGACAACGTCAACTTCATGGCGAGCAACCTGACCGCGCAGGTGCGCAACATCGCCGAAGTGGCGACGGCCATCGCCGGCGGCGACCTCTCCAAGAAGATTACGGTCAACGTCAGCGGCGAAATCCTGCTGCTGAAGGAAACCATCAACACGATGGTCGACCAGCTCAACGCGTTCGCCGGCGAGGTGACGCGCGTGGCCCGTGAGGTCGGCACCGAGGGGCGCCTCGGCGGCCAGGCCAACGTGCTTGGCGTCGCGGGCACGTGGAAGGACCTCACCGACAGCGTCAACTCGATGGCGAACAACCTGACTGCGCAGGTCCGCAACATCGCGGAAGTGGCAACCGCGATCGCCAGCGGCGACCTGTCGAAGAAGATCACCGTCGATGTCAGCGGCGAGATCCTGCAGTTGAAGCAGACGCTGAACACGATGGTCGATCAGCTGAACGCCTTCGCCGGGGAGGTGACGCGCGTGGCGCGCGAGGTCGGCACCGAAGGCAAGCTGGGTGGACAGGCCGAAGTGCCGGGTGTCGCAGGCACGTGGAAAGACCTGACCGACAACGTCAACCTGCTTGCCGCCAATCTCACCACGCAGGTGCGCAACATCGCGGAAGTGACGACGGCCGTTGCCCGCGGCGACCTGTCGCGCAAGATCACGGTCGACGTCAAAGGCGAGATCCTCGAGCTGAAGAACACCATCAACACGATGGTGGACCAGCTCAACGCCTTCGCGGCGGAAGTGACTCGCGTGGCGCGCGAAGTCGGCACGGAAGGGAAGCTGGGCGGGCAGGCCCAGGTGTCCGGCGTCGCCGGCACGTGGAAAGACCTTACCGACTCGGTGAATGCCATGGCCGGCAACCTCACCGTGCAGCTGCGCGACGTCTCCAAGGTGGCCACGTCGATCGCCAAGGGCGACCTCTCGCAGAAGATCACGGTCGATGTCCGCGGCGAGATCCTGCAGATCAAGGACACCATCAACACGATGGTCGACCAGCTCAACGCATTCGCTGGCGAAGTGACGCGCGTGGCGCGCGAGGTCGGATCGGAAGGGCGCCTTGGCGGTCAGGCCAACGTGCTCGGCGTGGCCGGCACGTGGAAGGACCTGACCGACAGCGTCAACTCGATGGCCAACAATCTCACGGCGCAGGTCCGCAACATCGCAGACGTGGCCACGGCCATCGCGCGCGGCGACCTTTCCCGCAAGATCACGGTCGACGTCAAGGGGGAAATCCTCGAGCTGAAAAACACCGTCAACACGATGGTCGATCAGCTCAACGCGTTCGCGGCAGAAGTCACGCGCGTGGCGCGCGAAGTCGGGACGGAGGGGAAGCTGGGCGGCCAGGCGCAAGTGCCCGGCGTCGCGGGAACCTGGAAGGACTTGACCGACAACGTCAACTTCATGGCCAGCAATTTAACGGCGCAGGTCCGCAACATCAACGAGGTGGCGATCGCCATCGCGAGCGGCGACCTGTCGAAGAAGATCACCGTCGACGTGCGCGGCGAGATTCTCCTCTTGAAGGAGACGCTGAACACGATGGTCGAACAGTTGCGGTCGTTCGCCGCGGAAGTGACGCGCGTCGCACGCGAGGTCGGTACCGACGGTCGCCTCGGCGGCCAGGCAGTGGTGCCCGGCGTCGGTGGGACATGGAAGGACCTGACCGACAACGTCAATCTGCTCGCAGCCAACCTCACGACTCAGGTCCGCAACATCGCGGAGGTGACCACCGCGGTCGCGCGCGGTGACCTCTCGCGCAAGATCACGGTCGACGTCAAGGGCGAGATCCTCGAGTTGAAGAACACTATCAACACGATGGTCGACCAGTTGAACGCGTTTGCCGCGGAAGTGACACGCGTGGCGCGCGAGGTCGGTACCGAAGGTCTTCTCGGCGGACAGGCGCAGGTCCCCGGTGTGGCCGGCACCTGGAAGGACCTGACCGACAACGTGAACGTCATGGCCGCCAACCTCACCGAGCAGGTTCGCGGCATCGTCAAGGTGGTGACCGCCGTGGCCAACGGCGATCTCGAGCAGAACCTCACCGTCAAGGCGAAGGGCGAAGTCGCCGCGCTCGCCGACACGATCAACAACATGACGGGAACGCTCGCGACCTTTGCCGATCAGGTCTCGTCGGTGGCGCGCGAAGTCGGCGTCGAAGGACGGCTTGGTGGTCAGGCCAACGTGCCCGGCGCGGCGGGCACCTGGAAGGACCTGACCGGCAACGTGAACCTGCTGGCCGCCAACCTCACGACGCAGGTGCGCGCGATCGCTGAGGTCGCCACGGCCGTGACCAAGGGCGACCTGACACGGTCGATTCAGGTCGACGCCCGCGGCGAGGTCGCCGAGCTCAAAGACAACATCAACACGATGATCGACAACCTGCGGTTGACGACCGACCGCAACACCGAGCAGGACTGGCTCAAGACCAACCTCGCCCGGTTCACCAGCATGTTGCAGGGTCAGCGGGATCTGACCGCGGTGGGCCAGTTGCTGCTCGGCGAGCTGGTTCCGCTGATCGGCGCGCATCAGGGCGTCATCTACCAACTGGATGCGGAAGCGGTGCCGGTCCTCAAGATCCTCGCCAGCTACGCTGACGCGCAAGACAATCACTATCCACCGATCCTTCGGCTCGGCGAGGGATTCATTGGTCAGTGCGCGCGCGACAAGCGGCGCCTGTTGATCTCGGATGTCCCCGCCGACACCGTGCCGGTCGGCTCGGTCTTCTTTCAGGCACTTCCGCGCAACATCGTCGTCTTCCCGGTGGTGTTCGAAGGTCAGATCAAGGCCGTCCTGGGTCTTGCGTCGCTGAACGACTTTTCCGCCACGCACCTCACGTTCCTCGAACAGTTGACTGCCAGCATCGGCATCGTGCTGAACAGCATCGAGGCGACGATGCAGACGGAAGGTCTGCTCAAGCAGTCGCAGCAGCTCGCCGGTGAGTTGCAGACGCAGCAGAAGGAACTGCAGCAGACCAACGAGCAGCTGGCACAGAAGGCGCAGCAGCTTGCCGAACAGAACGTCGAAGTCGAACGAAAGAACCAGGAAATCGAACAGGCCCGCCGCGCGCTCGAAGACAAGGCCGCCGAGCTCGCCTTGACCTCCGGGTACAAGTCCGAGTTCCTGGCCAACATGTCGCACGAGCTGCGGACACCATTGAACAGCATCCTGATCCTTGGCCAACAACTGTCCGAGAATCCAGAAGGCAACTTGACGGCCAAGCAGGTCGAATTTTCGCGCACGATCCACAGCGCGGGCACTGACCTGCTCAACCTGATCACCGACATTCTCGATCTCTCGAAGATCGAATCCGGCACGGTGACGGTGGATGCCGAGGAGGTGCTCTTCTCGAACGTCCTGGACATGGTGGCGCGCACGTTCAAGCACGAGGCGGAACGCAAAGGACTGGCGTTCGATGTCGTGGTCGATGCGCATCTGGGCCGCGGCATCGTGACCGATGCCAAGCGGCTCCAGCAGGTGCTCAAGAACCTGTTGTCGAATGCGTTCAAGTTCACCTCACAAGGAGGGGTGAGCCTCAATGTGTCCGCCCCGCGCAGTGGTTGGACGGCCACGCACCCGGTGCTCAGCCAGGTTGCGAATGTCGTGTCGTTCGAGGTGACGGACACGGGTATCGGTATCTCGCAGGAGAAGCAGCGAATCGTGTTCGAGGCATTCCAGCAGGCCGATGCCAGCACGAGCCGGAAGTACGGCGGCACGGGACTGGGGCTCGCAATCAGCCGCCGACTGGCGAACCTGCTCGGCGGTGAGATCCAGCTGCACAGCACGCCGGGCGTCGGCAGCACGTTTACGCTCTATCTGCCGATGCGCTACGTTGGCCCGACGGTTGGTACACGCGCCGAGGACGAGCAGGATGCGACGACGCACGTGCGCGGGCGCTTCTCAGTCGTGCGCGCACCCGAGCGCCCCGTCGAGGTCGTGCTCGACGACCGCGACCAGTTGCTCCCCGACGATTCGACGATGCTCATCGTCGAAGATGATCCGCATTACGCGCGAATCCTCATGGACCTCGCGCATGACAAGGGCTTCAAGGCGCTGGTCGCCCCGCGCGGTGTCGACGCGCTCAGCCTGGCGCGCCAGTTCCATCCGACCGCCGTATCACTCGATCTGTTCCTACCCGACATGCTGGGATGGACCGTCCTCAGTCAGCTGAAACAAGACCCCGAAACCCGCCATATTCCGGTGCAGATCGTCAGCCTCGACGAGGATCGGCAGCACGGGTTGGCACGGGGTGCCTTCGGGTTCATCACGAAGCCGACAACGACGGAAGGGCTCGAAGCGGCGATCTCGCGTCTGAAGGCGTATGCGGCACCCCGACGCAAACGGCTGCTGGTCGTCGAGGACAATGCCGCGGAGCAGTTGAGCATCAAGGAACTGCTTGGTCACGACGATCTGGACATCGTGACCGCCGATAGCGGTGCCGCGGCGCTGGCCGCCCTTGCCGAGCAGCCGTGCGATTGCGTCGTCCTCGATCTGCGGCTGCCAGACATGACCGGATTCGAGGTCCTGGAGCGAATCAGTCAGCGGGACGGACTCGCGGATCTACCAGTAGTCGTCTTCACCGGTCGAGAACTCTCCGCGGAAGAGGACGCCCGGCTGCACATGCTCGCTCGCAGTGTGGTGGTGAAGGGTGTCGAGTCGCCGGAGCGTCTCCTCGACGAAACGTCGCTCTTCCTGCACCGGGTCTTCGCCGATCTGCCACCGGAAAAACAGCGGATGCTCGAACGGCTGCACCAATCGGACGAGGATCTCGTCGGCAAATCCGTTCTCGTCGTTGACGATGACGTTCGAAACATCTTTGCGCTCAGCAGCGTCCTCGAGCGCCGTGGCATGAAGGTGCTCACGGCCAGTACCGGCAGCGAGGCGACCTCGCTGCTCGATCGCACGCCCGGTGTATCGATCGTGCTCATGGACATCATGATGCCAGAGATGGATGGGTATCAGACGATGCAGAAGATTCGTCAGAACCCGGAGCTCCGTCGTCTCCCGATCGTGGCGCTGACCGCAAAGGCGATGAAGGGCGATCGCGAGAAGTGTTTCGAAGCCGGCGCCTCCGACTACCTCGCGAAACCGGTCAACACGGAACAGCTGCTGTCCGCGCTGCGGATGTGGCTCCACCGCTGAAAGACGATCGACGATGCTGCCGACCACACGAATCGACCGCGTCAACATCCTGCTGGTCGACGATCAGCCAGCAAAGCTGCTCACCTACGAGACGATCCTGGGCGAGCTCGGCGAAAACCTGATCAAGGCGAGCTCCGCGAGCGAAGCGCTGCAGTGCCTGCTCGATAAAGAGATCGCCGTCGTGCTGGTGGATGTCTGCATGCCCGATCTGGATGGCTACGAGCTTGCGGCCATGATCCGCCAGCACCCGCGATTTCAGAAGACGTCCATCATCTTCGTGTCAGCGGTCCTCATGACCGATCTCGATCGGCTGCGCGGCTACGAGTGCGGCGCCGTCGATTACGTGCCGGTGCCAGTCGTGCCGGCGATTCTGCGGGCGAAAGTCAGCATCTTCGCCGAGTTGTTTCGAAAGACGCGCGCACTCGAACGTTTGAATGCCGAGCTCGAGGAACGCGTGACCGAGCGAACGGCGGCGCTCGAGGCGACTACCGAACAGCTGAAAGATGCGAATCATCGCAAGGACGAATTCCTGGCGATGCTGGCTCACGAGTTGCGCAATCCGCTCGCGCCGATTCGGACGGCCGTGCAGTTGCTGCGCTTGAAGGAGCTGACAGAACCGCAACGTCACCGCGCCCGCGACGTCATCGAGCGGCAGGTCGAGCACCTCGTGAACCTGATTGACGACCTGCTCGACGTGTCACGCATCACGCGCGGGATGATTACGCTGCAGCTCGAACCGGTGCTGGTCGGCGCCATCGTGGCGCGCGCCGTCGAAACGGCGCGGCCCGCCATTGACGCGCACCGGCACGCGCTCGAGCTCGATCTGCCGGATGAATTGATCAGCGTCGAGGGGGACAAGACACGCCTCGTGCAGGTCATCGCGAATATCCTGCACAACGCCGCAAAATTCATGGACCCGGGCGGTCGTATTCGGCTGAGTGTGAGACGTGATGGCCAGCACGCGGTGATCCAGATCTCGGACTCCGGGATTGGCATTGCACCCGAACTCCTGCCGAAGATTTTCGAGCTGTTCACGCAGGTGCATGCGAAGTCCGAGCGCGCGCAGGGAGGGCTTGGTATTGGCCTGGCGCTCGTTCGCCGGCTGACCGAGATGCACGGCGGCACCGTAGTGGCTGATAGTGAGGGCCCGGGCCGTGGCGCCAAGTTCACGGTGCGACTGCCGGTCATGGCAGCGCAGATTTCGGGGCTGGTGAAACAGAAGCGAGAGGCGGGCGCCATCCCCGTCGTCGCTCCACAACGGATTCTCGTTGCGGACGACAATCGTGATGCTGCAGAGGCCTTGTCGCTGCAGCTGCAGCTCGCCGGCCACGATGTTCGTACTGCCCACGACGGTGTAGAGGCGCTCGGGCTGGCGAAGGCGTTCGAGCCGGACGTCGTGCTGCTCGATCTCGGCATGCCGAAGATGGACGGCTACGAAGTCGCGCGGCAATTGCGGCGAGAGCCATGCGACCGCCGGGTCACGCTCATCGCGCTCACCGGCTGGGGGCAGCAACAGGATCGCGATCGAACGGCCGGCGCCGGGTTTGATGCGCACCTGGTGAAACCCGTGGCCGAAGCGCAGTTGTTCAGGGCGCTCGCGCTTGCCGTAAGTGACAGGCGGCGGGTCGAGGACGCGCAGGCGGGCTAGGTTCCGGACCCCAGAATCCTGGCGAGCACCTCGTGCTCGACGGGTTTGACGATGTGGTGATCGAAGCCGGCTTCCTGCGAGCGGCGACGATCGACGTCCTGACCCCAGCCGGTCAGCGCGATGATGACGACGTCCTTGCCCCACGCACGTTCCCGAATATGCCGGCAGGCCTCGAAGCCGTTCATCTTCGGCAAACCGATATCGAGCAGGATCACATCCGGACGTAGCTGCTCCGCGGCATCGACAGCGGCCGGCCCGTCGTGCGCGAGGTGCGTCTCGTGGCCACACACGTTGAGCAGCATGGCGAGAGACTGCGCCGCGTCTATGTTGTCGTCGACCACGAGGATTCGTCGCGTCGCGACTTGCGTCAGGTCGGACGCGCCCGGCGCCGGCGGGGCACCGGCCTGCGCAGGTTCGGTGGCAAGCGGCAGCGTCACGGTGATCTGGCTGCCATGCCCCAGTCCATCGCTCTCGGCCGTCACCATGCCGCCATGCATCTCGACGAGGCGCTTCACGAGGTGCAGACCAATGCCCAGACCGCGCTGCGAGCGTTCCAGCGTGCGATCGACCTGGGAGAACATGTCGAAGATGTTCGTGAGGCGGTCGGTTGGTATCCCAATCCCGGTGTCGCGAACGCGCACGACGGCGGCGTGTCCCACCTGATTGGCAATGATGTCGATGCGTCCGGCCGACGGCGTGTAACGGCAGGCATTGTTGAGGATGTTGCTGAACACCTGGGTCAAGCGCACCGGGTCGGCGTCGAGATACATCGGTTCGCTCGGCACGGTGACGGTCAGCGAGTGTCCGAACTGGTCGACGAGCGATCGATTCATGTCGGCGGCTTCCCTGATAAGGGTGCCGACGTCGATGCGGATCGTGCGAAGCTCCAGCTTGTCGCGCGCGATGCGCCCGACGTCCAGCAGGTCGTCGAGCAGTCGCGTCATCAGAGCGGCCTGCCGATCGAGAATATCGCGCGCCCATTGCACTTCGTCGGCGAGAGGCGCCTGGCTGCTCTTCATCAAATCGACGGCGCTGCGGATCGGCGCCAACGGGTTGCGCAGTTCGTGCGCCAGCGTCATCAGGAATTCGTCCTTGCGCCGATCGGCATCGCGAAGCGCATCGGCCGAGCGCCGGCGTTCAATGAGATCGGCGGCCTGTCGCGCGAGGATGTCGAGCAGACGTTGCGCGCGTTCGGTCGGCTGATGGGGTTCCGTCCAATATGTCGAGATCATGCCGAGCAGCTCGCCGGTTCGCGAATAGAGCGGCGTCGACTGGATCGCGCGGACGCCGAGCTGGAGGAATATCTTCCGATCGTGGCTTCCCGTCAGGAAATCGGATGCGTTGACGTCAGACACCGTGACATGCTCGCCTGTCTTCAACGCCTGGCTGCAGATCGCCGAGGAGTCGAGGCTGACCGACGTCCAGAGCGCCTTCCCCGGATCGTCGAAGCCGCGGATGTTCAGGAGCTTCAGCTCGCGGCTGTCAGGATCGAATATCTGCATGCTCGCGCGCTGTGATTGCATGATGGCGACGGCGGCGTCGATGATCGTGTCGTACAGCGACTGCTCGTCGCCCTCACGGATGATCTCCGCGCTGACGCGCTGCAGCAGCTGACTGTCCGCGAGATCCATCTGCAGCTGATGCTGGCTCTGGCGCAGCTCGTTCTCCGCGTATTCCCGCGCGTCGCTCTGACGACTGATCGCGCTCGCCGTCCACGACAGCAGAATCAACAGCAACGCAATCTCGGCCAGTGTTCGCGAGGCCGTCCCGAAGGCGAGGTCGTAGAGGCCCGCCTGCTCACCGGCAAGACGAACCAGTCCCAGCACGACGGGGACGACGATCAAGGCCGGCAGGATGCGCCTGATCAGCATGCCCGCCGGACCGGGCTCCGTGAGGAGGCGCACCGCGCCGTGTTCCGGAACGGCGAGCATCAAACCGAATGAAACGGCCAGGATGAAAGACGATGTTTGAAGCGCGATGACAGTCGCGCTGGGAATCGAGTAAAGGACCGTGGCTCCGTAAAGGTAGCCGATCAACGACAGGAACGCGATTGATGCCGTCAGCGACGCAAGAAGCGGGACGACCGCTCTAACGCGCACCCAACCGACTGGGAATAGAGACGCGATGATGCATGCGACGCCTATGACTGTCCACGAAATCGCGCCGGGTGGACCCATTCGGCCGACGAACAGAACGCCACCGCGTCCCCACTCGCGTCCGAACAGCAGCAAAGTGTCGATGTGCAGGTCGGTGCCGGAGACATACTGATAGACCACGCTGGCACCGATCGCCGCAACGAACACACCGCACACCGCGGCGACGCGACGGTAGCCAAACTCGAGCAGGAGGATGGCGATGCCGCTGGTGAACGCGGCGACGGTGGCATTCGGCTGGATGGAAATGCCGTCGCCGTTCCAATCGGTCAGCCGTGGGACATCGGCGGCCCAGCCGATGAAAGAGACGAGACCGCCAAGCAGGGCGTAGAGGCCCAGGATCAGCGACGCAGTTCTTGCGCGTCGAGCGGCAGTCCGACTGCGAGCTGGCATGTTCAGGGCACCGGCGTGGTCCAGATACTGAGCAAGAAAACAGACCCGAGATGAGTGTAGCGTTCCTGCGACCCGCGCGGTAGCAGCCGATGAGCTCGAACCGGCGTTACCGGGTCATCGCCAAGAGCCGTTGCAGGTTCTGCGGATTGAAGAAATCGGTCGGGTCGATCATCCGGTTCCTCGCTTTCATGAGCCGAGTCGCCTCGTCGGGCTTGTCCCGGACGGCCGCGCGCAGCGCGAAGAACTCTGGAGGCAAGGGCACGAACTTCGCCGCGTTGATGTTCTCCTGATAGTCAGCAGCGGACGCCTCGTTGCGCCGGCTCTCGAAGTCGGCGAGCGCGTCACTCAACGCCCGCCCGCCGCCGAGCCCTTGGTGAATCGCGTCGGCGAGCCACTCCACGTCGCGCAGTCCGTCGCAGATGCCGAGAGCGAGATACGGGTCCTTGTGGAGTCCGGCATCGCCGACGAGTGCCCAGCCGCTGCCGAATGGTTTGCGATAGAAGTTCGGCAGATCGGAGCAGCCGTAGAAGCGCTCGGCTCGCCGGCCGGCCCGCACCCGTTCGGCAAAGTCTGGAACCAGGCTCAGCGATCTGTTGAATTCGCCCTCGACATCGCGACGGAAGCGCTCGAATTCATCCATCGGCGCGCCGACGAAGATGGCGAACAGCTCGTCTTCAGTCTTGAACGAGAAGATGACGCGGCGCTGCTGGGTACGGATATACAACTCGAACTTTTCGCTCGCGACGTCGCTCCAGTAAGAAAAGTAGTAGCAGAGAATCGCCGGAACGTGGTTGTACACAGGCGCGCCGACGGCGCGCGCGAGACCGGAGTTGCGTCCGTCGGCGCCGACGGTCAACGAGGCGCGTTCGATGACCGGCAACCCTGTCTGCGTACGCCCGTGAATGCCTACGACGGTGCCGTTTTCGATGATGTACTCGAAGACGTTGAACGCCTGGCGCACGTCGGCTCCGCTCTCGCCGGCCGCATCGATGAGAATCTTGTCGAGTGTCGTACGGCGTGGTCCGTACCCCCACGCCATATCGTCTTCGACGAGGTTGCGCGCGACGAGGGGAAAATCACCGGCTTCCATGAGCATGTCCGTGATCGCCGGTGTCCGCGCCGCGACTTTTCCGAGCAGTCCCCACTCACGTAAGCGTCGTGGTCCGCGGCGGTGGATGAAATGGCCGTGCGGGATGTCTGCCGGGAAGCTGGCCCGGTCGACGAGCAACACCCGCATTCCGTGCCGCGCGAGCAGCATGGCGAGCGGTGAGCCGGCGCAGCGGGCCCCGACGACGATCACGTCGTGCATGTTCCAGGCTCCAGGGAAGCGGGAACGATATTCGCCAATCTATGCGGCCGCTTCAAGCTGGTCTGCCGGAGGGGCCAGCGTGCTGAGACACCTGCACCGTCGCCTCCTTCGCACCTCAGGTCTGGGCGCGCTGTCTTAGTACCGGTATGCCCTCGAAATCAGGCAAGATATGGCATCCCGCGATGAAATGGATGCTGACGCTGGCGCTTTGCCTCGCCATCAGCGAGGCCCGGCCGGCTGCCGAACGCGCGGCGTCGCCTGTTGATGCGACGGTCTTCATCCGCCTTGTCGGCAGCGTCCATGTCGATCTCGAGGATGCCGGCACCGGCCGCCAGACGGCGGATATCGACCGCATCGAGATCGGCACCGGCAGCGGCTTCGTGATTTCACCGCACGGCTACGTACTGACCAACGAGCACGTCATCAGCAACAGTGAGTTCGTCGTCGATGACGGTTCGCGCAAAGGAACCGTCAGGATCAAGGTGGCGAAGATCGAGGTGTGCTTTCCAGCGACGGCGACGAAGTCGCGCGGCGAGCTGGCGCGCTGCTTGGAGGCATCGGTGCAGTCATCGGACCCTGCGCTCGATCTCGCCGTCTTGTTCATCACGGCCTCCGACCTTCCATATGTGGCGCTCGGCGATTCCGATGTCGTGCGCAGCCGGCAGTCCGTAGAGGCGCTCGGGTACCCATTCGGCCGCCGGCTCGACATCGGTCGAGTCGCTGCGCCCGACCTCGTGCCCGAGATCAGCGTCTCGCCCAGTACCATTTCGGCCCTGCGGTCCGGCGATGCCGGCGAGCGGCGAGTTCTTCAGATCAACGGCACCGTCAATCCCGGCAACAGCGGCGGACCGCTGGTCGATGACCACGGCTATGCGGTCGGCGTCATCCGCGCGCGTGTGACTGGTGACGCGGGAATCGCGTTTGCGATCCCAATCAACCTGGCGAAGGATTTTCTCGAGTCGCGGGGGCTCGATTCGTTGATGCCCTCGCGCCGCTTCAGGTTGGGAGCACCTCAGACGCTGGCAGGAAAGGGCATCAGCGTACGCCTGCCTGACGGCGTTGAAGACACGTCGCCCTTCCGCGCGCGCGTGGAGAGCGATCCGGGGCTGGCGGGCGTCGCGTTGCGAATCGATCGCGTCTTCTCGCCGTGGAACGCGCGGCAACTGGAGCAATCGCTGCTTGGACCGGAAGCATTCGAGCGGCTGCAGATCGAGAACAGCGACAGTCAGGTCGTGTCGCGTGCCGGCAGCGCCCCTTTGCGGCTCGGCCACGCGGACGGAACGTCAGGTCGCGCTGATGTCAGGATGCAATACGGCATCCTGGAACTTGGCACGGAGAAGCTGGTGGCGCGCTATGTCGGTTCAGCGGAGCAACTGGCGTATAGCGAAAGTGTGTTCCGCGACTCTCTATTGAGTCTCGACGGTCAGCGGCTGATTACGGGATCACTGCCTCCCGTCGAAAAGCTCGAGTGGTCGCCGCCGCCGGCGGCAGCGGGGCAGCTGAATCTCCCATTGCCTGTCGGCTGGGTTGTCGAACCGAGTGCTCCCTCGCCATGCATGGGCCTGCCACGCGCGACCGCGTTGACCGCTGCGTATCCTGAGAACGATGTCACCGTCGCGCTTCGCGGTGCAGTGTGGGACACGGCCACCGTCGCGCCAGAGGATGCGGCTGCTGCGTGTTCATCGCGTCGCGGATCGAGCGGATCTGCTTCGTACGCGTTGAGCGCGGAGTGGCTCGGCGTCTCGTACATGATCGAAGGTGCGTTCATTCGTGTCGGCGCCGGCCAGATGCTGCAGCTCGAAGTGATCTCACCGAATCAGAAGGCGCCGTTTGCCCGCGCACTGCTCGCTGAATGGCTGAAGAAGGCTAACGGACCCTAGAAACAAGGCGGTCTTAAGAGACGCCCTCTACGAAACTACAGCGCGCGCATGACTTGAGCCGCGGCGCGCCGGCCCGTGGTAATCGCTCCGTGGACAGTGCCTGTCGCGCCCGACCCGTCAGTCGCCTCGCCGGCAAAGAAGAGGGTGCGATCAAGTGGCCGGGCCAGTGCCGCCGGCGCAAGCCGTCCACCGACGACTTGATAACTGTAGACACCACGCGCGTAGGGATCGTTTTCCCAATCGTGCGTCCACGCAGCGGTGACCAGTCGCTGCAAGCGACGCCGTGGCAGGCCGATTTGGCGTGCCAAGGCACCGACGGCGCGATCGACGATGTCATCCGCCGTCAGATTCGAGAGTTCTCGCGCGCGCGGCCCGCCACACCAGCCCACGAGGATCGGCGCCAGGGCTGGATATGCCGTCCACCACGTGGGGAAGTCTTCGTCCGGGGTATGCACGAAGCTCATAGTCTCGAGTTCCGGCACGCGGTGATGTTTCGCAAACTGGTCGTTGCTCCAGAAACGTTCCTTCACGTGCAGCACCACGCGAATCGCAGCACCCCGGGCGAGTTGTGAAAGAGCCTCATGTTTCTGTCGCAACGGCGGAACGAAGCGGATCGCGCCATCCGAGGCGCCGGACGCCTGCAGAACACCAAGGGGCACCGTGACGATCGCGGCCCGGGCAGCGACACCGCGCGGCTTCTGCGGGGCGCTTCCCGCGATGGTCGCGGAGACGCCACCAGGCTCCCACTCAACCGCGGTGACCGGGCTGCGAAGACGGATGCGGGCACGGAGCGGCCTTGCAAGCCAGTCGATAACCTGGTCGTAGCCGCCAGCGATCCGGCCGAGGAGTCGCTCGTGCACATCATCTCCGGGGCTGCCACTTTCGGCCAGGACCGACGCGCTGATCAGGCGCGCGTCAGCGCCGTGGAAGCTCTCGACGAACTGCTTGACCATGCGTCGATCGGATGCCAGCCGGCGTCCGCCTGGTTTGTCGTCGAGAAAGTCTTGAAAGCTGCGGTCACGCCCGCTGCGGGGATCGAGACGCCGCATGACGCGATCGAGTCGCTCCCAGAAATCATCGAACGGCCGCAACTGGTGGGAGCCCACGCGGAACCTGTGTCCGCCGATATCGATTCTCGTGAGGGATGACGCGTTCACCAGGCTGTCGAGTCCCGACGCGCGGCCGTGGACGAACTCCGCGCCCAATTCGATCGGCAGCGTGCCGGTCTCGTGCACTGTCCATATCCGGCCGCCGAGCCGATTGCGGGCCTCCAGCACGACGATGTCGACGCCGGCGTCGTGAAGCGCGTGCGCGGCCGCGAGCCCGGCTGCGCCGGCACCGACGATGAGCACCTCGGCTTTCATGTGACTCGCTGGCATTCTCTCCCCGGTAGCACGTGGAATGCCATGACCGTTGGCGCCGGGCAGGGTAAGATTCGCGCGTCATGCAGAATCAGATCGTTCGCGCCCTCGCAACGGGCGCAATTGCGGCGGCTGTGTTCACGATTGGGTGTCAGGCACCGAAAAGTGAATCGTCGGCGACAGCAGCCGCGGCCAGCGCCGACCCGCGTGCCGACGACGCGCGAAACGTACGGCTGGTTGGATATCACGATGTGCAAGGGCGGGAGTCGCTGGTCGTGACCGCTCTGTCAGATGCCGCCAACGGCAGTTGGGTGTACGTCGGTCATCACGAGAGCTACTGGGACGCCAAGCCCAAGATGAATCCGATCACCGGCAGGGAAGAGTGGAATGGCACGTCGATCCTGAACGTCGACGACCCCGCCAATCCAAAACTCGTCTGGCACATCCCGAACGACTCGAATCGCAACTCGCGTGGCGTGTCCGTGGTCTACGACTACAAGTTCGACGGCTCCGGGCGTGATTACCTGATTCGCAATTCAGAGGTCCTGACCGAAGGCGAGACGGGAAAGGATCTCAAGTACCAGATCTTCGACATCACATCTCGGGCCACCGATCCGTCGAAGATCTCTCTCGTTTCCGAGATCACTGGTACGCCGCCGGGCTCGTGCGGTCCCGGGTGTGGTGGTCCGTTCATCATGCGCGCCCACAAAGGCTGGTGGTCGCAGGACACCGGCTACTTCTACGCCGCATCTGGTGAGCCCGGTTTCAGGAACGTTGTGATCCAGATCTTCGACTTGAAGGACCCGCGCGTGCCGAAGTTTGTCGGGCGTGCGTGGCTCCCGAGCCAGAAGGACGGGGAGCCGGGCTATGAAGGTCAGTACGCCCATCATCCCGTCGTCGACGAGGTGAACAAACGGCTGTATGTCGGATATCGCAATTCGGGCTGGACCGCTGAATTCGACATCGCCGATCCTGCCAGGCCACGATTGGTATGGTCGCTGGACATGAACCCGCCGCATCGCGGTCCGCACACCGTCTCGCCTATCGTCTACGACAAGGTGCCGAACTTCGGCCCGTCGGCACTGCCGCGCAAGTACGCCTTCGTTGTCGATGAAGCGGCCGGCACCGCCGACATGGCGCCTTGCCCGGGAGGCGTGCGCGCCGGCTCGTACATGCTCGATATCACGGATGAAGCGAGACCGTTTCCGGTGTCAGTCTGGCAGGTGCCGGTCGGCAACTTCTGCTCGAAAGGCGGCCGCTTTGGCCCGCATCAATCAGCCGAGACGGTCAACGGTCGCATCAACCGGTTCGAGAACAAGATCGCGTGGCTGGCATACTTCAACGCCGGCATTCGAGTTCTCGACCTGTCCGATCCGTATCATCTGCAGGAGTTGGGGTATTACATTCCGAAGACGAACGAGCGATCGCATCCGATCGACAAGGGGCAGCCAGTCGCCATTCAGATCAACGATGTCGACATCGATCACCGCGGGCTGGCGTACGCGTCAGATCGGATAGGGACCGGACTCTTCATCCTCGAGTACACGGGTCGCGCGCAGTAGAGCGAGGCTGCAGCCTGCGCCGTCACTGCGACGCGGGTGCTGAAGCCCCCGCTCTACTTCGATCTGAGATCGATCCCGACCTTCGCGGTTTCCCGCGCCGTCACCGTGACCGAGGCGCGACGTTCACCGAGTTGGGGGTGACGGAACAGGATTTCGTGCTGTCCGATCGGGACTTTCGCGTTGGCAATCGGCGTTTCGCCCAGTGGCGATCCGTCGACGAACACTTGCGCCCACGGCACAGCGTTGATGGACAGGCTGCCAGTGGGCCAGGTGGCTCTGATCGATGTGACCTGCCCGGCGGTCACCTGGACAACGCGACGCTCCTGAAATCCGAGCGCGTCGTTGACAATGTCGAGTTCATGGCGGCCGGTGGGCACCATGATGCGATCGATGCGGCTGTTGCCGAGGAAGCGCCCATTCTCGAAGAGCTGCACATCGACGGGCGCAGCGATTGAGATCCATCCGGCAGCGGCGCCGGGCGGAGGACCCTGCGACAGCGGTACGAACAAGGAAGCCGTTTTCCCAGCTTCGACCAGTACTTGCTCGGTTGCCGTTCCCGATTCGTGCTTCAGGACGACAGTGTGCGGCCCGGGAGCGATGTCGGGGACACTCACCGGCGTTCGACCCACGTACTGGCCATCGACTGTTGCCGCTGCTCCGAGTGGCTCCGTTCGGATTCGCAGCTCGGTGGCTGTCGGGGGAGTGGGCGCGCTGGCCATCTCGAGAAACTGTGACGAATCGCTGCCCGCGCGAATCGTGATCGGAATCTGTCGATGGTCAGTCTCGGAGATCACCTCGACCACGTGATCACCTGGCGGCAGGTCGAGGGTGAGAGGACTGACACCTCTCGGCATGCCGTCTATCGCGACCGCGATTCCCGCCGGCCGGGTCTCGATCGAGAACCTGCCGAACGCTGGCCCGCGCGACCAGGGGAGGATGCCGAAAATGATGACGCCGACGACCACCCCAACCGCGACGACGGCTGCCGCGGCGAGCCACAGCCGACGTGTCCAGTCGGCTGGAAGCGAACTGCGCTCCTTCTGCTCGGTCTGGCCGTGTAAGGCAACGATTGGTGGAACGTCTGCTTCCGGCGCAAACTCTTCGGACGGATCGCTGGCCAAAGCAGTCTGATCGGCTTCACCTGGTTCTGCTGTTTCCATCGCACGCGAAGAGCGACGGGCCAGGAACGTCTTCAGCGCTTCGATGCGTGTTCCGAGGTCGACGTCAGGCAGATCAGCCGACGTGTCGCGAGGCAGCTCGTCATCGCCGTTGGCAGGAGTATCGACGGTGAGCGCGAGGCAGCGGGCCACGAACAGCAGAACACTGTCCTGTTCTTCGACAATGTCGGGCTCGCCAAACGCCTGGTCGAGAGCGGCACGGGCCTCGAGGACCGAGGTGAACGAACCGACGGTCTCGAGCTGGAGCGCCCGCGAGATCCAGAGTCGTATCGGTGCCGGCAGACGTTCGGCAACGGCGGTTGGGATCTGGTCAACCCGATCGCTAGCGGTCAGGCGTCGCCCGAGCACGAGGGCGAGTGCGACGGCGCCCATTTGAAGAACGTCGGCGCGGGCGTTGATCGGCAGCGTGAACGCCGCCGGAAGTGGAATGCCCAGCTCCTCCCAGTAGCGTTGCCGCGAGTAGCGAAGCTGTTCGAGCGCCGAGCCGAGGACCGGCTCGACGATGATGAGGCGGCCATCGGGGGTGATCATGATCCGGTCCGGCCCGATCGCACCGTGTACCGTATCTGGCATCTGTTCGCGCCAGGCGCAGAGTCCTGCCACGAGCTGACGAATCAACCGGGTCGCAGCCGGCAGGTCTACCGAGACCGAACGCTTTTCGGCGGCCGCCAACAGCGTCGCGAGCCGGACACCGCGCACGTGATCCGACACGATCAGGAGGGTGCCGGTGCCTTTTTCGATCTCAATAGCGCGAACGCGCGCGAAAGACTCGTGTCGGAAGCTGGCAAGGCGGCCGGCCCGTTCCCGCAGCGCCGACTCGAAGGAGGGCGCATTGCCGAGTGCCGCTTTCAACCGGAGGATGTCGAGGCGTTCGCCGCGGATGTCGATGATGACTCGACGCTCGCCGAGCCCGTCAACGAAAGGATGAGCTGCCTCAGCGAACGATTCGCCGACCGCAAGTTCCATACGGTTCCCTCAGACCCTACTCTGCCATTCCCGGTACCTCTAGGCCAACCTCGTCCACGTTACGATGCCGACGTCGCCGTGTCGTAGGGAAAAGCCCCTATGCGTTTAGTTGCTTCCGGTATACACCTATTTCGGCAGAGCGTCACGTTCGAATCAGTGGGTGCGAGATCAGGGCGCGCACGTGAGCAAAAGACCTGTCTGCTGCCCGTCGCACGGAGCGGGACGATAAAACGTGAGCAGACGGCCGCCGGTGATCACGCCAATCCAGGCGCATAACGAGATCGCTGCGATCACCTTCGCGCGCCTCGGCGCGTCCAGCGGGGCATCAGGGCCGAAGAGGTGACGGTAAGAGGTCAGATAAAAGGTTCCGGCGTTGAGCCCGCCAATCGTCATGAACAGCAGCTTGAAGTGGAACGACGGGTTGTAGATGTATTGATCGGGCTCCGTGAGGAGGAACATCGAGCCGGTCATGATGTTGATGGCGAAACCGGCCAGCCCCCATGGAATGAAGCGATGCACGGCGGCAATAGGCACCCGCTTCGCGACACCCAGCAGTCTCAGATCGAACGTGCCAATCGAACCCACCAGCAGACAGAGGCCAAGGAAGTGCAGGCTCTCGGCGATCGGCCACGCCCACGCCGTGCGCATGAGGTCGGCGACAGGAGAGTTCCGGTAGATCGTTGTCACCAGCCAGACTTGAAAGTGATGGATATCCATCTTTTGCGTAGTGTCCGCGTAGCCGGACCAAGCCTCAGTGGAACTGCGTAAGTCGTGTGTAGGTGTAGGCGAGAAGACGACCAGCGGTGATTGCTCCTGTCCAGCAGACGAGCGAGGCGATCGCGAGGTTGCGCAGGGTTGGCGTGATCTCTGGCGCCGGCGGACCTGAAGGCAGGCCGCTGATGCTGGCAAAGGCGCGACGGCTGATGCGCACGAGCAGCACCATCGCAGCCGCGATCAGCGTCAGCTTCAGATAGAACACCGGATTGGTCAGCGCCTTCGTTGGATAGCCGATCAGCAGAAGTACGCCCGATACGGCGTTCAACCAGAAGCCCGCCCAGAGAAACGGCAGAAAGCGGCGCATGTCCGCGAGGGGAATTCCGGGCGCCACGCCGAGAATACGCAAGTCGAGCGCGGCGCTCACGCCGACAGCGAACCCCATGCCGATCGCGTGGAGCACCAGGATGCCGGGGAACGCTAACAAGGACGGGGAGCCGACGATCCACTGACTGAGCGCCGTCGACTCCACCCACGCGAGAAACGGATTGATGTCGATCATCAGCGGCACGACCGATTCAAGTGCGGTCGGTCCACGGAATGAAGAATGTCCAGTTCGGTCGCGTCGGTATGCCTGCCGTTCTGCTGCCAGAGTCAGCTTCAGAGCGCGAGCAACGAGCAGGGCGCCTCTCTGTCCCCGTGGCGCGACGACTCACGACGTGCCTCATGAACGGGAAGTATATCTGCAGCGTAGGCCGGGTCTTGTTCTCAGACTCGCATGGCGAGCTCGTTTGTTGGATAGGCGGGTCCAGACAGCCGGACCCGCCGTACGTCGCGTTTCTAGAAGTCGAGTTGCAGATTCAATCGCACGTATCGCGCCGGGAGAATCGCCGTCGGCGTGAGCCACGCGCCCGTCGGCGAATATCCGTTGTTGTACATCGTGACGGCATCGCTGTTCAGCAGGTTGTAGAGATCGATGCCGAACTGCGTGCGGGTCTGTCCGAACCTGAGGATCTTGGCGACCCGCAAGTCGATGTTGTTGACGCGTTCGCCGTACAGGGTGCCGCGCGGCACCAGGTTCACGGTCACGTTGCCCGATGAGAGGGGACGCCCGAGCGACGGTTGCGCGATGGCGCTGGTGACGACGTAGTCGGCGCGCTCTTCATCTCCGGGATCACTTCGCCACGTTCCGCTCACCTGGACGTCGATCTTCGGGACGGTGTACGTCGCGAGGCCGCGGAACGAGGTCCGCATGGGCTCGTCGACGCGGCACGAGTAGTTCTGAAGTCCTGATGTTGCGGTCGAGCTGGCCAGAGTGCTGACGCGCGTCGTCTGTACCGCGACGGTGTTATCCCAGGAGTAGGTCTCCGGCAGAACCGAGCGGATCGCGCAGTTGTCCTGGAAGCGAGCTCCGGTGCTGGTGCCACCCTGTACTGTGAGCCCGTTCCGCAGCCGTGCGTTGAGGCTGACGTCGATGCCCTGCCAGCGTTCGATTTGATCTCCGAAGTTCGACGAGAGTTGCTGGTACATCACCTCCTGTCCGACCTTGCCGGGCACCAGGTTATAGAGACCAGATACCGTTCCGCCACCACCGCCAGGGAGGCGGGGGTCCACTGGAATCGGAATGCTGAACGGCGTGTAGTCCGACGCGCTCGCCAGCGTGTTGTCGGCGGTGTAGAAGTTGCCGTACCACCGCCGGACGTAACCGACGGTCAAGCCGACACGCGGTACCAACTCCTGTTGCAGGGAGACACCCATTTCCCAGTTGTAGGTCCGCTTGCCCCAGCCGTTGAGCAATTCCGGGTCGAAGACCTTGGTGAAAGTCTCCTTGCCGAAGTTCTGCTGGTCCATGCGGCCGCACTCGCCGTTTGCGTTAGGACTGACCAGGTCGCAGTCCGGGATGTAGTTTCCGTTGCGCGGGTCGCCAGCCGGGAACGTGTTCGTGTCATTCCACGTACGAGTCGTCTGCAGCGTCATCCGAATGAGAGGATGCTGATCGAGGTCGCTGTTGCTGGCGGTGAGCGCCGTCACGTACTTTCCAATGTTGAATTTGACGGCGGTCCGGCCGTTGCCGAACAGGTCGTACGCTGCTCCGATGCGCGGCGTAATGTCCTTCCAGTGGATTTCGTCCGTCGTTCCCGCAGCCCAGAACAACGGCGTCGGCATCAGCAGGTAATCGGGGCCTCCAGCGCCCGTGTCGGGGTAGCCAGTCCCGATACCGTCGTAGCGGAGGCCGCCCTGCAGCGTCAGCCGGTCGCGCGTGTACGTGTCCTGCGCGTACAACGAGTGCATGAGAATGTTGCGCTGCAGCTTGACCGTCCCGGGAAACACACCCGTCTGGGTCAACTGGTTTGGAATCCCGTTGTTGAACCGGTACTGAATGAACGGCGTCGTGTTGAAGTACGACTGGCTCGGATGGCTGATGTTGCCTTGATAGCCGAACTTCAAGTTGTGCGATCCGGGAATATAGGAGATCGACGCACGCGTCTGAGCAAGCGTGCCGATCTGATGGTGCTCGAATCCCTGTTGCAGCGGCAGGTTGTACCGGTAGATGAGCCCCGCGATGCCGCCGTTGTTGGGACAGCTGGGTGCGCATTGTTCGAGTATCGAGATGAGATCGGGGTTGTGCGTTCCGTCGACTCGCGGGGCCAGGTTGGCGTAAACGGAGAAGTAGTTGCCCCAGCCGGCCTCGGCCAGCAACCGGTTGGTAATCGGTGATGCCCACGTCGCTGTCTGAATGAACCCAGGTGTGTAGAGTCTGAGGCCCTGTGCTTCCGGTGTGCGCGTCGCGGTGCCGCCCCCTTCCTTGTTCTGTCTGTCGTACTGCTGGGAGTGGCTGAAACTGACTTTATTGCGCGGTGACACCTGCCAGGTGAGTCGTCCGATGACGTTTCGGGTCAAGCTGTCCGCGAAAGAAGGACGGCTGGTGTCGAAGTCGACGAGCCATTTGGTCGGATCGCCGGCGTTCTTGTTGAAGAAGATGCCGGGAATCGTGTTCTCTGCGACAACTTCGCGGTAGGTGGCGTAGAACCACAACTTGTCGCGGACGATGCGACCGCCGCCCATCGGGTTGAAGTCGTAGACCTTCTTGAGCTCTGCTGGCGATCGCAGTCCGGCCGCTTTGAGGTCGTCGGTATAATTGCTGCCCTGCATGCTGCCGCTCGCGCCAGACAAGAACATCGTCCCGCTGAACTCGTTCCCGCCGTCTCGCGGGATGATGTTCAGGACGGCGCCGGCGGTTTCAGCTTCGCCGAGTCCTCCCGATACTGTCAGCACTGTCTCCTGCGAGCCGGCGACATTCGAGACCGCGGCATTGGAGTTCGCGCCAGCCCATCCGGTGTTGATGCCGTCATGAAGCGTGCGCGAGTCAGAGGCACGGGCGCCATGGATGAAGCCGGCCATGCCGCCGCTTCCGCCAGTGATGCCGCCGGCATCACCGTTGCTGCTCATGCCCGGTATGAGAGACTGGATCCCCGTCGCACCGCGGGAGGTCGGGATCGCGGTGAGCACTTCCTTGTCGATGATGTTCTGCACGCGTGTGCTTTGGACATCGACCGTCGGCGATTCGCCGGTGACCGTGACGGTTTCTTCGAGCGCACCAACACGTAACTCGGCGCTGACGGTTGCAACGAAATCGCCGCTCAATTCGATGCCTTCACGTTTGACCGTGTTGAATCCGGGCAACGTGAATGTGAGGGCGTATGAGCCGGGACGGAGATCGACGATGCGATATTGACCGGTGTCGTCGGTGACCACCGAACGCGTGCGCTCGATCAGGACGGGACTTGCAGCTTCGACCGTGACACCTGGCAGAACCGCGCCAGACGTATCGCGGACTACACCCGTGATAGCGGCCTGCGCGAATGCAGCCGCGGGAAGGAGCAAGACCACCAAGAGGGCCGCCATCGATCGCCTCGCGAAGATACACATCGTGTTCCTCCTCCGTTGGGTTTCAGGGAAGACCGGGAATGTGGTGACTCCGATGAGTGCGGATACGCGCGAGGGGTACCAGTTACACGCCGACGGTATGAGGGAGTAGTGACATTACGACTATATGAACGGGCGGGGATACGTCGAGGACGGGGCAGTGATATGTGAGCTGTCAATGGCGACCGTCGGCCGGAAGTATACACGCGGCAAGTGGAGCGAGTGCCCTGGGAAAGCTAGCCCGTTTGCGGTAGAGACCCGCAACAAGGGCGTCTCTGCTGGTGAACTGAGGAGCGATAGCCAGGTCGACTACGTACGATCGAGAAAATCGGCCTGTTTTCGCCTCAATCTACGCCTGGACCGGATCAAAGACCGCTTGACAGGATAAATAGGTGCGCGTAATTAAAGCGTGGGGGAAAGTTTGCGTACTTTGAACGGGGAGACGGCGTAATGACGAGACTGCTTGTGGCAGGCTGCGTGGCAGTCCTGTCTGTTGCAGTGGTCGTGGCCCAGACGGGGCAGACCACCCCTTCGAAGCCGGTCGCGCGTCCGGTCGCCCGGTTGCAAGCCGCGCCTCAGGCTCCGGCCGCGAAGGTTGCGCCAGTCGCCACCGAAGAGGCCACGAAGTCGCGCGCGCTCGTCGATCAGTACTGTGTGACGTGTCACAACGCCAGGCTGAAGACCGGGGGACTTGTTCTCGAGAAGGAGCAGTTGGACTTCGCGCGTCTCGCCGATCATCCCGAGTTGACCGAGAAGGTCATTCGCAAGGTACGGGCGGGCCTGATGCCGCCAACCAACGTGCGCCGCCCGGACGCCGCCGCAATGGAGTCCTTCGTCCGCTTCATGGAGACCGAGCTCGATTCCAAGGCGACGCAGCATCTCCCCGCCCCAGGTCTCCACCGCCTGAATCGAACGGAGTACGCGAATGCGATTCGCGACCTGCTCTCCCTGGAAGTAGACGCCACGAAGTTCCTGCCGCCGGACGACTCGACACGCGGCTTCGACAACATTGCCGGTGCCCTGACGATGTCGCCCGCGCTGATGGAGGCCTATCTGTCGGCATCTGGAAAGATCAGCCGCCTCGCGATTGGTGACGTGAGCGCCCCGACACAGGCGGTATTCGACGTCCCGGCGGATACGGCGCAGAACCATCACATCGAAGGGCTGCCCTTCGGGACGCGCGGCGGCATGCTGATCAAATATCAGTTCCCCGCGGACGGCTTGTATTCGTTCAACGTGAAGGGGGTCACCGGGTACTTTCAGGCTGTGCTGGGTGGAATCACGGGCGAGCAGCTCGAAGTCACCATCGATGGCGAGCGCGTAAAGCTGTTCGACTGGGACAAGGAGATCTCGAACACGACCGGCAATGGCAAGTCGACACCGCGCGTGCCTGTGACGGCCGGTCTTCACACCCTCGGGGTGACGTTCATCGCCACCAACGACGTGCCAGGGACGGAGCTGAACAAGCCGTTTCAGCGAACGATGAATACGCCGGGATCGATTCCGGGCTTCATCTTCTATCCGCACGTGGGGCAGGTGATCATTGAAGGCCCCTTCGACGCCAAGGGGGCCGCCGATACGGCGAGCCGCCGCAAGATCTTCTCGTGCACGCCGAAAACACCGCGCGAAGAGACGTCGTGCGCGCGCACGATCGTGTCAACCCTTGCCAGACATGCGTTCCGTCGTCCGGTGAACGCCACCGACGTCAACGGCCTGCTCGAGTTCTATCGCGCGGGCCGCGAAGAGGGCGGGAGCTTCGATAACGGGATCGAGTCCGCGCTGCAGCGCATCCTCGCCGATCCTGAGTTCATTTATCGCGGTGAGGCGGAGCCTGCCAACCTCGCGGCGGGGAAGAGCTACCGCATCAGCGACCTGGCGCTCGCATCACGTCTCTCGTTCTTCCTCTGGAGCAGCATCCCCGACGATGAGTTGATCGACATCGCGGCGAAGGGGCAGTTGAAGGATCCAGCGGTTCTCGAGCAGCAGGTCAAGCGCATGCTGCGCGATCCGAAGTCGCAGGCGCTCGTCACCAACTTTACGGGACAGTGGTTGGGTGTGCGCGCACTGAAGACTGCCGAGCCTGTTGTGAATCTCTTTCCCGACTTCGACGACAACCTTCGCAGCGCGTTTCAGAAGGAGATCGAACTGTTCTTCGCCAGCATCGTGCAGGAGGATCGGAGCGTCCTCGATCTGTTGACGGCGAACGACACGTTTGTGAACGAGCGGTTGGCGAAGCATTACGGCATCCCGAATATCTACGGCCCGCAGTTCCGACGTGTCACACTGCCGGCTGAACTCGACATGCGCCGCGGCCTGCTTGGCAAGGGCGCGCTGATGACGGTCACCTCGGCCGCCGCCCGCACTTCGCCGGTCACGCGCGGCAAGTGGTTCCTGGCAACCTTCCTCGGCGTGGAGCCGCCGCAGCCACCGCCGGATGTACCAGCCTTCAAGGAGCGCGTGGTCGACACGACGGGCAACACCAAGCCTCCGACGATGAAGCAGTCGCTGGAGATGCACCGCATCAGCCCGACGTGCGCGTCGTGTCACCAGATCTTCGAGCCGATGGGGATCGCGCTGGAGAACTTCGATGCCGTGGGTGCGTGGCGGACGCTCGACGAGGGCGTCCCAATCGATGCGACCGGTGTGCTGCCGGATGGGACGAAGGTCGACGGCGTCGTGACGCTGCGCGGCGCGCTGCTGCGGTATTCCGATCAATTCGTGCACGTCGTCAGCGAGAAGCTGATGACGTATGCGCTGGGCCGCGGTATCGAGTACCAGGACATGCCGATGGTGCGCTCGATTTCGCGTGATGCGGCGGCAAACAAGTACCGGTTCTCATCCCTTGTCATGGGTATCGTGAAGAGTGATCCGTTTCAGATGAATCAGAAGGCACCCGACCGCGCCGAGCAGCGCGCGGCGCGTTGAGCGACGTCCGTCGTGTCCGGCTTCTTGACCGTCGTAGCCTGTGGCGGTAGCCGGACCTTATATCGAGGCTGACTGCATATGTTTCTGACGAAGAAGCACATTTCCCGACGAACGGTTCTCCGCGGCGCTGGGGCAGTGCTGTCGCTGCCATTCCTCGATGCGATGGTTCCGGCGGCAACCGCACTGGCCCAGACAGCAGCCAGTCCAAAGCCGCGATTCGTCGGCTGCTTCGTGCCGCACGGGATGGCGCCGGGGTATTGGGTCCCGAAGACAGAAGGCCCGTTGGTGGGCGAGCTGCCATACAACTGGACCCCGCTCGAACCGTTCCGCAACCAGACCGTGATCCTGAGCGGCCTGCATTCGCGTTCGGCGGAGCCGCCGCCCGGCGTCACCGGTGCCGATCACTGGGTCGCGTCGGCATTCCTATGCGCGAACAAGCCGAAGAAGACGGCCGGTGCCGACGTTTATAACGGCACGACGATCGACCAGATCATCGCGCAGAAGATCGGCCAGGAGAACCTGATGCCGTCAATGCAGTTGGCGGTCGAAGATCCAGGTGCGAACTCGAGCAACTGCGGCGAGGGTTACAGCTGCACTTACACGAACACGATCTCCTGGTCGTCGCCGACTTCACCGCTGCCGATGGAGTTGAACCCGCAGGTGGTGTTCGAGCGGATGTTCGGCGACGGGAGCACGCCCGAGCAGCGCGCCGCGCGACGGAAGCGGGATCAGAGCATCCTCGATTCGATGACCAGCAGCCTTGCGCGTCTGCGCAAAGATGTAAGCGCCTCGGATCGTCAGCGGTTGGACGAGTACGCGCAGAACGTGGACGAAATCGAGCGGCGGCTTCAGATTGCCATGAAGGCGTCGACGGTGGCGCCGGAGAACATGGCTGTGCCGGTGGGGGTGCCGCAGACCTTCGACGAGCACATCAAGCTCCAGTTCGATCTGCTGGCGCTGGCGTTCCAGGCCGACATCACCCGCGTCGGGACTCTGCTCTTTGCCCGCGACCTGACGGGACGGACCTACCCCGAGAGCGAAGCGCCGACGGCGGGCTTCCACGGCGTCTCGCATCACGGTGAGGACCCGCGCCGAATTGCCGAGCTCGCGAAGATCAACGTCTACCACGTGAAGATGATTGCCCATCTGGCCGACAGGCTGTCGAAAACGATGGACGGCGACGGGACGCTGCTCGATCACTCGTTGATCCTCTACGGCAGCAACATGGGGAACTCGAATCAGCACGTGCACTACGACGTGCCGCACGTGCTCGTCGGGGGTCTGAACGGCAAGCTGAAAGGCGGACGCCATATCGCCTATCCGAGCAAGACCGTGCCGACAGGCAACCTCCTGCTGAGCATCCTCGACAAATATGACATTCATCAGGAGAGCCTAGGCGACAGCACTGGACGTCTGGAGGCCTTGTGATGGAGGCCACGAAGACCGACATGGCGACGAAGATCGCGATGCACACGATGTTCAGGACCGCGAGGATCGCGAACACGACGACGATGCCTGCCGCCGCGTTCATGAGGAACTCAGGCAGTCGTGATTATCGTGTCCTTCGTGGCCTACTCTTCGTGTCCTTCGTGGCGATCGGCTCCGTGGCCTTCGTGGCGCAGGGCACCGCGGCGGGGAAGAGTGACGTAGCGGACGCGGCCGCGCGCGGGGACAAGGCAGCTGTACAGGCGCTGATCGCACAGAAGGCGGACGTCAACGCCGCGCAGGCGGACGGTGCCACTGCACTCCACTGGGCGACGTTCAAGGGCGACCGGGAGTTGGTTGACATCCTGCTTCGTGCGGGGGCGAATCCAAAGGCCGCCAACCGCGAAGGGTCAACGCCGATGTGGCTGGCGAGCGTGAACGGCGAGGCGGCGATCATCAAGGCGCTGCTTGCCGCCGGCGCGGATCCCAACGAGAAATTGCCACTTGGACGCACGCCGCTCATGACGGCGTCGCGAACGGGCAACGTCGAGGCGATGAAGGTTCTGATCGAGGCAGGTGCTGACGTCAACGCGAAGGAAACGCTGCGCGGAACCACTGCGCTGATGTGGGCGGCCGATGAGGGGCATCCCGCTGCCTTGAAGTTGTTGCTTGATAACGGCGCGGACATCGCGGCGCGGTCCAATCCAGCCCAGCGCGGGCGAGGACCAGCACTTGGTAAGGCGAACGATCCGCGGAAAGCCGTTGCCGCGCAGGGTGCGGCGCTTGCCGCTGGTAATGCGCTCGACCTGCGTCAAATCCGGGAGGCAGCGGGCGAGACGCCGGCGGCCGGACGAGAAGGTCGTGCGGGTGCCGGCGGTGCAACCGGCGGCGGCCGTGGCCGCGGTGCAGGGCGTGCCGGTGCCGGTGGCGATGTGCCGACGGGTGCCGCTGGCGACGATCAGGTCGATGATGCCGCGGCGGCAGCAGTCGGGTTTGCCCGCCGGACACCGGCCCCGAACGACGGCGGTCAGCTGACACCTCTCATTTACGCCACCCGTTCCAACGATCTCGAGTCGGTGAAGGTACTGCTCGGGGCCGGTGCGGATATCAATCAGACCTCGGGCTACGGCTGGACTCCGTTGCTCGTGGCGACGCAGAACCGCTACTACAAACTCGGCGCCTACCTGCTCGAGCATGGCGCAAATCCGAATCTGCCCAACAAGGGCGGATGGGTACCTCTCTACCTGGCTACCGACAACCGCAACATCGAGAACGGTGACTATCCGGTCCGCAAGGGCGATATGGATCACCTGGAATTCATCACGCTGCTGCTCGACAAGGGCGCTGACGTCAACGCCCGGGTGAAAGACAGCACCGAGACCAGGACGGTTTTCACCAATCAGTGGCTGGATGAGAACGGCGCGACTGCGTTTCTACGCGCATCGCAGTCGGGCGACGTCGCGCTCATGAAGCTCCTGCTGGCGCGTGGCGCCGATCCGAAAATCGCGACGGTCCTCGGCGTGACCGCACTTCACGTCGCCGCGGGTGTTGGCTGGGTCGAAGGCATCACATACGAGTGGTCACCGCAGGCCACGCTCGAGGCGGTGAAGATCCTGTTGGAGCTCGGACTCGATGTGAACGCTCAGGCAGACACGGGGCGGACTGCGCTTCACGGAGCGGCCCACAAAGGAAGAGCGGACGTGATCCAGGTCCTCGCGGATCATGGCGCCAAGCTGGATGTGCGTGATTACGGCAACACGGACAACCGCGGCGGCAAGCTGGCGGTGCACACATGGCAGGCCGTGGATTACGCCGACGGGCTCGTGCGCGTCGGCGTCCAGTCCGCCATCGCGCATCCGGAGGCCGGGCTTCTGCTGCGGAAACTCATGACGGCGCAGGGGCTGCCGACGCCGCCCGTCGGCCGCACGCTGGAGTCGATCTGCATCACCGAAGCCTGCGATACAGGAAATTGAAGCCGTAGGGGTCCTCTGTTCTTGGGACCCGCCGGAATCCACTGTCGCATCCGCCGGGTCTGAAGAACAGGACCCGGCCTACACACATCCCGCCGAAAGAGATCTGTCCTGCTAGACACCGCAGACTACATCGTCATCGGCGCCGGGTCGTCCGGATGCGTCATCGCCAATCGACTATCCGCCGATCCATCGGTGCGTGTGCTCGTGATCGAGGCGGGCGCGTCGGGTGAAGAGGACGCGTCGGTGACAACACCGGGCCGCTGGACCTCTCTCATGGGCTCGCAGTACGACTGGACCTATGTGACCGAGCCAGAGCCGGGGCTGTTGCAGCGGCAGATCGCCACACCGAGAGGCAAGGTTCACGGCGGATCGAGCGCCATCAACGCCATGGTCCATATCCGTGGTCATCGCGGATGCTTCGATGGGTGGCAGGCGCAGGGCAACCCGGGCTGGGGTTACGGCGACGTGTTGCCTCTCTTCAAGCGCTCGGAGCGCAACGACACTGGCGCATCGGAGTACCGTGGCGCAGACGGTCCGCTTGCAGTCGGCCGTTGTCGCGATCCGCATGCCAGCCATCACGCTTTTCTATCGGCCGCGAACGAGCTGGGATTCCGCGCCGATCCGCACTATGACTTCAACGTGCCAGAGCCGGTGGGCGTGGCAGGGTTCTATCAACGAAACATCCTGGATGGACGACGGCACAGCACGGCCGCCGCCTTTCTGGTTCCGGCGATGACGAGGCCGAACGTCGAAGTTCGCTCGCGGTGCCAGGTCGTCAGAGTGAGTGTTGAGGGACGTCGCGCGACGGGTGTCGAGTATCTGTACGATGGCGTCGTCACCCGCGTTCGCGCAGAACGGGAAGTGGTGCTCTGCGCCGGCGCCGTCGATTCGCCGCGCCTGTTGATGCTGTCGGGAATCGGGCGCGCTGACGATCTGCGCGCATTGGCGATTGCCGTCGTCGCCGACCTGCCAGGGGTCGGTCGCAACCTGCAGGACCACCTCAAACTGTCGGTGCGATGGAAGGCGAGAACCACGCTTGCTGGTTCGACTGTGACAGCAGGCCTGTTTACGTCGTCAGACTCGACGTCGCCACCGAATCTGCAGTTTTACGTCGGCCGCGGGCTCGATCAGCCGGAGGCCGTGGTGACGATCACCGCCTCGCTCGTGCGACCCGAGTCGCGTGGATCGGTCGCACTGCGCTCGGGGAATCCGCTCGCCGCGCCAGTGCTGCGGGCCGATTACCTCCAGGCGGACGCGGACACGGCTGCCCTGATTCAGGGCGCGCGATTGGCGCGCGAGTGCGGCATGGCACGCGCGTACGACGAACTCCGCCTGGACGAAACCGAGCCTGGCGTGGAGGTGAGATCGCACAACGATCTCGAGAGATTCGCCCGCGAGAAGGCGGACACCATCTATCACCTGGCGGGGACGTGCCGCATGGGCCCCGTCTCGGATCCGGCCGCTGTCGTCGACGGTTCCCTGCGGGTGCACGGTATCGAGCGGCTGCGGGTGGCGGACGCGTCGATCATGCCGGACGTTGTCAACGCGCCGACGCACGCGGCGTGCGTCATGATCGGAGAGAAGTGCGCCACGCTGATCAGCGGCCGATGAGACGGCCCTTGTCGATGCCAAACGACGGCTGATCGACGGTGCCCGAAACGACAATGGGCAGCACTGTGCCGGCTCCGTTCTTGCGGAACAGTGGATCCAGGACCTTCAGGAACAGCGACTTGACTCCCGTCGTGGTCTTCGAGATCGGCGCGTCGAGCATCAGCGATCCCTCGAAGTCGAGGCGCTGCGTCGGCAGGCCGTAGTTGCCGCCGAGCGCGACTCGCGCACCCTGGACGGCGAACTGGAATTTCGGCAGATCGAGACGGCCGTGTTGCAGCGCGAAGTTGCCACCGAAGTCAGCGAGCACATTGTTGACGTTCTCGTTTTCGGGTTCGCCCCGCCCGCGGCGACTGAGCTCGTCGATCTTGTCCTGCACCGTGTCCGAGGTGAACTGTCCGCGTCGAATCTTGAACGATCCTCTGAGCTGAAGTTTTTGCACGACGTCGACATCGCCTGGGGGAATGGTGAGCGACGTATTCAGCACGATGCCGCCGCGCATCATCGGCTTCGTGGCCTTCACGGCCAGGCGCAGGAAATCTTCGAACTGCCCATCGGCACGCACGTCCAGCGAGATCGTTCGCCCCTCGGCGCCACGGGCGCCGGCAATCGAGCCCTTGGCGGCGATGCGTGTCTTGCCCAGCGTCGCATTCACTTCTTCGAGGTGGGTGTCGCCGCTCGTTCCATCGACAATCGCGACGAAGCTGGTGTCGAGATTGATCGGCTGTCTGGCGAGAGTGAGTTGAAAGTCCGGCGTCGTTGTCGTGCCCTTGACGCTGATGTGCTCGAGGACGCCCTCGAACATGCCAGTCGAATTGAGCGTTCCGCCGATTCCCGTAATCGTGGCGAGCCGCGCATCCTTGAACTCGTACTCGCCGGACAACGGTGTCGAGCGTGGCGAATGGGAATTCCATGGGCCGAACCATCCGGTGCTTCGGACCAGCCCTTCCGGCTTCGGGTTGACCAGTGTTGCCGTGTATCGTCCGGCATGGTCGAAACTGAAGTCGTGGAACGTGACGCTCTGGAGCTCGAAGTTCAGCGGGAGCTTCTCCGGATCATCGGGCAGGATGCGGAGCAGGCCGCCAGTCAATCTGATCTCGCCGATGTCGAGGTCACGCGCCTCGCCCATGACGGATTCCTCGGGCTTGTTCCCACGCGCGACGTCGATCTGAAATCCCTCGAGTTCTACCAGCTGAATCGATCGTCTGAGCACGTCGAGCAGTGTTCCCGACGCATGGAACTTGTCGATGCGAATGAAGGGGAGGCGATGATCGGTTCCGGTCCGGGTAAGGGTCAATCCGCGCCCATCGATCGACAGGCGCGGGAAAATCGACATCGTGACTTCCTGCACTTCGGCGTCGGCGTCGAGCCGGCCCTCGATGATTCGAATGAGCTCGCGCTGCGTGCGTTTCGTCGCCCAGTCGCTGCTCAGGACAGCGACGCCGAGCCCGATCGCCATGCCCACAGCCACCAACCCACCGAGCAATATCCGCTGCGGTCGTATCACAGGTCGAGTCTCATCAGCTCAGGACCGGCGCGAGTTCGTCGTGGATCACTTGATTGAGCAACGGCGGATCGATGGGCTTCTGCAGCCACGCATTCACCGGATGATCGCCGTCGAAGACTTCCTCGCTGGAAGTGACGACCACGATCGGCATCAGCGGCCATCGCCGCCGCAACGCGAGGCACAGCGAGAATCCTGACAGGCCGGGCGTGCGCCAATCCATCACCACGAGGTCCGGCGTCATGTCGGCGAGCAGGCGAGTCGCTTCCTTCCCGTCGGCCGCGAGCGTGACCTCGTAACCATAGTACTGCAGCATCATGGCGAGCGTCTCGCGGGTCAACGTATCGTGCTCGACGACCAGGAGCCGCGGCTTGGTGTGACCATCGCGGCTCAATTGAGACGCGCCCATGGCAGATCGGATCCGCCGATGCACGAGAGCGCCTGATACGACTGCACGCCGCGCCTGGCGCCGGGTCACTGATAATTGTCGTCCTCGTCGATCTGCCTGGTTCACGTGTACCTCCGCCAATGTGTCAGTTCGTGTCTTTCTCTTGTTTGCGGCTGATAGCGTGCGCTACGCGCGTCGACGGCCGATGGCGATCAACGCGACGCCCGATGCAGCCGCCGCGACGCCAAGAACTGGCGGCAGGAAGACGTGCTTCTGTGTTTCGGTCTGCACTTCGATCGGGCCGATGTCAACGGCTTTCTTCCGCTCGGTGTAGGGAATCGCCGGCCACGCGAGTACCGCCAGTCCGGCAATCAATAAGACGATTCCCAGAGCGAATAAGCCTCTCATCAACATTCCTCCCGGTGATGTCGTTCCGAACGCGCTCTCGTCATCAGCACGTTTCGTGCCCTCTCTGCGGTTTGGACGCCGAAGAGTGCGGTGAATCGCGGGGCGGATGCGTTGATGAGGTTTGCAGGATGTGCTGCGAGGGTGCAACTCTTACAAGCAAATCAGGCCAAACACCGGAGGAGCTGTTACAGACCGGCCCGGCAGTGTCATGGCACGGCGTGTGCTCCATCGCGAGGTGCGGACCGCATGGTCGGCGGTTCCGCCGCGCTGCTCCTCACGGCGCGTCAGAGTTCGACCGATGTGAGAATGACCATGCTGTGGACACTCTTCGTCGTGTTGTTGCTGCTGTGGCTGTTGGGAGTCGTCAGCTCGTACACACTCGGTGGATTCATCCACCTGCTGCTTGTACTCGCGGTCGTCGCCGTATTGGTGCAACTCATTTCAGGTAGACGAGCCGTGTGACAAGGCCCTCGAACGACGCTTGCGGCGTAGGACGAGCAGGGCAGATCCTGGTTGCGACCCGGTTGGGTCGACACCAGGATCGGCTTTTGACATCGCCTGCGGCGTCGCGTCGGGCGAGGGAGGAGAACTTCCATGGACACTTATAGTGAAGCGTATGATTCGAACTACTCTGCGGGAACGTGGTCAGCGTTCGTCATCGGCGCAGCTGTCGGCGCCGCGGCGGCGTTGATTTTCGCTCCTGCGAACGGTCGCGACACGCGTGCCTATCTGCGGCGGCGTGGCAACGAGCTCGGGCGCGATGCCATGGAACGCGGGCGCGACACACTGCGGGCGCAGTCCGACCGCGTGAAGTCCGCTGTGACAACCGGCTGGGAACGTGCCGGTGACGCCATCAGTCATGCACGCGAGCAGGGCGAAACCGCATATCGCGAAGCCAAGGAATCGTTTCAGAACGACCCTGGCATGTCGCGCGCAGGCTATCGGACCGAGTCTCAACGGTCGACAGAATAGCGCGAACTTCCTCGCTCGTCATCACTTGGCCGGGTAATACCGGGGCGTGCATCATTCCTTTCACTCCCCCGAAAGGTGGCACGCCTGACCTGGTCCGCGACGTTCGAGGAGTCAACGATCGAGTTGGTCTGTCAGCGGCGGCTGGCTGCGGAGAAGCATTGCGTACTGCGATGTTGTTTTCGTGCAGCGTGGACGAGCGTGTTCATGCGTAGCCGACCGCGAATGTCATCTCGAGATTGCCCGTCCTTAATTTCTGATTTCCTCAGTACGCGCCCGATCGTGTGCCGCACGTTGTGCGAAACGCGCGAGATGGGGGCTGCCGTCCCCGGACGACGATTCCGAAAAGCATAATCGGTCGATCGCCACCTGCACGTGCCCCGGGAAAGTGGCCGTGGCGCTGGGCAGAATCCTGTCAGCATCAGCAGGGGGGCCGGGCGGATGCGCTTTTGTACAAGGCCATCCGCAGATTTGGCAAAGAATGCTGGCGCGAAGGCGACCCCGCCGAAGTCGTTGCAGGTGCTTCGACCTACAATACGAGCTTTTAGCGGCGGGGTCTCAGACCCC
>JBKPNV010000338.1:0-4646 GCA_046732795.1 Acidobacteriota bacterium
AGATCCGCGCTGATTATCGATCATTCTGACGTTCGGATCGTGCAATCCCGGTATTGATGCGCTCGACGGCAAACTGGATGAGATCGTCGATTCTGGCCTGCTGATGCGCGAGCTGCCCGTCGATGATCAGCATCGACACGCCATGCACGGCCGCCCAGATGAATTGCGCCAGCTGCAGCGGATCGTCGTTCCTGACGGCGCCCTCCTGTTGCAGCGCGACGATCGCGTCGACGAGCGCCTGAAATGCCGCCGTCGACTCGCGCATCAGGTCGTCGTTGCGCGGGCCATCGTCGACGAAGCCGCCGAACATCACGCGATAGTGCGACGGGTTGCCCATCGCGAAGCGGATGTAGGCTACGCCCATGGCCGTGAACCCGCGAATGCCGCCCGCCTTCCAGGCGTTGAGCAGGCGCTCTGTCAGCAGACGAAATCCCTCCGTGGCGACGGAAGAGAGCAGCGCTCGTTTGTCGGTGAAATGGCGGTAGAGCGCCGTCCGGGACACGCCGAGCCTGACGCCCATCGTGCGGAGCGTCAGCGCGTCGACGCCGTCATGCTGGATGGTGCGCAGCGCTTCGTCGAGCAGGGCACGGCGCAGGTCGCCGTGGTGGTAGCGGTCGCGCGGTTTGCGCCGGGGACGAGCTCCTGCAGGCGCCATGTGACTCCAGCATAGCCGCACATGTTGACATCGTCAACATTTCTGTGTAGAGTAATGTTGACAGTGACAACATCGGAGGACTGGGATATGGCAGTGGTCGCAGCCTTTCACCACGGACTCAGCCGTCTGTGGCGTTCCGACCGGACGCTCACCGCAGCGGCGTTGCTGATGCTGGGCGCATTGGCCGTCTTCCTCGTCGGACTTGCCGTCGATCCACGCATGATCACCGGCGCGCCGGCCTGGCTCAAGCCAGCCAAGTTCGCCATCTCGACGGCGATTTACATGTTCACGCTCGCGTGGGTCTTCACCTATCTGAGCGAGTGGCCGCGCCTGCGGAGGCTCGTCGGACGAGGCAGTGCCGGCATCTTCATCCTGGAAGTCGCGATCATCGCGCTCCAGGCCTGGCGCGGCACGACGAGCCACTTCAACGTCTCGACTCCGTTCAATGCCACGCTTTTTGCGGTCATGGGCTCGGCCATCGTCGTACAGACGCTGTTGAGCGCCCTCATCGCAGTTGCGGTATGGCGTCAGCAGTTCGACGATCGCGCGCTCGGCTGGGCTCTCCGCATCGGAATGGTGATCACGATCGCCGGCGCCGCACTTGGTGGACTGATGACCAGGCCAACCGAGGCGCAGCTGCAACAGATGGCGACGGCACGTGCGGTGTCGATCGTTGGCGCACACACGGTCGGCGCGGCTGACGGCGGCCGCGGGCTTCCGGGAACAGGATGGAGCATGGAGCACGGGGATCTGCGCGTGCCGCACTTCATCGGCCTCCATGCATTGCAGGTGCTGCCGGTGATTGCCCTCTTGTTGTGGCGTCGTCGCATCGAGGACGCCCGGCGCGTACGACTGATGCTGGTTGCCGGCGGCAGCTATGCGGCGGTCTTGTCGATCCTGATCTGGCAGGCGTTGCGCGGGCAGGCTCTCATAGCCCCTGACGCGGTCACGCTTGCTGCTCTCGTGCTCTGGATCGCACTCACAGTCGGATTGGTGGTGTGGCCCTTTCGCGCACGATCCACCACGCCCGATGGCGACCCCACGCTGAACTGGATCAATCCTTAGGTAGCTGGGTGACCGGGTAACTGGGTGGCCCCGCCTACCCGGAACCGACACCTTAGCTACCGAGCTGCCGCGAGCTACCTACCCACCCACCCACCCAGAAGAGTTACTATTCCCTCGCGAAACTTCACGGAGGCCGCAATGAAACGCTTCATCGGGTTATTGCTCGCTTTGGCGGGCGCGATCCTGGCCGTCCCCACGTCGGCGCAGCAGGTGCCGCCGCGCGCCACCGCGTTCGCCACCGCTCCCGATATCCCGTACGAGTCGGTGCCGAACTTTCTCACCATGCCGCCCAACTTGTATCTGGGTGAGGGCATCGGCGTCGCGCGCAACTCGAAGGGACACATCTACATCTTTACGCGCAGCGGCGACACCCGGCTCTTCGAGTTCGACCAGAACGGCAAGTTCGTCCGCGAGATCGGTCAGGGCCTCTACGGTTTCGCGATGGCTCACGGCGTGCGCGTCGATGCGCAGGACAACATCTGGACCGTCGACGAAGGCACCAACATGGTCGTGAAGTTCAGCCCCGAAGGACGGGTGCTGATGACCATGGGCCGCCGTCCTGAGGCGATCGAAGGCGTTGAGCCGACGCCCGGCGTCGCGTCGGGCGGCGGCGAGCCGTATCGCTTCAATCGACCGACGGACGTCACCTGGGATCCGGCCGGCAACATCTTCGTGTCCGACGGTTACTTCAACTCTCGGGTTGTGAAGTACGACAAGAACGGGCGCTTTGTAAAGTCGATCGGCATCCGCGGCACCGAGCCGTATCAGTTCAACACGCCGCACTCGATCACCGCCGACGCCAACGGCAACATCTACGTTGCCGATCGCAACAACCGCCGCATCCAGGTCTTCGACAGCAACCTGGTGCTGCGTGCGATCTACGACCACGTTGGCTCGCCATGGGCCGTCTGCATCAGCCCCGGCCCGCACCAGTATCTTTTCAGCTCGAACTCGAACCCGGACAACAACAACTCGCTGCTCGCAGCGGTTGCCGGCGAGATCTACAAGATGGAGCTGGATGGGACCGTGATCGGCAAGTTCGGTAAACCAGGGAAACAGCTCGGCGAGTTCAGCACGGTACACGCGATCGACTGCCGCAACCCCGACGAGCTCATCGTCGTCGAGATCACGGCATGGCGGGCGCAGAAGATTCGCCTCAAGGCGATCACGCCGTCATCAACCAAGTAGTGTCGCGAGACTGTGAGGGCCCTATGACACGTGCATTGAAGCTCGCAGCGCTCGTGGTTGTCCTGGCAATCACACCAATCGCAGCGCAGCTCTCGATCCCTGAGATTCCTTACGACGCCGTCGATCCGATCAAGCTGCCTGACAATATCTACCTGGGCGAGGCGGTCGGCGTCGCGACGAATTCGAAGGGAAACATTTTCGTCTACACACGGACCGGCACTCCCTTCTCGACGCTCGGCACACGTCGTACGTTTTCACGCGGCGGCGGTGCGCGACTTTTCGAGTTCGATCCGTCGGGCAAGTACATCCGCGAAATCGGGCAGGGACTCTACGGCTTCCTCTTCGCGCACACGGTGCGCATCGATCCGCAGGACAACATCTGGGTCGTCGACGAAGGATCGAACATGGTCATCAAGTTCGATCCGGACGGCCGCGTCGTCATGACGATGGGCCGCAAGCCGGAGGCGATCAATGTCCCCGGCGGCGCTGGTGGTGGAGGAGAAGAGGGCGGCGGCGGTGGCGGTGGACGTGGACGCGGCGCGGGTGCCGCCGCGGGTGCGCCAGCTGCGGCGCCTGCTCCACAGGGGACAGGGGTTCCGGGTGACAATTTCAACCGGCCGACGGATGTCGCGTGGGATGCGCAAGGCAACATCTACGTGGCCGATGGCTACGGCAATTCGCGCATCGCGAAGTTCGACCACAACGGCAAATACATCAAGTCGTGGGGCTCGCGCGGTTCGGCGCCGGGCCAGTTCAACGTTCCTCATACGATGGCGATCGACGCCCAGGGTCTGATCTACATCGGGGATCGCCAGAACAACCGCATCCAGGTCTTCGACGGCGACGGCAACTTCAAGACGCAGTTCGTGAATGTCGGTGCGCCATCGGCCATCTGCATCACTCCGGGGCCGCGTCAGTTCCTGTACGCGTCCAACTCGAATCCGTCGACGACAATGGACAATGGCGAGATCTACAAGATGTCGCTCGACGGAAAGATCCTCGGTAAGTTCGGTACCGCCGGCAAGCTGCTCAAGGAGTTCGGCTCGGTGCACGAAATGGATTGCCGGAGTGAGAACGAGCTCTACGTCGGCGAGATCACGAACTGGCGCGTGCAGAAGCTCACGCTGAAGCCACGGTGACGTCCGGTTAAAGCCGGACATTACGTACGACACGTCGTCGTGTCCACCTTTGGAGGCGGACCATGACGTTCAAAACCTCAGTCGCGTCCCAATCCATCCCCGGATTGGGGCGCCGGGCGCGTAGAAGGTCGAGTGCCTCACTGGAAACTCGCCGTTGATTGGCGGGAACGGGCGGGCGATGAATGTTTCGCTGTCCGTAAATCCCATCGCACCCAACTGTGCGCCAGTGTAGTAGCGGCGATCGAAGAGATTGTCGATCTGGCCGAGCAGCTGCAACCAGCGGGTGACGGTGTAGCGCGCGCCCAGATTCACGACGCCGTATCCAGGTGACGTGCCCGGTCCCACGTAATAGACATCGTCGGGTTCGTGTTGGTTGTTCTCGTTCCCACGGGCGTAGCTGCGGGACGCGGCGACAAAATCGACATCGATGGCCAAAGCCCTCGTGATCTGAACGTCGCCAAACACTTTGAGCATGTGACGCGGGATGAACGGCATTCGATCGCCGGGCGCGATCGCGATCACGCCATCGAGGCCGGGCGCACCCGCCTCGGCTGCGTCATTGGACGCATTGCTCTCGCCGTTGACGGTCTCGTCGCTCT
>JBKPNV010000339.1:0-10704 GCA_046732795.1 Acidobacteriota bacterium
ATGTGAACCGATCCGTCGAGCGAGGCCACGTAGAGTCCGCGGGGGCGATTCCCGGCATAGGCGAGATAGAGAAAGTGTCGGCCATCGGGAAGGAAGAAGGGAAACCGGTGCGCAGTCTCGCCGGCGCCCTTGTCGAGTGCCGTCAAAGGAGCCAGCGTCCCGCCACCCGCAGCGACGCGATGAATCGGCGCATCGTTCGTAGGCGCGAACAGAATGACGTTATCGGCGTTCCAGCTGCCCGAACCCACGCTCGCCGCGTCAGCGAGCGCGATGGCCGGCCCACCGCCCGCATCGATCCGCTTGAGCTTCCCCGCCGCAGTGAATCCGATGAAACGAGCGTCAGGCGACCAGAATGGATGCGCGGCGTCTTCGGTGCCGGCTAGCGGCTGCGCACTCAGACCATCGAGCGGCCTCACCCACAACATCAAGCGACCATTGTCGCCAGGAGCCACGAACGCGAGTCGGCGGCCATCCGGCGATATCGCAAGTCGTCCAGCCGGATCGCCACCGAGATTGGCTGGCGGCACGATCGTGCTGCGGTATGTGGGAACGTCCGGCTGTGCACGCGACTGATACCACATTGCCGCGAACGCGCCGGCGGTTACCGTTGCGAGGACAGCCACGACCCGCGCAAGATGCGTTCCGCGTGGCGATGCAACGACCGGCACTGCCACCGCCGACGCGGCTGACAACGGCGCGGCCGGCGTCGCCGTGGCCAGCGCCGACGTGATCGCCGTCGCGTCGATCACAGTGGGCGCGTTCACGGCCGGCGTGAGCGCGGCGGGCGGGATCGCTGCCGGCACGATCACTGCCGGCATCTCCACGTTCAGGCTTGCCAAAGCTTCCTTCACGTCGAGGCGCGCCGCGCCGATATGCGGCAACCGCTCCTTGCGATCCTTCTCCAGGCACCGCCGCAACAGGCGGCGGATCGAATGTGGCGTGCCCGATGGCAGTTTGTTCCAGTCGGGCGTGGCGCGAATGACGGCAGCCATTGTTTCGGCCGTGTCTTCCCCATCAAAGGCGCGCTCACCGGTCAGCATCTCGTAGAGCACGCAACCGAACGCCCAGATGTCGCTACGCTTCTCCGCCGGCCGGCCCTTCGCTTGTTCGGGGCTCATGTAGGCCGCTGTACCCAGCACGACGCCGGCCATGGTCAAGGCGGGCGTCGTGATCGTCGGGGACTGGGACTGCGCCGAGGGCGGGTCCTGTTCCGTGGACCCGGCGGGCTGACGATCGACGCTTTGTCGGATCGGATCCGACGCCCGGCGGCCGTACGGCCCGGTATCTGTCGGACTCTGGTCTTTGCCCAGTGCTTTCGCCAGACCGAAATCGAGAACCTTGACCGTGCCATCCGGCCGCACCTTGATATTCGAGGGCTTCAGGTCACGATGGATGACGCCTTGTTCGTGCGCGGCTTCGAGCGCTTCCGCGATCTGAAGCGCGATCGCCAAAGCCTCATCCATGGGAATGGCCGGCTCCAACGAGCCCGATCGACGCAGAGTGACGCCCTGCGCGATCCGCTCGGCGAGCGAGAGACCATCCACGTACTCCAGCACCAGCGCCTGGACGCCATCGGCGTCTTCAAACCCGAAGATCGTTGCAATGTTGCTGTGATTGAGCAGCGCAAGGACCTGCGCTTCGCGTTTGAACCTGGCGAGGCGATCGACGTCGAGCACGAAGGCCTGTGGCATCACCTTGAGCGCCACGTCACGATCCAGCCTCGTGTCGCGCGCCCGATACACCTCCCCCATCCCGCCGGCGCCGACGGCTTCCTCGATCTCATATGGACCGAGTCGCGTCCCCACGCTCAGTGGCATGCGTCAATCACACCCAACGATCGCCAATGGACAACCATTCAAGAATCAGAATGCAGCTGAACCAACAATGCTCTATCGAGGCACCATTCGCTTCAACTCTTCGATCCAGTTCACCACTACGCGAATCTCGGACTGGATCGTGCCTCCGGTTGAATCCTGGTCGACAGGAACCAGGCTGAGAACGCGCCCATCGGGCAGGACGTCATAACCCCTCGCGCTTCCTGAGAACCTCGATGGCCGGGGAATAGTTCGCGGCAGTTCTGCCGGCACTCCAAAGGTGACACTCCGTTGTGTATTCACGTCCACCACGACAAGCGGCTGCGGCGCCGACGCGATGAAGAAGAGTGACTTACCATCCGGGGACCACGCCGGGTGATAGTCGATGCGACCTTTCGGCACCTGAAAAGGGACACCGGTTGCCGGAAACGGCTGGATGAATACGCCGCGATTAGGAGAGTAGAGTCCGCCGGCTTGTGTCGTCGATGCGTACGCGACCCAACCGCCGTCAGGCGAAAACACGGCTCCGGTCGGTTCGGCTGATGTCACATCGCCGAACGGCACACTGCTCTTGTCTGCGATCGAAAGCACACGGAGCGAGTACGTCCCGGACTTCAACTCCGTAAAAAGGAGGTGCTTGCCGTCGGGGGAGAACGACTCCGGTATGTGAGCGGCGTCCTTGGCCGCGGTGGTGAGCCGTTCGGCGGTTCCGAGACCGTCGGCCCGCTGCCAGAAGAGTCCACGGTCGCCCTCACGGTCGGATTGAAACGCGACCCGTTCACCGTTCGACCAGACTGGAAAACTGTTGTGATGACCTCCTATAGTCAGCCGCCGAAGGGCGCTGGTTTCGGCCATCTCGTATATCGAAATCTCCGCGTTCTCATCGTCTTCGACGACGACGGCAAGGCGCTTGCCGTCAGGTGAGACACGGGGGTGTTCGTAGGGTGCTGGCGGCAGCTTGAGCCTGGTGATTGTCCCACTCCGATCAAACAGGATCAGTGAGCGACGCGTGAAGGTGGCATTCACGGGTCCGGGCATGTAGGCCAGCGATCCGTTGGTAGAGACTGAGAACTGAGCCGCTCCGATGGCATTCGCACGCCGGACACCGGCCAGGATAGGAACGCGATCACTGATCACCGTCGCGCTCGCCGGGTCAAACGCCACGGCGAAGAGTGATCCGGATACGGCAAACACAAGATGTCCGGATGGCAAGTACCGTGCGTCGCTGGCACCCTCGATGACAGTCTTGCGCTCTCCGGACGCGAGTGACTGCAGCACGATTCGCGCGTTGTCCCATTGAGGAAACGGAATACCCCGTGGGGCGCTGGCCAGCGTAAACAACACGGCATTTCCCCCCGGCAGCAACTGCGGACCCCATGCTGCCAGGTCCTCGTCGAGACGAATGAGCTGTTCGGGCGTGCCGCCGTTCGCGGAGATGCGAAAAATACCGTCACGGCCAGCGCTGTACAGAATGCCGCTATCGTCCCAGCTCATTCCGAAGGGATTACCGGTACGGAGGATTGTCGTCGGAGACCCGCCGTTAAGAGGAATACGTTTGATCGCTTCCTCCGACGCCGAGGTCGCGTGGTACGCGATCCACTGACCATCTGGTGAGAACACCGGGCCCATTACCGACAGAATGTCTTCGGTGCCCGGTATGACTCGCGACTGCAAGTCACCTACGGGCCGGCGATACAACCGACCGTTCGCGACATACACGATTTGGCTGCCGTCTGGTGAAATGGCGACCTGGTGGCGTTGGATGCCGGTGAGCCGATCTTCGTCAGCGAGTGTGTGGCTGAATCGAACGATCGGCGGAGGCACTGGACGCGGCCTCATCGTCCATCCGACAGCGCCGCCGATCAGTGCAGTGACGGTGGCAGTCACGAGAAGAGGCCACGCGTATCGGCGCGGTCGCACTTTGTCCTCGTAGACGCCTCCCACCGGAGACGCGGCGAGCCGGGCATGTTCAGACAGCAGGAACTGCGCTACGGCGATGTCGCCGATGCGTTTCCTGCGATCTTTCTCGAGACAGCGGCGCAGGAACAGCTGAATCGACACGGGCACTTCGTGCGGAAGGGCAGACCACGGCGGTTCTGCGCGGACGATCGCCGCGATCGTGTCGGTCACGTCCTCGCCGTCGAACGCTTTCCGACCAGTGAGCATTTCGAAGAGCACGCAGCCGAACGCCCAAATGTCGCTGCGCTTGTCGGCCGGGCGCCCTTTCGCCTGCTCTGGACTCATGTAGGCGGCCGTCCCGAGGAGGACGCCTGCCATCGTCATCGCCGGCGTGGTGATTGTCGGTGAGGCGCTGAAGTCCGGCTGGCGCCCGATACGACCATCGCCATGATGTGCGCCGTTCGGCGGCCCCTCGTCGACCATCTTCGCCAAACCGAAATCCAGCACTTTCACCGTACCGTCGTCGCGAACCTTCACGTTGGCAGGCTTCAGGTCGCGATGGATGATGCCCTGTTCGTGCGCGGCTTCGAGCGCGTCCGCTATCTGCAGAGCAAGGGCCAATGCCTCATCGACGGGAATCGCACCGCTGGCGATCCGACTGGCCAGCGTCGGACCGTCGATGAACTCGAGGACCAGCGCCTGAAAGCCACTCGCCTCCTCGAACCCGTAGATCGCGGCGATATTGGCGTGATTGAGTGATGCCAGGAGTTGGGCTTCCCGTTTGAAACGCGCCAGGCGATCACCGTCGAACAGGAAGGCCTGTGGCAGCACCTTGATCGCCACATCACGATTCAGCTTCGTGTCGCGCGCCCGATACACCTCTCCCATCCCGCCGGCTCCGACGGCTTCTTGAATCTCGTAATTGCCGAGGCGGGTGCCAGCTGACAGGACCAAGCGTGTCGAGCTTCCGATTCGCCGATTTTAGCCCGGAAATTCGTGGCGCCCCGCGAAGGGTGACGCGCACTGTGAAAGACGGTCAGCAGCGTGACAGGCAGTCAACGCCAGCGACATTCACACGTATATACGTCTGCACCGGTTTCAACCACATCCATAATGCAAGAGCCCTGGAGGCACTTATGCTACTCAGAACGCTGACGCTGGTCGCGCTTCTTATCGTCGTACTGTCGACAAGTGGCGCCACACAGACCGCCAGCTCGATCGTCGCCGCATCATCGAAGGCGATGGGCGTCGATATGTTGAATTCGATCACGTACTCGGGAACGGCGCGAAACGGCGCCTTCGGACAGAGCAAGGCCATCGGCGATCCCATGGGCGCGGTCAATGTGACGCGGATCACCGAGTACACGCGCACGATCAACTTCGCTCCCGGCAGTGACGCGGCATCCCTGGTCTCGAGAGCGAGCGGACCAACACAGCCACCGATCGTCCCAGGCGTACCGCCGCCCATGCCAGGCGTGTTCAACCAGAACATCACCGGGGCACAGGCCAGCAGCAATTGGAATCAGGCGCTCAATATCTGGACGACGCCCTGGGGCTTCCTCAAAGGAGCGGCGGCCAACAATGCCACGGTGCGGCAGCAAGGCGGCCAGCAGCTCGTGTCGTTCACTCCACTCAATCTCAAGTCACCGTCCGGGCAGAGCTACAGCGTGACGGGCTACATCAACAACCAGAACCTTGTGAGCAAGGTGGAGACGCGGGTCGACAATGCCGTGGTCGGCGACCTGCTCGTGGAATTCGAGTACTCCAATTACCGGAACATCAACGGCGTACAGGTGCCTGCTCGCATCGTCCAGAAGCAGGCCGGCATGCCGACGTTCGACGCAGAGATTAAAGCGGCCACGCCCAATCCATCGAACCTGGACGCACTTCTCACGCCCCCACCTCCTCCGACCGGCCGAGGAGGCGGACCCGCTCCGGCGCCTGCTGGTGCTCCGCCGGCTCCGGCAGCACCGCCGGTTGAAAAGCTTGGCGACGGCGTGTTCAAGATCGGAGGCAACTACACGTCCCTCGCCGTCGACATGGGCGATCATATTCTGGTGGTCGAAAGCGGCCAGAGCGACGCGCGCGGCCTGGCAGTGATGGCGGCGGCCAAGCAGGCGATTCCGAACAAGCCGATCCGCTTCGTCGTGAACTCGCATCCGCACTTCGATCACGCGAGCGGCCTTGCCGCCGCCGTGGCAGAAGGCACCACGATCCTGACGCACAACAACAACGAGCAGGTGCTCGAGCGGCTGCTCGCCGGTCCGCGCACACTCACCGGCGACAGTCTTTCAAAGGTCACGAACCGCCGCACCAACGTGGTGCAGGGTGTCGGCGATCGCGACGTGCGCAAGGGCACCAATGGCAAGGTCGTCGAGCTGTTTCGCATTCCAAACGAGCACAGCGACGGGATGCTGGGCGTCTATCTTCCGGCCGAGAAAGTGGTGTGGTCCGCGGATATCACCGCGGTCAACCCGAACCCGGGTCAGCTCGCGGTGGTGAAAGCGGCGAACGACACGTTGAACAAACTGAAGTTCGATTACAACGCCTGGATTCAGGCGCACCCGCCGAACCCCGATAAACCACTGACGAAAGCGGACGTCGTCGCGGCGGCGGGAACGAACTAGGGCGTCCGTAACGCCTAATTTCCAACTCCCAACCCAACCACCCCGTCGTTGGGAGTTGGTTTTGGGAGTTGGGAATCGATCGCAGCTGTCAGACCTCCAGCAACACCTTGCCTGTGGTCCGGCGCGCTTCGAGCTCCTGGTGAGCTTTCACCGCCTCGGCCAAGGGGAAGGTGTGATTGATTCGAATCTTCACTGCGCCCGACGCGAGCCAGCCAAACAGATCCTGCGTGCGCATCATCAACTCATCGCGCGTTGCGATGTACTGATTCAGCGCGGGCCGGGTCAGAAACAACGATCCCTTGATGCCGAGGATCGCGGGATCGAAGGGCGGCACGAGGCCACTCGAGAATCCGAACAGCGCCAGATAACCGCGATGCCGAAGGCAGTTCAGGCTTTTGTCGAACGTGTCCTTTCCGACTGAGTCGTAGACGACGTCGACGCCGCGGCCGCCGGTCAGCTTCTTCACTTCTTGCTCGAAGTCCTGCGTGGCGTAATTGATCACCTCATGGGCGCCGGCCTGGCGCGCCAGCTCCACCTTCGCATCGGTGCCGGCTGTCGCAATCACGCGCGCGCCAATCAGCCGGGCGACCTGCGTGAGCACCATCCCGATTCCGCCCGCGGCGGCATGCACCAACGCCGTCTCGCCCGCCTTGAGCGGATAGGTACTGTGGGTCAGGTAATGCGCCGTGAGTCCCTGCAGCATCGCGCCCGCAGCGATCCGCAGATCGAGATCCGGCGGCACGTGCACGACACGTGCGGCAGGCGCAATGGCGTATTCGGCATACGTGCCCAGGACCATCGTATACGCCACGCGATCGCCCGCCTTGAAGTCGGTCACGCCGCTGCCGACCTCGCTGATCACACCGGCGGCTTCAGTACCGTTGGTGAACGGCAGCGGCGCCTTCACGCGGCCGATTCGATACTGCACGTCGAGGTAGTTCAACCCGGTCGCAGCGATCTTGATGAGAACTTCTCCAGCACCGGGCCGCGGAACGTCAACGTCCTCGTACTGCATCACTTCGGGGCCACCGAGGGCATGAACTCGAACAGCTTTCACGTTGATCTCCTGCCAAATCGTAAGGCGGATCTTGGTCCTACTGCGTACTGCTTCCCGCGAGCTGCTTCGCCTCAGCGTCGACGTCCTGCTCCCACTTGCCAATGAGCGGAAACAACTTCTGGACGATGTCCAGGTGCTGCTGCGCGACATCGTTGCGCTCGCCAACATCGCTGGCCACGTTGAAGAGCATTGGGCTGTTGCCGTCGATCATCAGCTTCCAGTCTCCCTGGCGAACGGCACGCTGGCGGCGCGCCGGTCCCGTGATCCTGAAGAACAGCGTGCGTTCAGCTCGCGCCGCATTCGGTTGCAGCAGTGGCACGAGGTTGATGCCTTCGAGCCGCGCCTCGGCTGGAACGGGAGAGTTGGTCACGGCCAGAATTGTGGCCGTGAGATCCATCACGATGCCGACCTGCGAGGACGTCTTGCCGGCAGGAATCTTCCCTGGCCACCGGAAAATGGCCGGCACACGAATTCCGCCTTCCCACACCGAGTTCTTGCGGTTGAAGAGCGGCGCGTTGCGCGACAGCCATTCACCCCCGTTGTCGTGCGTGTAGATCACGAGCGTGTTGCGCGTCAGGCCCCGGCGTTCGAGGGTGGCGAGAATCTGTCCGATACCACGATCCGCGCGCTCCACGATCGAGACGTAGTCCTGCCGCGTATTGGTCGGGCTGTCCTGGGGCTGCACGAATCGCGCGTTGTTGGGAGCGACCGATGGATGGTCAGGTACCTGGAACGGCCAATGAGCGGCGTTGAAGGCGACTTCCAGGAAGAAGGGCCGGCCCGCGTTCTCCTCGATGAACTTGACCGACTGCTCGGTAAAGAGGTCCGTCGAGTACCCGGTGGCCTGACTTGGCTGATCGTTCTCGAACAGATCGTGCTCACCTTGCTGGTCGGTGTGCTGGTAGTAGTCGATCAGTCCGCTCTTGAAGCCGAAGAAATAGTCGAACCCGTGGGCGTTGGGGCTGAACTCTTTCTTGTACCCGAGATGCCATTTGCCGATCAGCGCGGTTCGGTAGCCGTTGTTCTTCAGCAGCTGCGGTAGTGTGCGCCCGGTCGCGGGCAGACCCTGGTCGCCGGCTGGACCTCGTGACGCGCCGAGCGGCACCTCGATGCGGAATCGCTGCTGATAGCGGCCGCTGATGAGTGCCGCGCGCGTCGGTGAACAATTCGGCGCCGCGTAGAAGTCGGTCAGTCGCGTGCCGTTCTTCGCCAGGCTGTCGATGTTGGGCGTCTTGATGTCGGGCGCCCCGTAACTCCCGATGTCGCTATACCCCACATCGTCAGTGATGATGAGCACGACGTTCGGACGATCGGCTGACTGCGCCTGCACGAGTCCCGCCTGCCCCAGTACCGTTCCAACAACCAGGACAGCAAGTGCCACTCGCATCGGAGACCCTCCTTGTGACCAGTGTCGCTGTTACTTGAAGATGCCACGCAGCGTGTCCAACTGCGACGAATCGATCTCACCGAGCTTCATCGGCGTAACCGACACGTACCCGTCGTTGACGGCTCGAATATCTGTCCCCTCCGGCGCCGTCCCGCCCTCCTTGTAGACATTCCAATAGACCGTACGGCCGGACGAGGGATGCGTCGTCTCGGCAAAGTGCTCCTCGCCGCTGCTCTGCATGGCCTGCGTGGTGATGCGGTATCCGCGGTACCCGCCCTGCGGCATCGCCGGAATGTTCACATTCAGGAAGGTATTCGCCGATAACCCGTACTGCTTCACCCGACGTGCGACGCCGAGGACTTCCTCTGCCGCGGCCCCGTAGTTTCGAATCGCGTTTTCTTCCTGGAGCGACGCGGCTATTGCCGGCACACCGTGCATCGCTGCCTCGCGTGCGACGCCGACCGTCCCGGATACATAGGCCGTCAAACCGAGGTTGTATCCGCGATTGATCCCGGACACGACGAGATCCGGCAGCGGCTTGACGATGTTGCGGATGGCCACGTTCACCGTCGTCGCTGGAGTGGCGGTCAGGCCAACCGCTCTCAGACCATTGGGCAGCGTGAGATCTTCGCGCAGGATCGGTTCGCTGGTGACGATCGAGTGTCCCTTCCCGCTCTGATTTTCTGCCGGCGCCACGATGATGATCTGACCGATCGCCTGAAGGATCTGTGCGACCGCTGCAAGGCCCGGCGCTCGAACGCCGTCGTCGTTGCTGATGAGGATTCGATATGGGGGTGGTGGCTGCTTCGTCTCCTGCGCACCGACAGGGACGAACAGCCACGAACACAGTAAGAGGGCGAGGGCCAGACGTACGCTCGGCATGCCGCCGAGATTATCAGAATGTCGGGGTGGGACGACGTGACGTGATCCGGTAGATCGCCCAGGCCAGCATTGCCAGCAACGCCAGCGGCACCAGCGGCGCCAGCAGCGAGAGCAACCCGGCGATGATGCCACCAATCACGAGAACGCCAAGGATCAGAAGGCCGATCGGAGCGAACACGACGCCGAGAATCGCGCCGACGATGCCGAAGACAAACCTGATGATCCCGAACACCAACCCGAACAGGAGGCCGAAGATCCCGAAAAAGAGGGCAAAGAACAGGCGGAACGGGAGAGTGATCACCCAGACAAACAACCCGAACAGCAGGGCGGGAATCGCGAGGAGCGCGGCAAACGCCAATCCGATCGCGCCCAGGAATAGGAAGGTCAACATTGGCCGGTCCTACTCGCACCTACGGGTGATACACCCGAAAGGTTCCCGCAGTCGGAGGCTACTCTTTCGGGAGCGGCTTGTCGGAGTCGGGAACCTCGTACAGCACGAGTCCGCGGCGGACTTCTTCCATCGCCACACGCTCGGCCTTATGCGGCACCGCCCGATGCTGCTCCGCCGCACCGTCGTCGTCACTGAGACGCACGCGGGCCCCGCGCCGCAGCTGCTTCGCGCGCATCGCCGCGACATCGACGTAAAGAAATCGACTTTCGATGGGAGGCGCCTTGGCCGGGACGATTGGCGCGGGCTCTTCTATCGTTTCCGAACCGGTGACATCGACTGTGTCGGTCATGCAAGAAGCCTAACACAGCCAATGGTGCGAGGTGCGGGGGACGAGGGCGGGTCTCAAAGCAAGACCCGCCCGACGGAATTTACGCTGCGACTTCGACGTTGATGGTCCGCGGCTTGGCTTCCTCGCGATACGGCAGCTTCACGGTGAGCACGCCGTTCTTGTATTCGGCGCTGACCTTCGCGGCGTCCACGGTGTTCGGCAACGTGAACGAGCGCACGAAGGAGCCGTATCGGCGTTCGACGCGGCGGAACTGCTCTTCCTTCACATCGCCGGGAAAATTCTTGTTCCCTTTGATCGT
>JBKPNV010000340.1:0-3222 GCA_046732795.1 Acidobacteriota bacterium
TCCTTGACTGCTTCCTCGTCCGCGAGGCTCACCAACTGGGATTGGTCGCGATCGTGTGGCGCGCTCGACATCGTTGTCTCCTGTTCCGTGTGGTCCGTGGCCGCGATACGCTGATCATCTGGCCGCGCCAGTCGTTCACAAATCGAGCGAGTCGCGATAGCCCGGCATCTCCGCGCCGAGGCCGAAGCGATCCTTCACTCGATCGCGCAGAGCGGCACGTGGTCCGTCCTCGCCATGTGTGAGGAACACCCGCGGACTTGAGGGAGCGAGAGACCCCAGCCAGTTGAGCAGATCGGCCTGTCCGGCATGTCCGCTCAACCCGCCGAAGAGATGCGTTCTGGCGCGCACCGGGACAGTTCGGCCGGCGATACGAACAGACTCTGCACCGTCAGCCAGGGCCCGTCCCAGGGAGCCGCGCGACTGATACCCCACCATGAGGACGAGCGTCGTTGGATTCGGCAAGTGGTTCTGCAGATGATGCAGGATGCGCCCGCCCGTGCACATGCCCGCGCCTGCGAGCACCAGGTATGGTGCGGGCGCCTTGGCGATAGCCAGTGATTCCGCAGCTTTCTGGCACACTCTCGCCGTGCGCAGTTGCCGGACCAGGTCGCCGGCTTTGCGCATCGCGATCGCCTCTTCGTCGAACAGCTCCGGGTGCGATCGATAAATTTCGGTCGCTCGAATTGCCATCGGACTGTCCAGATAGATGGGGAACGGCTTGAGCGTCTTTCGCTTGAACGCGCCGGCCAGCAGATACAGCAACAGTTGCGAGCGGCCGATGGCAAACACCGGCACCAGCACCCGCCCACCTTGTTCGACGGTCTCCCTGATCGCTTCGCGTGCCTGAACCGCGGTTTCGGCCAGCGAGGGATGATCGCGATCACCGTAGGTGGATTCGAGGAAGACGACATCTGCTCGCTTGAACGGCACCGGATCGCGGTGAAGCGGGGCACCGCGCGGCCCGAGATCGCCGGAGAACACCAGCACCTTGCTGCCCCCGTTGTCGGTGACGGTCACTTCCAGGCTGGCCGAGCCCAGGATGTGACCCGCTTCGACCGCGCGCACGCTGACGTCTGGCGTGACGTTCGTGGGCTGGTCGTATCGCATCTGCCTGAACAGCGGACGCAACTGGTCGACCTGCTTCTGCGTGTAGAGAGGCTCGACGGGTGGCTGACCGGCTTCGGCTCTGCGCCGGTTCTGGCGTTTGGTGTCCTCGAGCTGAAGATAGGCCGAGTCACGGAGAATCAGGTCGGTCAGTTCGATGGTCGCGGGCGTGGCGTAGATCGGCCCGGTGTATCCGAATCGCGTGAGAAGAGGCAGCCGGCCCGTGTGATCCAGATGTGCGTGCGTGAGCACTACAGCGTCGAGTTGCTGCAGCTTCTCCCGCGAGGGTAGTTGATTTGAGTTCTCAAGTTTCTTGCTGCCTTGAAAGAGTCCGCAGTCGATGAGCACTCTCGAGCGCGCCGTCTGCAACAGATAAGCAGATCCGGTTACTTCGCCGCCCGAGGCGCCAAGCAGGGTGACTTTCATGTCAGCTCCTCGTCGGATACACGAACGCATCTGACTGCGGGAAGGCGAGCGTCACCTTCAGGGAGTCATTACGAGCTGAGGAAGCAAGGCATGTTCCCCCAGCACGACCATGAGGATCTGGCCGGTTCGCTGAAGGGCTGCAGGTCAGTGGAGTGCGTGAGACTCCACCGGCTCGGAGGTGCTCCTAAATACCGGAGGGAAGCGAAATGGGCCGGTCGTAACTCAAGATTCCCAATTTCCAACTCCCAATCCCGATCGCGACGCTTCGGGAGTTGGGAGTTGATAATTGGGAGTTTGATCATTTAGAGAGAGGATCCGGTCGCATCTGGAAGCGAATGAGCTTGCTGGTCGTGCCCTTGCCGCCTTCCATGTGGAATGGCGCGCGGGTCGCGATCGTCGTGTAGATGCCCTTTCCTTTCCAGCCTGCCTTTGGATCGTCGATGCGGCCATCCATCCCCTTCGAGAAGAACCCCATCGGATATGGAACGCGCAGCATCAGGAACTTGCCGTCGACGAGGGCGAGCAATCCTTCGGACAAGTTTCCCGTCGCGAGCGGCACGTCCTTGCCTACACCGAGCATGTCGAAGCGGTCGACGAAGTCGTAGTACGCGGAGTCGGCGCTGCCGTTTTCAACCGCCCCTTTGTAGTTCGGGCCGGGGAGCGCGTGCAGGGTCCAGCCTTCCGGGCAGTGCTGTCCCGTTGCTGCCATTGGCCCATTCAACGGTCCTTTGCACTTGCTGCGATCGAAGCTCGCCAGATGTCCGCTCGACAGCACGGTCCAGACGACGTTCTTGCTATCGATGTCCATGCCGCGCGGTGCAAACCCCTGCACCTTGGCATTCGGGTTGTTCCACGGCACCTCGTAGTACTCGGTCAATGCCGTTTCGGGCGGATGCGCACCTGGCACGAACCTGACGATTGCGCCGGGCATTCCCTGGACCGATCCCCAGACGGAGCCATCATTCGCCGGCGAGTCGCCATAGAACTGAATGTTGAGGCGCTTGTCCTTCGCCGGATCAGCGGGATCGTTCGGCTCGGTGTAGGCATCGCGCTTTCCGTTGCCGTTGTAGTCGAGGACGAACGCGCTCCATCCTTGCGCCTGCTTCTCGTCGTGCGTCTTGTCCCAGATTCTCGTGTCGAACCACCCCTCGACACCGGCTGGTCCGAACGACGACCAGAGCACGTCGTTGTCGTCGAAGTTCACATGGCCCCAGGTGAAGCACGTATCGATCGTGGTCAGCTGTTTGGTCTTCGGGTCGTACATCTCCAGGCCGCGCTGTCCCTGGTTGATCGGGAGGAGTTTTGCGGACGGATGATCCGATCCCGCTCGGCACCAGTCCGGCGTCGCAGGCTTGCGCACCCGCGCCGCGGCCCACACGCGCGCCTGCTTATCCATCGCGAAGCTGTGAACCGTGGTTTGACTGTTCCAGATCGCTTCGTCGCCCCAATACGGTGACGGTCCCGCCGGCGGCGTGCTCACGGAGCTCGGCGTATCCGGCTCGCGCACCGTCAGTTTGATCATCGACGACGTGTGGGTCTTGGGATCGAGGACGGCCAGGTAGTCCGCGCTCTCTTCGAGCGCACCGTACACGGGTCCGTTCGGATTCACCGTCGGGTTGCGCTTGTCACTCGCGATCTCGTCATGCAGGTACACTTTCGGGTCGGCCCAGTCCCACATCGTGATCACGACGT
>JBKPNV010000341.1:0-4411 GCA_046732795.1 Acidobacteriota bacterium
TCGTGATGACTGGTGCTGCGTATTCGGATGATAGCTGGACCGAGCCGCCGGTGTCCTGGCCAAGCGCCTGCCATTCGCTCCAGAACCTCGAGACACCCCCCCAATACCATAACTGCGCGGTAAGCGACGGCACATAGTAGCTATTGTGCTGGAATATCAAGTTCTTCGACCCGTACAAATACGCGTCGCTTTCAGCGCTCGAGCAGTTAGAGAGGAAGAGTGTGTTCGCCAACGATCCGCTACGAGTACCTATCTTGACGATATTGTCGTGGGTGTTGTTATTGCGCAGGTCATAAATCACGCCTGCGCCGCCATTGGCCGCCCTGTTGTAACCGCCCTGCCCCACGCTGGCGCAATCCACGAAATACTCGATGCCCCGATAGTTGTCCTCGAGCACGTTCCAATAGATTTCGACGTTCTGGGACATGGTGATCAAGATGCCGGAGAGACCACTGCGACGCAGGGTGTTATTCGTGATAATCCCCTGGCCGCTCGCCTCGTAGACGATGCCCACGCCGGAATTGTCCTCGGAAATGTTCCCTTCGATAACAGAGCCGACGGTCTCGCCGTCATACCAAATGCCGTCAAGGTTATTGTGATGAACGAAATTGTTGCGGAAGGTGACGTTAACGCTTAGAGAGATCTTTTGTTCCGGCCCGTTATAGGCAATTTCGTTGTTGCTGAATGTTGTGTTTGCAGGCAAATACGCCCCATATCCTCCTCCGCGCTCTGACGGAACAGGGTTGTTGGTATCGCCAACATTGTGATGAATATAGTTATTCGTCACGTTGGCACCGGACTGATTGCTGACGGACACTCCTGTTTTGCAGCCATGGATTTCGTTGTGATCTATCGTCCAGTTGTTCGATGGGGCGGTTGGATCACGAGAGTAGACACCAATGCAATGGTAAGAGGCGAGATTACGGATGACCAGGTTCTGCACCGTAACGCCGGAACAGTCGGTCAAGCAGTTCCAGCCACGTATGATCGAGGTCGAGCCGATATCATAGGTCATGGTCACATTGGTGCCGTCGATGATCGCGCCGTATTGACCAACCAGCATGTCATTGGCCTTCAGGTTGATCGGAGAGGCGGGAAAGTGTTCTCCGGCTTCGACGCAGAAGGAGGTGCCTTCGGGATACGAATCAACTATGGAGGGTATATTCTCGCCCAGCGAGATGTGCACAGCACTCGCTGGACACGTAATGCTGGCCTGGGGCCCAACACCCGGCATAGCAGCCTCGGCGGAAACGGCAAACAGCGCGACGAGCGACAGGGACGCGAAGTAATGCGGCCGCACGGACTTTATTGTTTTGTCGAACATCATTATTCCTGGACGTATTGCTGCCCGGATGCTGCTGGTTTATCGCTTGGAAGCTCCGTCACCTGCTGACAGTCGCGACCTCACAAACACAGAACGAGGAGATCGATGTCGGCGTGGCTGCCCACGTTGACCACTGGACAGATACGCGGATGGCTCGGAGGCTCAGTCCGCGACTGAACGGACGTATCGGCTGATCTCGGAGATGCCTATACTCTTGGCGAAGCACGAGGTAGTTCAGTTGTCCGGGATCGTTACTGATCGTCTTGCTCCGCGATCGCTCCCCCGGCCTGCAGCTGCTCCATTGCGAACATTGGATGGGCTGGCACCTCTTGAGGATCGCCACCTGATCGTCGTCATCAGAACGGCCAAAGGCTCTCCCAACTCTTACAAACCTCGGCTTGCGCGTCCGTACTCAACAATGTTCTAACCGGCTCTGGTTTCATGGACCCGCTCGTCTTGCCGCGCGGCATCGTGCCATCCGGTGATGCGTCATAGACGCAAAAGCAAATCGTAGCGGGCGCTCGATCGAGAAATTGCACGGCTCGAGTAACGAGTTGATCGTTCGGATCGCTCCGCCGTGAGATCTCGACAAGAGGTCTATCGACTGGCTCTCGCATGCGGGTAAACGGGATTGACTCTTGCAATCGTGCGCTCGCCGGGTCAGCAGCGAATAGAGATCAACCTATCCCCCAACTACAAAGGCGACCAACATGACGCAGAACCAGAAGACCTCCAGCCCTGAAACGCCGATCGCCGATGAGCCGCAAGGAGATCTCGGCCAGAGACACAAAACGTGGACTCCGGAACAGGGAGAGCAGGGCATCTCGAATCGCCCCGACGACGATCTTGGGGTTGTTCCAGAGAGCGATGAAGCGGAGGACGCGGCCGCATTCGAAGACGACGAAGACGACGATGATGATCTGGACGAAGACGAGGAAGCCGAGGACGAAGACGAGGACGAGACGGACGTGTGAACGGGCTCGGCAATCATATCGTCACCGCCTGGTGTGGACGCATCAACGTCCACGCCAGGCGGCGAGCTACGTGTGGCGCGAACACCCTCTCGACGGGGCAGCCTGCAAATCCTTTCTCCTGACGACTGTCACCTCGTTAATCTGATCGCCCAGGTTCTGCATAGCGATCTCCGCAAACCCGTAGAACGCCATTGAATACGGCGTGGTTTCCTCCACGGACCCCTCGACGGTGCTTGCAGCGCGTCATTCGGGCAAAAAAGGGTCGTCGCGGCGGCGTTTATTGGAAACCATCTGGTCGGCTCCCCGCTATAATCAGCCCTTGATAGAGCCCGGGCGCGTGGCGCGCGGTGACGCTCTGGCGGAGGTGGTCCGGCTTCTTTGGGTGGCCATGTGTTGGCACCTGATGCCATCACAACTTCAGGGCGGCACAGATGATGGACGAGCATTGGGATGCGGGTGTCTGATGGGCGGTGCCTCGCTCCAGGTGCATCATTCGCTCGCTGGCGTCTTCGACATGAAGGCGGAGAAGGAAATCGCGGGCACGCTGACCAAGCTCCAGTCGTGATCCGCACGGGTCGATGACGATCACAGTGAAGAACCCCGACGGCACGACAATCGACTGGGTGTTCACGACCGGCTCGGTCGGCTTGCCGATCGCGGGATCACGGGATCAGCAGAGTCGGCCCGAATGCGCTCAAAATCGGCGAACTGTTGACCGCGAAGTTCATCCCGGCACGGAACGGGAGTCCACTGGGATTCCTCACGTCGATTACGCGGGCGGACGGCACCGTTATGAATATTCCGCTGGTAACCCGAACGACTGAACGATAACGGGAGATCACTATGGCTTCTCGAAAGAGAATCGTGTGGACAACTGTCGCAATCATGGCGACTCTCATGATCAGCGTGACGTCGCTGTCCAGCGCTCAAGATCGAGGTGCAGCGCCGGCAGGAGGGGCCCAAGCTCCCGCACAAGGTGGTGGTGGTCGCGCCGGCGGCCGAGGCGGCCCGCCGCCGTACACGCCTGCAGCCGGCGCAAAGGACCTTAAGGCAGTCCTGTTCAACTGGGCTTGGTACACGGGCATGCTGCGGAGCAGTGAGGAATACGATCTGCTCATGTCGCTCGATTATCAGGGCAAGGGCTCGATGCAGGTGGGCGGGCAGCCCTGCAATGTGACGATGTACCGAAGCGACATCAGCTATCAGACATCGGGTGAGCGGATCCGAATCACCGGCACCCGGCCCAATGGCCAGAGTTGCTCCACGATCGAAGTCCTCAGTGGAGCCTATGCCTGGAACGAAGACATTCAAGGCGCCGAGCTCGTCCCGGGCAAAGGCAAGGCCACGCCGATGCCGGCAACCGTCGAGGAGCGGATGATTCGCCTGTGGTCAGGCCCGCAGGGTGCGTTCAAGGCCGCATTCGCCGGGACGTCGCCGGACGCACCGCCCATGACGCCGAGACCGCAGCGGCTGGCAGCCGATGTGATGACGATCGGTAAAACGTCGGTCGCATGGGTCGGCAACAAGCCGGTGTTGACGTATCCGATCCCCGGCGTTCCCACTGCAACGGCGACCACCACACTCGACGCGAAATTCATGCCCGAGAGCGTGGTGGTAAAACATGGCGCGAACACCTACGAGTTCACCTACAGCGACTACAAGGATTGGAACAATCCGCTCAATCCGGCCGAGGCGTTGTACGCCGGCAGGATGACGGAAAAGCGGAACGGCACCGTCGTCCGCGACATCACGACGACGCTGACGGAAACGGGACAGATGTATGTCGTGATGCCCGTGCCGGCAAGCGTCAAAGCGGCGATGAAGCCAACGAATCAGCCGCCCAACTGGACGCTGCTGCCCGCGCCGCCCGCACCGCAGACTGCAGCCGTCGACACACCGCGGCTCCCCAATGGGAAGCCGGATCTGACAGGAACCTGGGGTGGCGCCTTCAATCCGATTACGGGTAGTGGCACGCGGCGATGCGGCCCGACGCAGAAAGACTGCAAGACCGGGCAGGACAACTTCTGGGTGGACTATGAGTGGATCTCGCCCTCGCGGTTTGGGTTGTACGGTCGCCCGATTTACAAGCCCGAGTTCTGGGACAAGGTGCAGG
>JBKPNV010000342.1:0-8771 GCA_046732795.1 Acidobacteriota bacterium
TCCCTCCGCCCGGCCTGACAGCGAGGCGGGGCACGGCCGTGCAACTCGCGCTGGGAAATCAGTTGTCGTCGTTGCTCGATCCAGGTTTCGTGGAGGAAACCGTGCGGCGTCATTTCGCGCCGCTGCTGGACGTGACATTTACGGACGTGCTGCGCCGGCACTACGCGAACGGCGTCCGGTTCGACGTCGATGGAGGTGAACTAGCTGCGTCGAGCGGTGCTGGATCTGAACGCGTGCCGGTCGCGATCCGGCTGGGCCGACGACGAACACCGTCGGCTCTCGGCTACATCGAACGAAACGGATCCGGTGCGCCCGATCGCGACGGTATCGCAGTTAGTACATTCGGCAAGGTGATCAAGCGCGGCTGGGATTGGCTGGGTCTCACACCAGCGGGGCACGCGCGCATCACCGGAATGATTGAGGTGCCCGATCTGGCCGCATGTCTCACGCTGAGCAAGAACGATTTCATCCGGAGCGGCCCGCGCGGCGCCACGTACCTCGCTTATCGAAAGGCGATTCAGGAGGTCGTGTCGCGTCAACTCGCCGAGTGGGGCGATCGCCGCGAGAGCGACGGACGGCCTCAGATGGCTCGCCTGGAACGAGACCTCGAACGCGTGCTGGAAGATCTCGCGGATGATTTTCCGCTCCTGCGGTCCCTCGTCGATCGGCGACCAGGGGGCCAGAAGCGCCTGCCGATGCCCGGTCGCGGTGGTGAGCGTGTCCCGGCGCCTTTGTTCGCGAGCGTTCCAGTGGGCCATGAGGCCCTCGAGGCAGGCACCGAGATGTCGACTGCCGTGCCCGCGAAACCTCCCGAGGAACCCCACACGCCAGCGCCGGTCACGTCGGCGCCCACTCCGAACGAGCCACGGCCAGCAGAAACTGAACCGTCACACGGGCACCAGCCTCTCGAGTCGGGCGACGGTCAGAGTCACGCGTACGGCGATGTCCGATCGGTAGCGGACCTCACCACCGTCGCGGGACGCCGCCGGCCGGCGCGTTATGGGCTCCGGGCGCAATTCGAATCGCGATGGGGTGATCCGGAACTCGCGCGACTGGTCGATAGCACGATCTGGATCAACGACGCGCATCCCGCTTACGCGCGTGCGGTTGCGTCGCGATCACTCGGCTATCACACGGCGTTGGCGGTCGCGCTCGCGTTGGCACCATTGGCGGTCGAATCGAGCCAGGAACATTCCTTCATCACCCAATTCCTCTCGCAGTGGGGCGGTGCAGAGACCAGCAGGCGCGTGCGCCAGCGCCGCGCCAGAGCATGACGGTCTTCAGCCTGATTGGCGTCGAGCGACGCTTGGGCGCGTGACGACCAGATCGAGCTCACTCCGGGCGAGGCTGGTGCCAGACCTCCGCGAGCAGATCGACGCGCGCCTCATCGCGAGAACGCCGCTTCCTTGCCGGTCTCGAGCGCCTTTTTCGCGTCGAGCAGTCCGAACAACTGAATCAGCTTCGCCACTAGACCGGTCCAGCCGGTTTGATGACTCGCGCCGAGCCCAGCGCCGTTGTCGCCATGAAAGTACTCGTAGAAGAGGACGTAATCACGCCAGTGCGGATCCGACTGGAACATTTCCGTGCCTCCGTACACCGGACGGTGACCCTGCGCGTCGCGCAGGAAGATGCGCGTGAGCCGGTCAGAAATCTCCTTGGCTACCTCGAAGAGGTTCATCAGGTGACCCGAACCCGTCGGGCACTCGATCTTGAACGTGTCCCCGTAATACAGATAGAAGTTCAGGAGGGCCCGGATGAGCAGCACGTTCACCGGCATCCAGATTGGTCCGCGCCAGTTGGAGTTGCCGCCGAACATGCCGGTGTTCGATTCGGCCGGCAGGTAGTCCACGGTGTGTGGCTGGCCGTCCACGTAGAACACGTACGGGTGCTTGTCGTGGAACTTGGAGAGGGCGCGGATGCCGTAGGGGCTCAGGAACTCGTTCTCGTCGAGCATCTTCGTCAGGATCCGACGGAGCCGCTCCGGGTTGACCAGAGCCAGAATCCCTCGGTCAGCCGCGCCGAGATGCCCCTCGCCCGTGGGGTGCATCGTCGCCGACAGTTCCGGCATCCGGCGCAGCCGCTCCTGGATGGCCCTGATCGTCCTCGGTATACTTTCGCGCTGCCGCTTCTCGGTCACCGTGGTGGCGCAGAGAGGGAGGAGCCCGACCATCGAGCGCACCTTGAGCCGCGTGCCATTGCCGTCGGGGAGCTGCAGCAAGTCGTAGTAGAAACCATCCTCCTCGTCCCACATGCCTTCTGCCCCGGGCCGGTTCATAGCCGCGGCGATGTAGTAGAAGTGCTCGGCAAACTTGAAGGCCATCTCACCGTACGTGGGGTCGTGCGCCGCCAGCTCCACCGCGAGCTCCAGCATGTTCTGGCTGAAGAGAGCCATCCACGCCGTACCGTCCGCTTGTTCGAGGTGGCCACCGGTCGGAAGCGGGGCGCTGCGGTCGAACACCCCGATATTATCGAGGCCGAGGAACCCTCCTTCGAACACGTTCTTGCCGTGGCGGTCCTTCCGGTTGACCCACCACGTGAAGTTCAGTAGCAGCTTGTTAAAGGTCGACCTGAGGAAGTCCAGATCCATTTCACCACGCAGGGCCTGCTCGGTGCGATGGAGGAACAGCGTCGCAAAAGCGTGGACCGGCGGGTTCACGTCACTGAAGTTCCACTCATACGCCGGCATCTGACCGTTCGGGTGCAGGTAAGAGCCGCGCAGCATCAGCTGCATCTGGTCTTTGGCGAAATCGGGATCGACGATGGAGAGCGGTAGCGTGTGGAACGCCAGATCCCAGGCCGCATACCAGGGATACTCCCATTTATCGGGCATCGAGACGATGTCCTGGTTCAGCATGTGATACCACTCCGAGTTCCGGGCGTTGCGGTTTCCGGAGTGGAGGGGGTTGGAGCGGTGCTCGTCCAGCCAGTTGTCGCCGTCGAAGAAGAAGAACTGTTTGCTCCAGAGCATGCCGGCGATGGCCTGGCGCATCACGTTGGCCGCGTCTGCGCTCACAGATGGAGGCGTGACGGACTTGTAAAATTCGTCGGCTTCACGAAGCCTCTCGTCGAAGAGTTTGTCGAACTGCTTGCCAAAGGGTGTGGCTTTCGGTTCCAAGAAACTGCTCGAGAGCCGCAGGCGAATCACTGTGGTCTGCCCGGCGCCGACCTTGGCGTGATAGTGCGCCGCGACCTTGGTACCCTGCTGGCCCGGATTCACCGCCTCGTGTCGGCCTTGCACCACACAGTCGTTGATCCCGTCCTTGACGTAGAGGCTTTCGTTCTGGGTGCCGAACAGCCGCGCGTGGTTGGTCTCGTTCTCGGTGAAGAGCAGCGGCACATTGCCTTCGCACGAAAGGATGAATGCACCCAGCTGGGGATGCGTCGCGGCGATGGCGGTGGCACCTGCCGATGCCTCGATCTGCTCGAGGTTTGGCTTCTCGGGGGCCCTATTCGATTCGGCAATCCACTGTGACCAGTCGTTGCGGAACCACAGCGTCGGCAGGAGATGCAGGTCGGCCGCGTCAGGTCCTCGATTGGTCGCGGTAATTCGTATCAGGATGTCCTCGGCCGTGCCCTTGGCGTACTCCACGAACACGTCGAAATAGCGGTGGTCATTGAAGACGCCGGTGTCGAGGAGCTCGTACTCCATCTCCTCGCGGGTGCGCCGGCTGTTCGTCGACACAAGGTCGCCGTAGGGGAAGGCCCCTTGCGGGTACTTGTAGAGGTACTTCATGTACGAATGAGTCGGCGTGCTGTCGAGGTAGAAGTAGTACTCCTTGACGTCCTCGCCGTGATTGCCTTGGCTGTTGGTCAATCCAAAGAGGCGCTCTTTGAGGATGGCATCTTTCCCGTTCCAGAGGGCCAGGCTGAAGCAGAGGCGCTGCATGTCGTCGGAGATGCCTGCGATGCCGTCCTCGCCCCAGCGGTAGGCGCGCGAGCGGGCGTGATCATGGGTGAAGAAATTCCAGGCGTCACCATTGTCGCTGTAGTCCTCGCGGACCGTTCCCCACTGTCGTTCGCTGACGTACGGCCCCCACTTCTTCCATGGGGTGATCCCCGTGCGTGCCTCCTCCAGTCGGTTGTGTTCGCTGGTTGCCATACATCCTCATTTCGTGACTCACACTGTCAAATTTCATATGGGCGCCGTTTAGCGAATCTCGGCAGCCTCGCGTTTCGAGTCATTCGCCGTGCTTTCCTGACTCACCGTTTTACGTAGGAGAGCCGGTGCCGTCGGAAGCGTGACTCCGACACGCGTCCCCTGACCCGGCACCGAACGGATGACGATCCGCCCACCGGCCATGTGCACACGCTCGCGCATGCTCAGTAAACCGAGCCCCGCGCCACTGTTCGAGGTGCCGGCGAACCCCTTCCCGTCATCCGCGACACGTAGACGGATGTGCTGTTGAGCCTGGGTCAGGTAGACGAATGCCGTCCTCGCGCCGCTGTGTTTGACGACGTTCTGCAGCGCCTCCTGCGTAACGCGGAACAGGCAGAGCGCTGCGTCGGCCGAAACACTTAGGCTTCCCACACCCTGCAGGAACTCGATTTGTACGTTGCACCGATTCGACACGTCATGGCAGAGACCTGCGATGGCATGCGAGAGCCCGAGGAGTTCAAGCCTTGGCGGGTGAAGGTCATGCGACAGGCAATGGACGTCGCTGACGATGTCCCTGGCCCGCTCGGACAGACTGGCAATGCGCTCTGCGAGCGCTGCGGGCAGCACACCGGTCTGCGCGCCGAGGCCCTCGATCTCGATGCACAAGAGCGAAAGCTTCTGGCCTAAGTTGTCATGCAGCTCGCGCGCGATGCGGTGGCGTTCCAATTCTTGGGCTGCAATCAGGCGACCCAACTCAATCGCTTCTTCTCGGTCATTCGAACGGAGCACTGCCGCGCTCTTGCGCTGCGCACGTTCAACCCCACGCAGTCGGGCTCGTTGAGTCGGCGACTGCGAGCAAGTTGTGTTCATGTCGCTCTCCTGGATCCAAACGCCTCCGGATTTCACCCTCGACCTGTGCGTAGAGAGTGTGCCGACTCGCCCCAACATCCGCTGTGACCTCTTGCACACTGACGAATGTCCAGGCCAGTCCTTTCCCAACTCGCGGAATGCCTTCCTTCCGCTTCGCTCGAATGCGCGGCTTAGTGTCCCCCCCGGCCGGCAAGCGAAGTTCAGGCACATTCATTGGTGCGCGTGGGCGTGCGTGATCCCCTCGCTCGGAAGGCTCGGTTTGAATTGCTTGTGGCACCCTTCGCACGACTCGACCAGCTGCCCATTGGCGGTGACCAGCGCTTCTGCATTCTTTCCCTCGGTAGCCTTGAGCGCAGCCAGCCCGGCATCCGACAGCGCGCGCGCCCACTTCTGCCAATCCGGCGATGCCACCCACATGACGTCGTTGACGCCGGCGCCGGGTACCCTCACCAAGGCCCCCGCTGCCGCCAGTTGCGTTGCATGTTCGGCGAGGTTTTCCCAGTCCGCATCGGTTTTCGGGGCCTTGCCTTTTTGTTCCACGCTCCACAGCTCGTGACCGGCGTGGTCGATGACTGAGACCATCTCTGCGTTGATGCTGACCGGCGACATGACAGCAGGCGTGACCGATGTCGCTGCCGGCGCCGAGGTCGCCGCCGGCGCAGACTGCTGCTGGACAGAGGCGGGTGTGCTGCATCCGACTGCAGCCAGCCACGCGCCGGTAATCACGACGAGAGCGATGAACGACTGACGTGTCATGGTGTGCCCTTTCTCGCGGGCCTTCCTGCGTGGCAACGAAGAGGTTCAGGAACGCGCACCGGCGCAGTGCCGCTGTCCGTCCGTAGTACGCCTGACGGATGGACATCGTCGCATGTGGGCGCAGAGCGTTCTGTGCAATAGAGCACATCGGCATCGCGGCTGTCGGGCTGGTCGCCGTCTCGCACGTCGTGACAACACTCGGCCGGCAGGTGGCGAAGGTGCGAGAGATGGGAAGTTATCGACTCGGCGAACTCCTGAGGCGTGGCGGCATGGGCGAGGTCTACAAGGCATCGCATCGGATGCTGGCGAGACCAGCCGCGATCAAGTTGATCCGGCGCGAAATGCTGGGGGGCACTGACCCTGCCGTGGCCGCGCGTGCGATTGGGCGCTTTCGGCCGGAGGCGGATGCAGCGGCACACCTGCGGTCGGCGGACACAGTAGCACTCCACGACTTTGGAGCGACCGAGGATCAGAACCTCTATCTGGTGATGGACAAGACATCACGCAGCAGGCCGTGCTCACCGCAATCGGCGCAAGTCGCCAACACGAACAGGCGGCGCTCTACCTATACGCCCCTCCCAGATCGCTAACGAATTGCCGCACGCTGGTCAGAACGCGGCGACTCGTTCCACCAGCCAGAAGCTCGCGAGGCCACCAATAACATACGGCGCGATGCGCAGGAGCCAAGCAGGTTGCGGCAATCGAAGCCGTTGTCCCGCGCGCCGGGCAACGGCGAACACCGCCAACACCGCTCCGACAAACAGCAACTGCCCGATCTCCACGCCGACATTGAAGAACAGCAAGGCGATCGGGATCGACGACTGCGGCAAGCCGACCTCCGCCAGCGCGCCGGCAAAGCCGAATCCGTGCAGCAGACCGAACGTGAAAGCCACGACCCACGGATAGTGCTGCGTCACGCTGTAGCGGCCCTGCCGCGTGTGGACGATCTCTGACGCGACGAAGATGATGCTCAGCGCAATCGAGGCTTCAACTGGCGGCCCGGGTACGTGCACCCAGCCGAGTGTGGCCGCGGCAAGCGTCAGGCTGTGCGCCGCCGTGAACGCCGTGATGGTGACGAGCAGTCGTCGCGTTCCCTGCACCAGGAGCACCAGAGCGAGCACAAACAGCAGGTGATCGAACCCGGACAGGATGTGCTCGATCCCGAGGATCGTGTACGTCCTGGCGACTTCCAATCGGCCAGGGCTCGCCCTGCCGACGAAGCTGGGGTTCACCGGCAGGATACGCTCGAGTTGCACGGTGCCGTCCAGGCGCACGAGGCGCGCGAGCACGTCGATCCGGGTTTCCGAGAGCTGCGAGAAAAAGATCGCCTTCCCATCCAGTCCCTGCGGTATGCGGATGCGCCAGCGCTGGACGGTGATACCTCGCGAGAAGGTGCTGCGCACCGGCGTCAGCGCCTCGGTTCCTGCGGGGAACTGGGGTCTCACCTTGAGCGTGGTGGACTCGTCGATCGCGGGGACCTTCCAGAGGACGTCGTACGTCTCGTGGTCCAGCTGCGTGACCTGCAGGTAGCCCGGCTTGAACTCGTCCGCGCGAGCTGGAACCACCGCCGCGAGCAGCAGTGCCAGAGCCGCGAGCAGGAGAAAGAGCGTTCTCACGGCTGCCCCGTCGGCGTGGTTGCCTCGATGCTGACCTGATATCCCTCGCGCATCCTGGCGTAGGCTTCCTTGCGCGCGTGCTGGCGGCGCTCGTTCTCCCATTCGCGCACGACGTGGTCGCGCACGGCGCCGAGCTGTGGCGCCACGGCCGATGTGCGTTCCGAGAGCCGCACGTAGTGCGCACCGAAGCTCGAGTCGATCGGTCCCACCCACTCGCCGATCGGCACCTTCTCGAGAGCCGCGGCAAAGGAGGCGCCGAAATCGCGCGCCACGAGATCGGCAGGGGTCTCGGTCATCCGAACCGGCAATAGCGTGGGCTTGCCAAGTTCCTCGGGGTCGCTACCATTCCGCAGGGCCGCACGCGTGACGGCCACGGCCTGCACCACTTCAGGGCCGGACGTGGCTTCTCCGAGAAACACCTGCTCGAAGGTGAGGATGCCCGGCTGCGCGAAACGCGCCTGGTTCGCCACGAGGTACGCGGACAGGTCAGCGTCGGTCGGTGCCAGTGTCGAGGCGTCCTCCTCCGCGATCACTTCGATCTTCTGACGCACTCGACGCTTCACGACGATGTCATCGCGATCGAGTCCGAGCTTTACGCCTTCGCGGTACAGGATCTCATCGTGTACGTACGACGCGATTAAGTGGTTCAGTTCGGCAGCGGACGGTTCCCGGCCCCTCGCCGCCACGTGCTGGGTGACGAGGTCGTCCACGACTCCCTGGGTCACGACAATGCGGTTCCCGGCGGAATAGCCGGGGGCCATCCATTGATAGGCGGCGAAGAGCAGGATGCCGATCAGCAGGAAGTGCAGCATCGGCTCGCTGAGAAGCGTTCGAATGCGCATACCCACCTTACTTCGGCGAATACCAGATTGGCGACGTGAACGCCCGCTCCTGCGTCGTCATCGGCACCTTCGGGTCCGTGATCTTGCTCTTGAAGTACGCCGCGTCGTATGCAGTCCAGCGCGGCGTCGGGATCTCGAGGACGCGCGCGTAGTAGACGGCACGGAGCGATGGATCGAAGTCCGGGTCCGTCCACACGGTGACGAGCTCCGGATCGCCGATGGTGTTGGTCCACGTCGCGGTGGCGAGGTCCACGGTATTCCCCACCGGGGTCAGCTTACCGTTCACGATCTTGCGCCGGTCCCCGTCGCCCCAGACCACGTCGTAAATCTTCTCCTGCGGCTTGCCGTCCTTACTCAGGAATCCCTTGATGATCTGGACGCGATCGAGGTTGCCGCCGAACCTGTCCTTGAGCGCGGCGACGAGGAACGTCGGCGCTTTGCCGGGTGGCGCCGCGGGAAGATCGCCGCCCATCGGGACACCCTTCGCGTAGCCGGCCACCGCGGGCGTGCGGGTCGCGTCGGCCGGCGTGAAGTCGTAGCCGCCGAAAAACCGGACGATCATGCGGGGACCGCTCGTCGCGTAGGTCTCAC
>JBKPNV010000343.1:0-28338 GCA_046732795.1 Acidobacteriota bacterium
GCGGTGGCCCGGCCATCGCGCTCGCTGACGCGGCGAGCGTGGGTTCGGGCAGCTGGAACGCCGATAACGTCATTCTGTTCGCGCCTACGAACGATGCGCCGATTCATCGCGTCGCTGCGGGTGGCGGGACGCTGGCTCCCTTGACGACACTCGACAAGGGCGCCGGCGAGACTGCGCACCGGTTTCCCTTCTTCCTTCCCGATGGCCGACACTTTCTCTATCTCGCCTATGCCGGGAATCGCCCCCGCGGACTCTACGTGGCCTCGCTCGACGGATCGGTTCACATGAAACTGATGGACGGGGGGTCGAACGCGGCCTATGCGCAGGGGTTCCTCCTCTTCGTGCGCGATGCGACGCTGATGGCGCAGCCCTTCGACACCCGGCGTCTTGGCCTGACGGGAGACGCCGTCCCACTGGCGGAACGCGTTCTGACGCAGCCGGCACGCGCCAGCACGTTCTCCGTGGCCCAAACCGGAGAGCTCGTGTACGTGACCAGTGAAATCGGCCGTCAGCTTCAGTGGGTCGATCGTGAGGGGAAGCAGGTGCGCCTGGTTGGCGAACGCCGAACGGGGTATTCAGATCTCCACCTGTCGTGGGATGGCACTCGCGCGGCCGTGACAATCCAGTCGGGAACCGGCGACGCGCCTGACATCTGGACTATCGATGTCGAGCGAGGAACGCCGATGCGACTCACATCGGATCCAGGGATCGAGAACGCGCCGACCTGGTCGCCGGATGATTCGCGGATCGTATTTCAATCGAACCGCAATAACGGAAGATTCGACCTCTACGAGCGACCGTCAAACGGTGGCGGATCCGACGCGCTGCTGCTCGAAGGAGAGGCGCCAAAGAACCCCACGAGCTGGTCGGCGGATGGCAAGTACTTGTTGTACACGATTGGATCGCCGGCGTCGGTCAATCGCGACATCTGGGTTCTGCCCATGACCGGTGAGCGAAAGCCGTTTCCTTTTCAAGCCGCGCGCTTTCAGGAGGGAGAGGCGCAATTCTCTCCTGACGGTAAGTGGGTCGCGTTCACCTCTGACGAATCGGGTGAGTCTCAGGTATATGTCGCGCCATTCCCAGGGCCAGGCGGGAAGTGGCCCATATCGGCGACGGGTGGACGCTTACCCCGATGGCGTCGAGATGGCAAGGAGCTCTTCTTCGAAGCCCCAGGAGGGGTCGCGTCAGCCGACGTGTCCGGCGATGCCGACGTCTTTCACGTTGGCGCGGTTCGGGTGCTGTTTCCGACCAGGGCTGGGGGCAGTCAACGCCGCCGATGGGACGTTGCTCCAGACGGTCAGCACTTTCTCCTGGCGTTGGAGAGTTCGGACGACGAGATCGTCCCGATCACGCTCGTGGTCAACTGGGCCGCGGCGTTGAGGAAATGACCGCGGATATACTGGGTCATGCGTTCTCTCGCAGATGGCTTCCGAACCGAATCGGCACGCGCCGTTGCGAAGCTGCCGGTGTCAGAACGCGTCGCGCTCGCGCTGCGCCTGGGTGATCGGGACGCGGCGCTTTACCGGACGGCTCACGGCATCAGCGACAGCGACGCCCGCCGGGCGCTAGCCTCGGCCCGTAACGTCGGGCGGGCCTCATCGCGATCGAACGATCCCGACGCGTTGTGACGCTCCTCGAACGAGTCGCAGCGATCCTTTCCCAACGTGAGATCCGGCACGCGCTGATCGGCGCGGCCGCCCTCGCCGTATACGGTGTCAGCCGGTCCACTCTCGATCAGGATTTGCTCGTCCACGATCCTCGGGTCTTCGACGCGGATCTCTGGCTGCCATTGGCGGCAGAGGCATCGGTCGATATCAGACGCGGGGACAGTGATGATCCGCTTCTGGGTGTCGTGCGTATTACCCACGAGGCCAACCAGGTTGTTGACGTAGTCGTCGGTCGCCCTCGCTGGCAGCAAGACATCGTCGCTCGCGCAACCCACGTTGGCGACCTGCCCCTGCTGGTCGTTCAACCCGCGGACCTGATCTTGTTGAAGCTGTATGCGGGCGGCAGTCAGGACAAGTGGGACATCGAGCAACTGCTGGCGGTGGATTCGCGCGAGGAGACGAGAACCGCCGTCGATGAGCACGTCGGATTATTGCCGGCTCGTAGTCGCGATCTGTGGGCGTCGCTGCGTCGGCAGTCGTAAAGCAGAGCCGCGAACGTAAGCGATCACGGAACCCGACGAGTGATGAGCACCGTCGCCCCGATTCTGCCTCTGCGACCGCTTCCGAAAGCCGCGCTTTGACCTCTTGGAGGCCTTCCCCGATCGACAGTGGGCCGTGATGCGCGGGACCGGGGAAGTCTCCGGGGTTTCCGCGTCTCCGCGGTTAATCGTCCACTCCGAGGCTACGACACAGCGACCGTGAGTGACCCTGTGACGCTCGAATAGGTCGCTGTCACGATTGCACTGCCAGCGGCGACTCCAGTCACGACGCCGGAGGTCGAAACGGTGACGTCGGACGTGTCGGAACTGCTCCAGCTGGCGAGACTCGTCACGTCCATTGTTGATCCGTCGGACAGTGTTGCCGTTGCCGTAAACTGCGACGCCGTGCCGACCGCCGGAGCCGTTCCGCTGATCGTCACGGAACTCACAGTACTGGCAGCGGTCGGAGTACTACTTCCGCACGCAACGCCCAACAAAGCGACACCGACAAACAGCACGACAATGGCAAATCGATTTTTCATGACCGTCACTCCATCGCAGCGCTGGCAACGCACGACTGGTCATGAGCGATCAGACGACTCAGATGTGTCCAGGGTGTTGAAACAGTGAGACAAGGTCACGCCCGGGCCGTGGCAGATTGCCTGAGGGTTGTCACCGGGCTGTCGCGATTACATTCAACGTCAGGCGTACGGCGGACGGGTCTTGCTGGGTGGACGCGGGCCCCTGGCTCAAAGGCAGGGTGGGCGATTCGTCGTCGTAGGTAACGGTCGTTTCGAGTTTGCTGCCGCGCTCGAGTGCAATCGGATCCTTGAACCAAAATCGCCGGGGCCACTCCCGCTGGGGATGAAACGCGATCAACTCGCGTCGCGACCCGTCCGGAGCGATGGCAACGACGGTAATGCCTGCGTTGGCTGGGTACTCGGTTGGATAGATTGCGACGGCGCGGACGTTGTCGGGAATCACCTCGCTGATTTGCCGGCGCGAGTTGTTCACGTGAACCATCGGCCCATCGTGCGTCACCGCCAGCGCGCGCACGGGCTGCGTTGCCTCCGAGGCGAAGTAGAGACCGATGGTGCTTCTGTCGCGCAGTTCCTTGCGCTCGTACTGCCAGGTCTTCTTGTAACGCACCCTGACCAATAGCTCTGCTCCGGCGGGTACCTCGAACGCCGCGCCCTCGTTCACAGGGATCGGGTCATCGCCGGGAAGCCACAGCGCCAACATCGGCTCGCCGGCGATCGATCCGGTGTCTGACGACGCGGATTTGAGCTGCACGGTCGCCGACCGAACGACCGCGGGAGTTCCAGGCGCGAGATCGACGGCCCGCACCCAGCGACGCTCAGAGAATCCCATCGGCACGACGAACTCCGCGATGTCTTCCTGCTTGTTCGCCGGCAGCGTGAATTCGGCTGGCAAGGGCAGCTCGAGATCTGGTGTTCCCAGCGCCCATCGACGCTCGAACGAAATCGGTTGCGGCGTCTTGTCGGTGCTGCCGAACGGCGTCCCGCCGGTCGCCCACGTGAGGAGGACGTTCATCTCGCGCGCGCTGATCGACTGCGCGTTGCGAAAGCGGGCGGGGGCGGCGTCGACACTCCATGGCGGCATGTGTCCGGCGAGGAGCTCAACTCGAATCGATTCCCCCCACGGCACCGTGTCCTCATAGGTCATCAGAGACATCGGCGCCACGCCCTCAGGCACATGACAGCGCGCGCAGCGATCTCGCAGGATTGGAAATACATCGTCGGTGTACGTGAACGGCGACGTGATGGGCTTGTGCGCACCACCCGGCTCGACCGAGAGCACGAGCGCCATGATGAAGAGCGCCACGCCAACGATCACGCGGCTTCGGACCATGGCCTTATTGAAATGCGGCGAGGACGTCGGCCACGCCGGCGGTGAACGCGGAGTACGCTGCCTCGACCTGCTGACGGTTGCCGACATCACCCGCCGCGTCGAGCAACCAGGCACCGCGAACCACGCGCGCGAGCGCTGGCTCGCCCGCATCTCGCTTCGCTGCCGCCAGATGGGTCAGGTGTGGCTCCAGCGCGATCGCGAGATCCTTCGCGCGAAACGCCGGCACCCAGACCGCACCGAAGTCGCCGCGCGCGATCAGATCGCGCACTTCAGCGTCCTTGCCTTTCAGTTCGCCAAGGATCTGCGCCATCGACGCCGGAACCGCGGCGTTGAGGCTCGTCTCGGGCGCCGGGACGGCTGCCGGCGCCGGCGTGGCCGGCACGGTGGCTGCGGCGGCAGGCGCCGTGTTCACCTTTGGCACCGACGTCGGCGCGGCAGGCTCTTTGGTGAGCGCATCGAAGGTGAAGTCGAAGCGATGCTCATCGGAATCGCTGCCGAAGCGGACTTTCGCCGTCATCTCGGCCGGCAGCGTCGCGGTGTCGACGCGCGCTTCCAGGTACCCACGATTGCGTGACAGACGCAGCGGAAATGCCGACAGCTCTGTCGTCTTGCGTGTCGCAGAGTCGAAGGACTCCTTGGTCACGATACGCGCTTCGACGTCCTTCAGCTTGTCGGCAGGCAGCGGGCGTCCGTAGTCGTCGTACACATACAGCCGGAACGTTCGTGCAATCGGATACGCGCCCTCGATGTGATGCCAGTTGTCTGGTGCCATGAAGAACTGGCCGCCGTGACGCGGGTTGTGATTGCCGTGCGGCCGCAGCGCGCGCTGTTCGATACGAGGCGATCCATCGGTGCACAGTCCGGGCTCGAGGTGCGATGCGTTGTCACCCCGGCACATCCACGTGAGTGAGACGGTCACAGGCACCAGTTGGCGCTGGCACAGCCGGCACGTGCCACGGCTGGTTTCGATCACCGCCGTGTGCACGGGACACATCCACGACGAATCGAGCCGTACCGGCGTCAGCGTCAGCTTGCAGATCGGGCAGACGCCGGGCCGGTCCTCGAGAACATCCGGATGATGCGCGCAGGTGTAAGAAAGGGGCGGAAGCTTCGGCGGCGGCGGCGCACGCCGCTGCTGCTCTGCCGGCAGCGCCGCTGTCAGCAGCATCAGCACGCAAACGACTGTTCCGAAGGCGCGCATACTGGCCTTCGATCGTAATGCAGAATTACGTTTTCAGCAGACCCTGAATCTCAGCAAGTACCATCTCGGGGACGTCTTCCTGCAGGTTGTGCCCGGCCGGAAGCGATCTGCCCGACACCTTGGTTGCGCGGTCGCGCCAAATCGCCATGACATCGTAGAGGTCGTGCATGGCCCCCTTCTCACCCCAGAGCACCAGCAGCGGGCAGGCGATCTTCTTCTGCATGTCCGCTTCGTCGTGTGTCATGTCGATGGTGGCGCCGGCGCGATAATCCTCGCACATGGCGTGAATGTTGGCCGGGTCGCCGGAGGTGCGCAGGTACTCCATCTGGATCTCGTTCGTGGCGCGCGCCTTCTGCGCCTCCGCTTGCACCTTGAGGTCGTTCTCCGGTCCTGGCGCCGGACGCAGATAGTTGAACCAGTGGAAGTAGCGCTGCACGAACTCGATCTTGAAATGCGTATAGAGATAGTGCGTCGGGACGATATCCAGGACACCCGCGTGCGTCACCTTGTCCGGGTGATCGAGTGCCATCCGGTGCGTGACGCGTCCGCCGCGATCGTGCCCGATGACCGGGAACTTCTGGAACCCGAAGTGCTTCATCACCTCGACCTGGTCGAGCGCCATCGCGCGCTTCGCGTAGTTCGCGTGGTTCTCTCCGTCGGGCGGCTTGCTGCTGTCGCCGTAGCCGCGGAGATCGGGAACGACGACCGTCCGTGTGGTGGCGAGCTTGGGCGCGACGAGTCGCCATGACACGTGCGACTGCGGTGCGCCGTGCAACAACAGAATGGGCGGACCCTGACCACCGATGACGCCATTAATCTCGGCGCCGCTCGTCTGCACCTTGAACGACTTGAACCCGGGAAAGAAGCGCGTCGTATCGCTCACGGTCTGTGCCTCGAGAGCGCGGCCGGCGCCGGCGGCGATGCCGAGCGCGGCCATCTGGGTCAGCCAGTCTCGACGGGTAGTCGAATGTGCCATATGGCCGTCATCGTAATGCAAAAGGCAAACGGCCAGATGCGAAAACAACGCAAAATGTCGTCAAAGCGGTGGCAGTTGACGGCTCCATTCAGTGGCGTGCTCGAACGCATCCGCCACGCGCAGGATGCTCGCTTCGTCGAACATCTTCCCGACGAACTGGAGCCCGATCGGCAATCGAGTCGTGCCGTCAGGTCCCACCGCATCGACCAGCCCACACGGCACGCTGATGCCCGGAAGGCCGACGAGGTTCACGCTGACGGTGAAGATGTCTGCCAGGTACATCTGCAGCGGGTCGTCGGTTTTCTCGCCCAACTTGAACGGCGGACTCGGGCTCGTCGGCATGACGACGACATCGACCGACTCGAACGCACGCTCGTAGTCCTGCTTGAGCAGCGTTCTGACCTGCTGCGCCTTGAGATAGAACGCGTCGTAATAGCCGGCGCTGAGCACGTAAGTGCCCAGCATGATTCGTCGCTTTACCTCAGCGCCGAATCCTTCGTCCCTGGTCTTGCTGTACATCGTCCTCAGACCCTGGCTCGATTCAGGCGATCGATAGCCGTACTTCACGCCGTCGTAGCGCGCGAGATTCGAGCTGGCCTCCGCCGTGCACACCAGGTAGTAGACGGGAATGGCGTATTTCGCGTGCGGCAAATCGATGTCGACCAGCGTTGCGCCTATGGAGCGGAGGACATCGAGTGCGGCATCGAATGCCGCGAGCACGCTGGCGTCGACCCCCTCCGACACAAACGCTCTCGGAACACCGATGCGTACATTGCGCGCATCGCGCGAGAGTCCGGCCAGGAAGTCGGGTACGGGCGCGTGCGCGGCTGTGGAGTCCATCGGGTCTGGGCCTGACAGCACCTGAAGCGCCAACGCGGCGTCCTCGACGCCGCGTGTGATTGGGCCGATCTGATCGAGCGACGAGGCAAACGCCAGCAGACCATATCGTGATACGCGTCCGTATGTTGGTTTTAACCCGGTGACACCGCAGAACGCCGCCGGCTGCCTGATCGAGCCACCGGTATCGGATCCCAGCGCGAGGGGGACGCACGATGCGGCGACGGCAGCGGCTGAACCACCGCTCGACCCGCCGGGCGTCCTGTCGATCGCCCACGGATTCCGCACCGGACCGTAGGCCGAATTCTCATTCGACGATCCCATTGCGAACTCATCGCAATTCGTCTTGCCGACGATCACCGCGCCGGCCTTTTCGAGTTTGATGATGATCGTGGCGTCGTAGGGAGGTGCGAACGAGTCGAGAATGCGCGAGGACGCCGTCGTTCGCATGCCGCGCACGCACATGTTGTCTTTGACGGCAATCGGTACACCGGCGAGCGGACCGAGCGGGCGTCCCGACGCACGAAGACGATCGATCCCGGCGGCGGTATCGAGAGCCCGTTCATCGGTGACGAGGTTGAACGCGTTCAGAGACGTGTTGACACGGGCGATGCGATCGAGCGCCTGTCGACAGACTTCCACGGCCGAGACCCGTCCGGCCGCGATGTCATCGGCGATCGCGCGGACACTCGCGATGAGGTCGCTCATCCGATGACCCGGGGCACGCGGAACAGCCCCGCTTCCGCGACCGCGTCAGGAGCATTACGCAGAGCCTCTTCCACCGCGAGGCATGGCCGCGGCGCATCGTCGCGCTCGGCTTCGTGCGCGTTGACGTGCGCGGTTGCGGCGACGCCCGTCGTGTCGATCGCTTGTAGTTGTTCGGCGTAGGAAAGAATGTCGGCCAGCTGCTTCGTGAAGACGTGCTTTTCTTCGTCCGTCAACTCGAGGTGGGCGAGCGCCGCGATGCGCTCGACGTCGGCAACCGTCAATGGCGTGGACACCTGGGGATGGTACCACGACGCCAGTACTCGACTGACGCAGGCCGTGGGCATCGGTGTGGGGGACGTAGCGGATGTACACTGCGAGGTGAGAACGGCCATGGGTAATCCGTCTCCGGTCAGGCGGACGTCGGTCGCCGGACGCTGGTATCCGAACGACCCGTCGCGTCTCGCCGAGGAAATCGACGGCTATCTCGCCCTCGCGCGAGTGGAAAAGGCGCCGTCCGCGATTCGCGCAATCGTGTCGCCGCACGCCGGGCTGATGTACTCGGGCCCGGTCGCCGCTTATGCGTACGACGCCGCGTGCAGCTCGCGGCCGACGTCGATCGTGCTCGTGGGTCCGTCCCACTTTGTTTCTTTCGATGGTGTGTCGATCTGGCCCAGCGGAGCCTGGGAGACACCGTTCGGGGCGGTTGCGGTCGACGAAGCGCTGGCGCGCGCTATCGCCGAGGTCTCGGATGCGATCGTGGCGCTCGAAGCTGCGCATGGACGCGAGCACTCAGTTGAAATGCAGTTGCCGTTTGTCGCGCATCTCCTGCCGGGCGTACCTATCGTGCCAATGGTGATGGGGCACCAGACGCGACAGACGGCGTTCGGCTTGGGCCAAGCCATTGCCGATGCCGTCCACGCGACTGGTCGCGACGTTCTTCTCGTCGCCAGCAGCGATCTCTCTCACTACGAGGACGCGCGCGTCGCCGCGCAACTCGATGGTGTGGTGATGGAGCGCGTGGCTGCACTGGATACTGCCGGGCTGATGCAGGCGCTCGAGCTCGAACCTCGGCACGCATGCGGCGGTGGGCCGATGGTGGCGGTGCTGGACGCCGCCACGCGATTGGGCGCAACCACATCACGCATCCTCAGATACGCCGATTCGGGCGACGTCTCCGGCGACAAGTCGTCGGTCGTCGGCTACATGGCCGCCGCTATCCTGTAGGTGCCCATGTTGACGCCGGAGCTGCAGCGGGAATTGCTGACGATTGCGCGAGGCGCCCTCGAAGCACGGGTGCGCCGAACGCGAACCGCAACCGCGGCGAAAGCAGACGACGCCAGCCAGCCAAGATGCGGTGCCTTCGTCACGATCTTCTGCAGGGGTGAGCTGCGCGGGTGCCTCGGTCGCGTTACGTCGACCAGGCCGCTTCCCGAGCTGATTGATCATCTCGCGCGGGAGGTCGCGGACTCCGACCCGCGGTTCGATCCCGTCCAGCCTGGTGAGTTGCCGGACATCAGCGTCGAAGTATCCGTGCTGACGCCAGAACGCGAGATCGCGTCAGTCGATGAGATCGAAATCGGCCGCCACGGCCTCATCGTCGAACAGGGATCCCGCCGCGGCCTGCTGCTGCCACAGGTGCCTACGCAACACGAGTGGAATCGCGAGACGTTCGTGGCGCAAACCTGTCTCAAGGCAGGGCTGCCAGCCGACGCGTGGCGTCGCGGCGTGCGCATGTTCGTGTTCGAGGCGCAGGTGTTTGGCGAAGAGGACGAAGGATCGATCCGTGGATAACGTGTGTCACACCCTGGTTGGCGCCGCGCTGGGTGAGGCAGGACTCAAGCACGGCTCACGTTTTGGCGCCGCGGCGCTGATGATTTCGGCCAACATTCCTGATCTCGACGTGCTGGTGTTCGCAACGAACACGTCTCCGGTCTCGTTCCGCCGCGGATGGACGCATGGCGTCGTCGCGCAAGTCGCGCTGCCGATCCTCACGACCGGGATCTTCTGGTTGCTGAATCGTCGGCGGCCGACGCAACAGGAGGCCGTGCTGCCGTTTCACGCCGGGTGGTTGTTGATGCTTTCGTACGTCGGCGTGTACTCGCACGTCTTTCTCGACTATCTGAACAACTATGGGGTGCGCCTGCTCACACCATTCGACTGGCGCTGGTTCTATGGCGACGCGGTGTTCATTGTCGATCCCTGGCTCTGGCTCGTGCTCGGTCTCGGCGTCTGGTTCGCGCGTCGTCGGCGTGTCCCGGCGCTGTCGGGGTACGCGCTCGCACTCGCGTCGATCTATATCGTGGCGTTGCTGATTTCGGCCCGTGTGGCGCGAAGCATCGTCGACCAGCAGTGGACCGATGCACACGGTGTGCAGCCGCGCGCGCTCATGGTCGGGCCGAGGGCGATTCTGCCGATGAGCCGCGACGTCGTTGTTGATGCCGGCGATCACTACGAGCGCGGATCGTTTTCGTGGCCCGGCACGCTCGAGTTGAACGAACACATCCCGAAGAACGACGGCCGTCCCGAGGTGGCCGCCGCGCGAGAGGACCCCCGTATTCGCGCGGTTCTCGTATGGTCTCGATTTCCGTTCTGGACGCTCGAACCGGTCCAGGGAGGCACGCGTGTGACCGTCGTCGACGCGCGCTTCATGATACGCGGCGCCTTCTCTGCGTCAACCGTCGTGCCGGCGCGCCCGGCTTCGTCTGATTGAACTCACGGTGTGGGGGCGGAGTTGACAGCCAACCGCGCCGCCGCGTCGATTCGATCTCTGCGACTCCTCCGGTTCTCGTCGAGAGCCAGCTACAATCAACACAGCCATAGAGGAATTTCTGCGTGAGTGATAGCGATGCCTGCTGGCGTCGCCCGACACCAGGCTTCTCTCGTGAGTCCGGTAGGAAGGCTGTCTGCGCTTCGGCTGGGCGAGCCCATAGACCGTAGCCCGCGCCACGTGTCAGACTTACGGCCTTTACGCGATGCGAGGACCAGGCCAGACCATGACCGCGGTTACCCCGACCACGTTGCCCGGATTGCTCAGCCACGTTCCCGACGCCCAGACCGCCGCCATCCAGCCCGAGCAGAACATTCGCATCCCGATTCTGACAGTCGTGTTGCACGCGCGCGGTCCGCACCTGCACGCGACGCGGACACGCGGGTTGCGTGTGACGAGCGCAGATGGGAGCTTCGACGTGAGGCCTCAGACAACGGGCGACTTTGCGTCGGTCGGTACGGCCGACGTGGTCTTTCTCGGCATCAAGGCTCACGGGTTGACCTCGCTCGCACGCCAGCAGGCGTGGGAGGCCGGGCACCCCATGGAGCTCGAAGCCGTCGGGGGTGCGGTGGTGGAACTGGGTGAGCGGCTCGGCGTGCCGATGCCCTCAACGCGCGCTGTCTATGCCTGCGCCGAGCTCCTCGATGAACATCGAGGGCAACGCGTACTGGCGAAAGTCGAAGGGGTTGCATCGTGAGCATCAACAATCGCTGGTTCCAGCTGGTCGCGTCGGTCATCGCGATGATCATGATCGCCAACCTGCAGTATGCCTGGACGCTGTTTGTCGGTCCCATGCAGAAGCAGACTGGCTGGGCGCTCTCCGATATCCAGGCGGCGTTCGCGCTGTTCATTCTTTTCCAGACGTGGGTGCAGCCGCTCGATGGCTGGCTGGTCGATCGTCTCGGCCCGCGCTGGTTCATCACCGCCGCCGGCCTCCTCTGCGGCCTGGGATGGGCCGGTATGGGCTACGCCTCGTCGCTGCCGATGCTCTACACGGCGTACTGCGCGGCCGGCATGGGCGCGGCGTTCGTCTACAGCTGCTCGATCGGATCGGCGCTCAAGTGGTTCAAGGAGCGCCGCGGGCTCGCTGCCGGCATCATGGCTGCGGGATTCGGTGGCGGGACGGCGCTCTTCATCCCGTTCATCCAATCAATGATCGCCTCGCGTGGCTATCAGGCGACATTCGTAGCGACCGGCTTGTTCCAGGGACTCGTGATCCTGCTGGTTGCGCAGTTCCTGCGGCACCCTCCGGCGCAAGCCGTTGCTGCCGTTCCCGCCGCGGCGAGCGGATCGCCCCAGATCGGAAAGCGGCAATTCACGACGCTTGAAATGTTGCGCACACCGCAGTTCTACATGATGTATCTCTCGTTCGTGTTGATGGCGACCGGCGGCCTGCTCGTGACTGCCAACGCCGGGCCGATCGCGAAGTCGTGGGGATTCTCCGCGGGTGTGCTCACGCTGGCAGCCACGCTCAGCCCCCTCGCCAATGGCGGCGCGCGGGTCTTCTGGGGCTGGGCCTCCGATCGACTGGGACGCGAAACGACGATGATTCTCACCTTCGTACTGCAGGCGATCTGCCTGGCCTCAGTCGTCACACTGGGCCAGGTGTCCGGCGCCTGGTTCGCGGCGACGCTGGTTGCCGTGTACTTCACGTGGGGCCAGGTCTATTCACTGTTCCCATCGGCTTCGGCTGATTACTTCGGAACGCGATATGCGACATCCAATTACGCGCTGCTCTACACGGCGAAGGGCATGGCGTCGATCATCGGAGGCTGGTTCGGGGCGCTGCTGTACGAACAATCGGGCAGCTGGGTCACCGGATTCTACGGCAGCGCGTTGATGGCGCTCATCGCTGCCGGCATCGCCGTGAAACTGCGCGCGTCTGCGGCCGCTCCGAAGCCGAAGACGGCCGGAGTTCCCGCGACAGCGTGATCCGTGTCCCAATCGCCAAGTCGCGGCTCACAAAAGGCGCTTTCCAGCCACCCATGCGTCGATCTCTCTTCATCCTCGGCCTGATCTGCGTCCTGACGACGCCCACGTCGGTTCACGCCTGGGGATACGACGCGCATAAGTTCGTGGTCGCGCGCGCACTACAGTTGTTGCCGGACGGGTTGCGGCCGCTCTTCGAGGCCAATCGCACGACGGTCATCGAGCACGCCATCGATCCGGACCTCTGGCGTGACAGTTTCGCGGCGGAGGAGGACCCGCATCACTATCTTGATTTCGATTGGGAGGGATACGGACCGTACCCCTTCGCCGGCTTGCCGCGAAATCTCGACGAAGCGATCAAGAAGTTCGGGAAAGCGACGATCGATCGCAACGGTACGCTTCCCTGGCGCACGCAGGAGATGTACGGAAAGCTGAAGGATGCGTTCGCCGCCTACGCGCGTCGCGGCTCGTTCGGCCGTTTCGACATCCTCTTTTACTCCGCGTGGCTGGGCCACTACGTGAGTGACGCGCACGTCCCGTTTCATGCAGTGGTCAACGCTGATGGCCAGTTGACCGGGCAGCGCGGCATCCACGCGCGCTTTGAAGCCTTGCTGTTCGAGCGTTACGTCGACCAGTTACGGCTCGCGCCAAAACCACTGCAACCGGTTCGCGATCCGCTGGATTTCGCGTTCAACGCGCTGCTCGAGGGAACCACACTCGTGCCAACGGTGCTCGACGCCGACCGTGCGGCGATCGGCGATCGCGCCGTCTATGACGACGCCTATTACGAGGCGTTCTTCAAAGGCAGCCGCTCGGTGCTGGAGCGACGCCTCGATGAATCGACCGCTGCCGTGGCCGCCATGATTGCGGGGGCCTGGGAGGCGGCCGGCCGGCCCCCCGTGCCCGTGCGCATGCCGGACCCACCTCAGCGCCGGCGGCGTTAGCGCGCTTTGCTATCGTCATCGCAATGGACGTCTTCGTCATCCCGGTGGGCGCAGATCGGTACGTGCTCTACTACGAGCAGACTGCGGAGCCAGAGTCACAGCCGCAAGACGAAGCAGCAGCGTCGGGCATCATCGCCAGGTTCCAGCGTCGATTCGCTGAACTCCTTCGCGAGGCCGAAGAACACCGGCAGGAGCGCAGCGAGCACGCCGGCGCGTCGCAATCGTGGACGCGGCGGATACAGGATCGGATGATGTCCTGGATCGCCAAGCGCGTCGCGGAGCAGCGATTGTTGTGGAATCTGCGAAAGCAGGACCATGCCGTGGCAGTGCATCCCAGCGATACCAGCTTCGATGCCGTCCTGCCTCACATTCATCACGCGCTGCAACGCGATTACGAGCGCCATCGCAACTGGCTGCTGGTCGATACGCTCGGCCTGTTGGCCTCGGCGTTGCTGACCCTCGTTCCAGGTCCGAATCTGCTGGCCTACTACTTCCTTTTTCGCGTCGGCGGCCATTGGCTGTCCATGCGAGGCGCAACGCAGGGACGCCGTTACGTCCAATGGGAAGGGCGCCCATGTGAATCACTCACCGGACTGCGCGAGGCGTTGCAATTGCCTCGCCGCGAACGACAGTCGCTCGTTCAGCAGACCGCCGCAACACTGTGCCTCCGCAACCTGCCGACGTTCTTCGAGCGCGTGACGGCACAGGGCAACGAACAGCCGTAGGCCGGGTCCTGCTTTTTGACCCCGGCACCAGGCAGGTCCGCAGAACAAAGCCCGCCCTACGGTAGCATTAGTCCGTGAAGCTGAAAGAGCTGGCGGATCGTCTGGAGTGCCGGCTGGAGGGCGACGGCGAGCTCGAGGTGACAAGGGTCTCTGGAATTCAGGACGCCGGGCCTGGAGATGTCACCTTCCTGGCCAATCCGAAGTACGAAAAGGCGCTCGCGTCGACCGGGGCGTCGGCGGTGATCCTCAAAGAGGGTGGGCCTGCCGCACGCTGTGCGATGTTGCGTGCCCGCGATCCCTACCTGGCGTTTGCGAGAGCCGTGGGACTCTTCGCGCCAGCCTCGCGCCCGGCGCCTGGTCTCCATGCGATGGCGGCGATCGCATCGGACGCGCAGGTGGGAACCGGGGCGTCGGTTGGCCCCTTCGTTGTCATCGGTGAAGGCGCCCGCATCGGCGACCGCACGGTGATCTATCCCAACGTCACGATCGGCGCCGGCGTACGTGTCGGGAGTGACTGCACGATCCACTCGAACGTCTCGATTCGCGAACGCTGTACGGTGGGCGATCGAGTGGTCCTGCAGAACGGTGTCGTCGTCGGTGGCGATGGCTACGGGTTCGTGCGGCGGGGCGACGGCACGCACGAGAAGATTCCTCAGGTCGCCACGGTCGTTATCGAAGACGATGTGGAGCTTGGCGCGAACACGACCGTGGATCGCCCTGCCGTTGGTGAGACACGGATCAAGGCCGGCGCCAAAATCGATAACCTCGTGCAGATCGCCCACGGCGTGACTGTCGGCCGCAATGTGCTGATGGCGGCGCAAGTCGGCATCGCCGGGAGCACCGACGTCGAAGACGATGTCGTTTTCGGTGGTCAGGTCGGCGTCGGCGGACACCTGACCATCGGGCGCGGCGCGATCGCGATCGGCCAGTCGGGCGTGACCAATTCGCTCGACGCCGGCGCCTTCGTCGCCGGGTATCCTGCCATTGACAGCCGCGAGTGGCGCAAGGCCTCCGTCCTTTTTCGGCGCCTGCCTGAGATGAAGCGACGCATCGAGCAGCTCGAAGCGCGCGTCGCCGAGTTGACGCGCGCCCTCTCCCAACCCGAAAGGCCATCCGAGTGAACCACGTCGTCCGCAAAAAATACTGCGCCACGCTGGCGCTGCTGATGGTGGTGTGTGCGGCCCCGCTCCGCGCACAAACGGCAGATCCGCAGCCGGCCGCGCCGGATCCCCGATCCGGCACCTCTCCGGATGATGGAACGCGCACCGTGACCTTCATGCCGCGGACCGCGTTCCACCTCGACGCGGAACATCTGTCCGGCGACGATCCCCGCTATGCCTGGGACGCCGATTTCGCGGGAGAGCTCGACGTCGTCGACTACGGCCGCGGCCGCTTCACCTTTCTCGGAAACTATCAGGTCGTGCTCGGTGAAGAGATCCGCTCGTTCGATCCCAACCAGGGCAACTACATCCTGGCGGGCTTCGTCTCGGCGCGCATCCGCCGGACGGAGGTCGCGGCGCAGCTGTACCATCAGTCCCGGCACCTCGCCGATCGGCCGAAAGAGGAGGCCATCGACTGGAACATGCTCGGCGTGCGCGCGCTCCGCAGGTTCTCGTACCGACGGGCAGTCTTTGACGCGCGCGCCGATGCGCGTGGCGTCTTCATGAAGACGACCGTCGACTATTCCTGGGAAATCGATGCGGGTGTGCGCAGCGACATGAAAGTTCGCCCGCGAGTCGGGTTGTTGGCGGCGGGCAATATTCGCTACCTTGGGGTGGACGGCAGCCTGGAACGCGGCAATCAAACCGGCTATCGAGTCGAGGGTGGCCTGCGGTTCGAGGGAGATGCCGGCGCGATCGAGCTGTTCGTCGGGGGAGAGCGCCGGATCGACCCGTATCCGGTCGAGTTTGGAGTAGCCGAATGGGTAACCGTAGGTTTTCGTCTGTTGACACGCTGAACGCAGCCTTCCTTCACGGGTGAGCGAAAGCTGGACGATAATTGACGAGTATGCCCCTCCGGATCCATTCGACCGGGCTCGCCGTCTGCCTGGCCATCGCCATTCTGACAGTGGCGCTCGCGCCGGTGCACGCGGCTGTCCGGCCGCCCAAACTCCAGTATCAGATCACGACGCTCGGAAATGGCCTCCGGGTCATCTTGTCCGAGGATCACTCGACGCCGATCGTGCACGTGTCGGTGACCTATCACGTTGGGTCCAAGAACGAGCGTGCGGGGCGTACCGGCTTTGCTCATCTTTTCGAGCACATGATGTTCAAGGGCTCGAAGAACGTCGAACCCGAGTCGCACACTTCCATCATTGCCAGCGTCGGCGGCCGCAGCAACGCGTTCACCACCGAAGACGAAACGGTGTTCTGGCAGACGTTGCCCTCCCATTACCTGCCGCTGGCGTTGTGGCTGGAAGCCGATCGCATGGCCACGTTACGCGTGGACGACGAGGCGTTCCGCCGCGAGCGCGAGGTGGTGAAGGAAGAGCGCCGCATGCGCGTGGAGAATCAGCCCTATGGCCGTCTGTCGGAGATCATCTTCGACCACGCGTTTACGATGCACCCGTACAAGCATCCGACGATCGGCAGCATGGTCGACCTGGAGGCGGCCTCCATTGCCGACGTCCGAGAGTTCCACGGGACCTACTACGTTCCGGAGAACGCGACCGTCACCATCGTCGGCGACTTCGACGGCGAGCAGACGATGCAGATGGTGAATCAGTACTTCGCCCGCGTGCCCAAGGCGAAGCGTCCCGTTCCGCGCGACATCCCGAAGGAGCCTGAGCAGACGAAGGAACGCCGTGCCGTGGTCGAGGAAGCATGGCCGCTGCCTGCCGTCGTCGTCGCGTATCACATTACGTACGACGGCCATCCGGATGCGTATCCGCTGCACATCGCCGCAAAGATCCTCTCAGACGGGCAGAGCGCGCGAATTACTCAGGAGCTGGTGTACAAGAAGCGGCTGGCGTTGACGGCGTTCGGAAGCGCCAACATCATCGAGGACCCCAACCTGTTCTATGCGGTGGCGATCGTGCAGCCGGGTCAGACTCCCGAAGCGGCGGAACGCGCCCTCATCACCGAGTTCGAGAAAATGGCGCAGCTGCCGGTATCGGATAGTGAGTTGCAGCGCGCGAAGAACCAGTTCGCGCGCGACTACATCGTCAGCCGCGAGTCGAACGAAGACAAGGCGCGGCATCTCGCGCATGCCGCGGTGATTCACAACGACATTACCTCCGCCGACGGAGAGTTCGACATCTTCATGAACGTGACGCGAGCCGACGTGCAGCGCGTCGCCAAGACGTACTTCACGCCTAATAATCGGGTCGTCCTGCACATCCTCCCGAAGGGAGGATCGCGATGACCAACTCCCAACCGCTAAAATCCCGCCCCCCGACGCGGCGACCTCTTGCGTTGGCAATTGGGAGTTGGCTCATGGTGCTGTTGGGAGTTGCTCTGAGCGTCTCCCCGGCCTTCGCTCAGGCCGTCGAATGGCCAACTGAGCGCGCGCCGCGTCCCTTGCCCGCACGCGAGGTGAAGTTCCCGCCGTTCCAGGTGAGGACATTGTCAAATGGGTTGCAGGTCATTACGGTTGCTCACCACGAGCAACCGGCGGTGACGATGCGCATGCTCGTTCGTGCCGGCGCGGCTCAGGATCCCGAAGGCAAAGGCGGACTTGCCGAACTGGTGGCCAAGCTGCTCGACCAGGGCACGACGACGCGCAGCGCGCAGCAGATTGCCGATCAGATCGACTCGATCGGTGGCGCGATGGGCACTGGATCCGGAACGGACCTGACCTTCGTGAACGCCGTCGTCATGAAAGATTCGTTTGCGCTCGCAATGGATCTCGTGTCCGACGTGATCCGCCGGCCGGCGTTTTCGCTCGAAGAGATCGAACGGCAGCGTGAACAGGCACTTTCATCGCTCAAGGTCAGCGTGGAGGACCCCTCCTACATCGCCTCGATGTTGTTCGATCGGCTGGTGTACGGATTCCACCCCTACGGAAGGCCGGGCAGCGGCACGACACAGTCGCTGCGGCGCATCACGCAGGACGATCTGCGCGCCTTCCATCGTCAGTATTTCGTTCCCAACAACATGATTCTCGGCATCGTCGGCGACATCTCGAGCGAAGAGGCGTTTGCCGCGGCCGAGAAGGTATTCGGTGCGTGGCCGCGTGGCGACGTGCCCGCCTGGAAACCAGTCGATCCTCCCGCGCCGACGCGGCGGCTGGTGATCGTGGACAAGCCCGATGCCGTGCAAACAGAGATTCGAGTGGGGCAGATCGCCATCCCGCGCAAGCACCGGGATTATCTGGCGTTCGATGTCGCAGTGAAGATCCTGGGAGGGGAAGGGGCAAATCGACTGCATCGCGTTCTGCGATCCGAGCGCGGCCTGACCTACGGAGCCGAAGCCGACACGCAGGCGTTCAAGCAGGCGGGTGACTTCGTTGCCGAGACGAACACCCGCACCGAAACGACGGCTGAGACGCTGCGTTTGACGGTCGAGGAGATTGCCAGACTCCAGCGTCAGCGCGTCTTCGAGCGCGAGCTGGCGGACGCCCAGGCGTATCTGGCCGGAAGCTTCCCGCTGACGATCGAAACTCCAAACGACATTGCCACCAGTGTCATCAATGCCGTCTTCTACGAGCTGCCCACCGACGAGGTAGCCACCTACCGCGAACGGGTCCAGGCGATCACGCCAGATGATATTCAGCGCGTCGCCCGGGAATACATACGGCCCGACCGTCTTTCAATGGTCCTGGTTGGAAACGCGAAGGCGTTCGTTGCCAGTCTCCGTGACGTCGGATTTACCGACTACGACGTCATCGCGCTCGATGACCTGGACCTCATGTCGGCAACCCTCAAGAAAGAACCACGCGCGCCGTAGGGATCGGTCGTTCCACGATGAGAATCATGATCTCCTGCGGCGAGGCCTCAGGCGACATGTATGCCGGCGCACTGGCGGCCGAGCTGCGGCGCCGGGCGCCCGACGCAGAAATCTTCGGGTTTGGCGGTCCGCGGCTCCAGGCAGCTGGCGGCCGTCTGATTGGTGAATACGGTCCGTTTTCTGTGACGGGCCTCACCGAAGCCATCAAAGTCGTTCCGCGCTCGTTCGCGATGCTGCGGAAGCTGGTCGACACCGCGCGAGAGCTGCGCCCTCACGTCTTTGTCGCGATCGATTTCCCGGATTTCAATTTCAAGCTCATGGCGGCGTTGCGCCGCCTTGGCATTCCGATTGTCTACTACGTCAGTCCGCAGCTCTGGGCATGGCGTCCAGGCCGGATGGACACGATGAAGCAGTACGTCGATCGGGTGCTGGTGATCTTCCCATTCGAAGAGACGCTCTATCGGCATGCCGGAGTCAGCGTGCAGTTCGTCGGCCACCCGCTCGTCGACCTGATCCGTCCGAGCCAGACACGAGTGGACTTCCTGCGCGACCGCGGCCTCAAGGTCGACGCGCCGACCGTCGCCCTCTTGCCGGGCAGCAGGCGGAACGAGGTGGAGCGCATTGCGCCGATTGTCACGCAAGCAGTCTCGCTGATTCGCGCGCGCGTCCCACAGGCGCAGTTCGTCGTGGCGTGCGCGCCCAATCTTCCCGATGCGTTGTTTGCGCCGCTCGCGCATGGGCATCCGGACGGGCAGCTCGTTCTCGTTCGCGATCGCACCGACGATGTGCTCGTGGCGAGTGACGTGGTGATCACTGCGTCGGGCACGGCGACGATTCAGTGCGCGCTGCACGAAAAGCCGATGGTCGTCGTCTATCGTGTCTCGCCGTTGACATATCGGCTGGGGAAGCCATTCATCCATGTCGACACGTTCGCGATGCCAAACCTGGTTGCCGGCCGGCGCATCGTGCCCGAATTGATCCAGGACGACTTCACGCCGCAGCGCACCGCTGACGAGACCGTCGCGCTTCTGACCGATGCGAGCAGACGGACGGAAATGGTGACGGCGCTGGCCCACGTGCGGCAGCAGCTGGGATCGCCAGGTGCGACGGTGCGCGTGGCAGACACGGTGCTCGACGTTGCAACCAGTGCGATGTCGAATTGAGAGGGGAATGATTTGATGGAGACGCGAACGTGTTGCGGACGCCTGGTACTGCTCGTGACGGCGCTCGCGTTCAAGACCTCGGTCAGCGCGATGGTCGTCCTGCCCGCGGAGTTCAACGAGATGGTGGCTGCCTCTCAGACCATCGTGCATGGGCGGGTGGTCGACGTGCGGTCGTATGAAACCGCCGGACGCATGACAATCGAGAGCCTGGTCACCGTCCAGGTCCTCGATGCGATCAAGGGACAGGGGCCCCTGGGTCCGGCTGAAGCCGGACGCTATGTCTACTTCAAGGTGCCGGGCGGCCAGGTCGGCCGCTACCGCCGCATCATGGTTGGCGCACCACAGTGTGAACGAGGTGACGAGCTCGTGTTGTTCCTGAAAGGGAGCGCTCCGGCCGTGCCGATGCCATTCGGGTTGACGCAGGGTGTCTACCGCGTGAACCGGGATGCCACCGGCCAGGCCACGGTGATGCCCAACGTCAACGCCGGCGCCGATCGTGTGCTGCGCGGCGATCCCTCGCGACGTCCACTCGAGCTCGCGACGTTCACCAATCTCGTGCGAACAATCGCGAGCTCACGGCCATGAGGCGGCGTCGCCTTCAGGCGTGGCTCGTCATCGTCGCGCTGGTGCTGGCGGCCCCGGGGACCACGCACGCCTACATCCATCTCGGCTTCGACAGCGCAGGGCAAACTCGGCCGATCAAATGGAACGCACCGAGTGTACGTTGGTATGCCAACGACAGGACAGTGCCTGGTGTCTCTCCGTCGCAGTTTCAGGCGGAGCTCGCGCAGGCGTTCACGGCGTGGGAGAGCGTCCCGACGGCGACGATCGCGTTTCAATTCGCCGGTTTCACCTCTGCGATGCCGTTGGACGAGGACAGCCTGTCCGTCTTCGGCTTCCAGAGCGTGCCGGACATGGATCGTGTGCTCGGCGCAACGGCGTTCGTGGTCGATGTCATCACGGGATCGATCGTCGAATCGGATGTCTTCTTCAACTCGATATTTGCGTGGTCGGTGACGGCCGGCGGCGATGTCACCAGCTTCGATTTGCGCGCGGTGGCAACACACGAGATCGGCCACTTCCTGGGCCTCGGACACTCAGCGATCGGGGAAACGGACCCAAGAACGGATGGCGGACGGCGAGTGCTCGGTAGTGGGGCCGTGATGTTTCCGATCTCGCTGGGCCGCGGTTCTGTCGAGGACCGTGTGCTCCAGCCGGATGACATTGCCGGGGTGTCCGATCTCTATCCGGACGGAAATTTCCGATCCGACACCGGCATCGTCACGGGGCGAGTACGGATGAATGGCGTTGCCGTCACCGGCGCGCACGTCGTGGCGTTCAACCCTCAGACGGGAACGCTCATCGGAAACTTCTCGAGCGGCGACGGCACGTTCCGGATAGCCGGACTGACGCCAGGGCCCCACGTCATACGCGTCGAACCAATCGACGATGCAGACATCGACAGCTTTCTCGACCCCGCAGGTGTGAACGTGAACTTCCAGGTCACGTTCCACGACCGGCTCATCGTCGCGCCTCGCGGAGGAACGAGCGCCAGTTTCGATGTCACGGTTCGGCCGAAATGAGCCCAACGCTCTTCGCGCTCGCCGCGCTCGCCGCTGTCATGGTTGGCGGAGTGGGCATCTCCTCCGTGGCCGCGCAGACACTACCGGATCCGATAGGCCGGCTCCAGGTTGGCGCGGGTATTGGCTGGCTCGGTGGCTCGGCATTCGGTGAACAACCGGCAGACCTGCGCACGGCGTCCGGCGGTCCCTATCGATTGTTCCAGTCAGAGACCGATCTCGCATCGAGCGGTTCGTTCGAAGCACGCGTGGGGATTCTGCTCTCGCGGCGCTACGGGGTCGAAGGTCGAGTCGCGATGAGCAAGCCAGAGCTCCAGGCAGTGGTCACGAGTGATGCCGAGGCGACGGGCTCGTTCACCATTGCCGAAACGGTCGATCACTATGCGTTCGACGGCGGCGTCATCGTCCGCTTACCCGAACTGGAAGGCATGGGGCTCACGCCGTTCGCGTCAGCCGGTGCCGGATACGTGCGACAGCTTCACGAAGCGCAGGCACTGGTCGAGAGCGGTCACCTCTTCTACGTTGGTGGCGGCTTCACGCGTCCGCTGTTCTCGCGGTCGCAAGGGCTGGTCCGGGCCATGAGCGTGCGCGCCGATCTCCGGCTGAACCTGTTCTACCTGGAACTCGATGAAGGAAGCCGGCAGCAGGGAAGTGTCTCCGGCAGCCTGGTGCTGACGTTTTAGAGCGCCACGCCGTCACTCCCATCCCACGGTCCAACTCCCAAACACCTGATTAGTGACGGCATAGTCGGCCTCGAGGTACCGACGAGGTATCATCGAGGATCATGGCCACTGCGAACAGTTTCAACACCCGCGCTGAGATCCGCGTCGACGGACAACCGGTGCAGATTTTCAGTTTGCCCGCGCTCGAGAAGGCAGGTTTTCCGGGCGTCTCCCGGCTTCCGTACTCGATGAAAGTGCTGCTCGAGAACCTGCTTCGGCGCGAGGATGGCGCCTTCGTGAAAGCCGACGACATCCGCGCGCTGGCGCAGTGGAATGCGACGGCGAACGTCGAAAAAGAGATCTCGTTCATGCCGGCGCGCGTCCTCCTGCAGGACTTCACCGGTGTGCCCTGCGTCGTCGACCTCGCAGCCATGCGGGATGCCGTCGTCGAGCTGAAGGGAAACCCCGATCGGGTCAACCCGCTGCAGCCGGTCGAGCTCGTGATCGATCACTCGGTTCAGGTCGACTACTTTGGACGGCAGGATGCGTTCGCGCTGAATGCCGAACTCGAGTTCTCGCGCAACCGCGAGCGGTATGCATTCCTGCGCTGGGGCCAGCGCGCGTTCAACAACTTCAAGGTCGTTCCGCCCGACACCGGCATCGTGCACCAGGTGAACCTCGAGCACCTCGCCCGCGTGGTGTTCTCGCACACTGCCGACGGTGTGACGATGGCGTATCCGGACACGCTCGTCGGCACCGACTCGCATACGACGATGGTCAACGGGCTCGGCGTGGTGGGCTGGGGGGTCGGCGGAATCGAAGCCGAAGCCGCGATGCTCGGCCAGCCGAGCTCGATGCTGATACCGAGAGTCGTCGGCTTCAGGCTCACCGGAGCGATGCCCGAGGGCACAACGGCAACCGATCTCGTGCTGACGATCACCGAAATCCTTCGCAAGCACGGCGTGGTCGGCACGTTCGTCGAGTTCTACGGCGAGGGACTCAGCTCGCTGACGATCGCTGACCGCGCGACTCTCGGGAACATGTGTCCCGAGTATGGCGCCACCGTCGCCATCTTCCCGATCGACGAGATGACTCTCGACTATCTGACATTGACGGGGCGCCATGCGGCGCAGGTCGCCCTGGTCGAGCAGTACGCCAAGGCGCAGGGACTGTTCCGAACGGCCGGTGCACCGGACGCCGTCTATTCGGAAGTGGTGAACCTCGATCTCAGCACCGTTGAACCGAGCCTCGCTGGTCCGAAGCGCCCTCAGGATCGGGTAACGCTGTCAAAAGCGAAGACGGCGTTTCAATCAGCGCTTCCGTCGATGCAGGTCCCGGCAAAAGGCGGCTCCGGTGCGGCTGCATCCGCGAAGTCGGCCGTTGCGCTTGCCGATCCTGCCGTCGACGTGCTCGATCACGGCGCCGTTGTCATCGCGGCCATCACGAGTTGCACGAACACCTCGAATCCCAGCGTCATGATCGGGGCTGGGCTGCTGGCGAAGAAGGCTGTCGAAAAGGGGCTGACCCGTCGGCCCTGGGTCAAGAGCAGCCTCGCGCCCGGTTCGAAGGTCGTTACCGAGTATCTCAATGCTGCGGGTCTGACGCCGTATCTGGACCAACTCGGATTCAATCTGGTCGGGTACGGCTGCACCACGTGCATCGGCAACAGCGGGCCGCTGCCGGAAGAGATCTCCGCGGCCGTGCGCGAAAAAGGACTGGTCGTCTGCTCGGTGCTCAGCGGCAACCGTAATTTCGAAGGGCGCATCCAGCAGGATGTGCGGGCGAACTACCTCGCCTCGCCGCCATTGGTCGTCGCGTACGCACTGGGTGGGTGGATCACGACCGACCTCACCACTGAGCCGCTTGGGCAGGATGCTGCCGGCAAGCCGGTCTACCTGGCGGATATCTGGCCCACCGAACAAGAGGTCCAGCAGACGATGCTCAAAGCGGTGACGGCGGACATGTTCCGGCGCAGCTACGCCGACGTGTTCCGCGGAGATGAGCGATGGCAGAAGCTGGATGTCGCCGAGGGCAATCGCTTCGAATGGGATGTCGATTCGACCTACGTCCGCAAGCCGACATTCCTCGAAGGCATGACAATGGAGGCGACGCCGCCGCGGGATATTGTCGGCGCACGGGTGCTCGCCATGCTCGGTGACAGCGTCACGACCGATCACATTTCGCCCGCAGGGTCGATCAAGGCTGACAGCCCGGCAGGAAAGTATCTGATCGAGAAGGGTGTCAAGCCGGCGGACTTCAACTCCTACGGTGCGCGTCGCGGCAATCACGAGGTCATGATGCGCGGCACGTTCGCCAACGTGCGGCTGCGCAACCAGATGGCCCCTGGCACCGAGGGCGGCTGGACACGTTACCAGCCAAGTGGCGAGCAGATGACGATCTACGAGGCCGCGGTGAAATATCAGCAGGCCGGTGTGCCGCTCCTCGTCATCGCGGGAAAGGAGTACGGCTCAGGGTCGTCGCGCGACTGGGCCGCCAAAGGGACGTATCTGCTTGGCGTGAAAGCGGTGATCGCTGAATCCTTCGAGCGCATCCATCGCAGTAACCTCGTGAACATGGGTGTGCTGCCGCTGCAGTTCAAGGCCGGTGATACGGCGGCATCATTGAAACTGACCGGTACGGAGGAATTCCTGTTGCACGGCGTCTCCGACCGATTGAAGCCGCGCGGCGACGTTCAGGTCGTCGCGAAAGGCGCCGACGGGACAACGCACGACTTCACCGCCACGTGCCGCATCGATACGCCAGAAGAACTCGTCGCCTTCAGGCATGGGGGGATATTGCCTTATGTTGTGAGGCAGTTGGTCGCTAGGCAGTAGGTGCCGGTTCCGGGTTCCGGGTTCCAAGTACGAGGTGCAAGATGTCGGGCGAGAGGTGCACGATGATTCGGTGGACGGGTGCCTTGGCATTGATAGTGGCGTCGAGCGGCATGCCTGTGGTCGCCCAATATCGCAACGGACAGGCGCGACCTCCGTCCGTCGCGACGAGGCCTGGTCCTGCACCAGCACCTGCCGGTGGGGGTTCTTTCCGAAACGGGGCGACGCTCAGACCGAGGCCGATCAGCCCGTCGGTTGGAATACCACTGCGACGGCTGTACTTCCCGGTGTTCCCGCTGATGTGGGGCTGGGGGACCCTGCCCTTCTACTTCGACACGGTGAATGCGCCTTATTCGTTGCAGGATGGTCCGACCGGCGGCTTACAGTTGGACGTACAGCCATGGCGTGCGTCCGTGTTCGTCGACGGTACGTATGCCGGCCGCGTCAGCGACTTCAATGGCTACTACAAGCATCTTGATGTTGTCGCCGGGCCGCATCAGATCGTGATCGTCGAACCAGAGTATCAGCCGCTCGTCATCGACACCATCGTCGAGCCCGGGCGAACGGCTACGTATCGCGGCACGCTGCGGCCATAGGGTCCGTAGAGGCAACCAGGTCTTCAGGCCCGCGCCTACATCGTCGTGAGAGGTGTGTCAGTCCGTTCTCAGTACCACGCTCGGGTTGACACGCGCCGCGCGCCAGGCGGGAAGCCAGCAGGCGAAAACGGCGATCGCCAGAATCGCGGCAACAACACTGGCCAGCGTTGCCGGGTCGGTTGGCTGTATGCCGAAGAGCAGCGACGTCATGAGCCTGTTCACCCCGAGAGCGCCGGCGAGGCCGAGGGCGATGCCGACTGCCGTCAACACGAGTCCCTGTTTCATGACCTGCGCGAGCACCGTCGACTGATGCGCGCCGAGTGCCATGCGGATCCCGATCTCGCGTTGCCGCTCGGCCACCATATACGAAAGCACACCGTACGTGCCAATCGTCGCGAGCAGCAGCGCCAGACCTGCGAAAGCTGTCAGCAGCTGCGCGAGCAGCCGCGGCCGCTGGATCGATTCGGCGAAGACGCCCTCCATTTCGCGAAGCCGTACGACCGGCACGGCCGGATTGGCGTCGTGTACGACGCGTTCAATGGTTTGTGACAGGGCTGCCGTGGGCAGCGTGGTGCGCATCACGACGTTCATGGTCAGCGGAGCTTGCGTACGAGGAGGCGGGAGCGCCGCGGTCTGTTCGACGAAGAAATAGAACTCGGTGCCGGTCTCCTGATCGATGCCCCGCTGCTTCACATCCTTGGCCACGCCGATCACGGTGAACCAGGGGACCTGGTCACCGCAGCATGGACGCAGGCGCTGTCCGACCGGATTCAGGTCCTTCCAGAACGTCTTGACCAGGCGCTCGTTGACCACGGCCACCATGCCGGAGGAGGCGGCATCGGCGGGTTGAAAGCTGCGACCCTGCACGATCGGGATGCCCATCGTCTCGAAGTAGTCGGACATCACGTTCTGGTAGTAGTCGACGTTCTCGAACGGTCCTTCCGGCGGGGCGGTGTAATTGTCGATCTCCGTGTCGTTGGCGTTGAGCGGCCGATTGGGTGGCAACCCGGACATCGCACTTGCGGCCTGGATACCCGGAACAGCGCGCAGCGTGTCAAGGATGTTCCGGTAAGTCTGTCCGCGACCGGTCGGTTCGGACGTCGCTTGTGGCAGCGTGATCGCAAATGTGATCACGCGCGAGGGATCGAAGCCGGCGTCGACCTTCATGAGGTTATAGACCGTGCGGACCAGCAGTCCGGCGCCGATGACGACCATGACCGCGAGCGCGACCTCCGCGGCGACCAGCGAGCGTCGAATGTAATGGCGTGCAGAGCCGGTCGCGCCCTTCGCTCCGCCTTCCTTGAGCGCCGTGACCAGGCCGCTGACGCGCGTGAGTGCGATCGGCGCAAGCCCGAAGACGATGCCACTGGCAACCGCAATGCCCAGCGTGAAAAGCAGGACTATCGGGTCGACGGCGACTTCGCCGGTTCGCGGCAGGCTGGTTGGATATGCGTGCACGAGCCCGCGTACGCCGACGCGCGCGAGCAGCACACCGAGCACGCCGCCGACGAGCGACAGCAGCAGGCTCTCGGTCATGAACTTGCGCACGAGCCTGCCGCGGCTGGCGCCCAGCGCGGTGAGCACGGCGAACTCACGCTGACGTGTTTCGGCGCGCGCGAGCAGGAGATTCGCGAGGTTCGCGCATGCGATGAGCAGCACGAGCCCGACCGCCGCCTGCAGCACCCAAATCGATCGGCTGGCGGCGCCAAGCATCTCGTCGGCCAGCGGCTTCATCTGCAGTGTGTGGCCGCTGTTGCCCTTCACCGGCGTGAAGATGTGACCGCCGACGTTCGGGGCCGGTTTGATCCCGACACGGTCGCCCCACGTCGCGATCAGCGAATCGAGCTCAGCCTGTGCCGCCGCCGGCGTGACGCCGTCTTTCAGGCGGCCGATCAGATAGAGCGAATGGTTGCCGCGGTTCTGACGATTGGCGGGATTCAGCCCCAAGGGCATCCAGATCTCGGTGCGGTTGTCCATCACATCGGCGCCGCGCGGCATGATGCCGATGATTTCGAGCCGCCGCCCGTCGACTTCGACTATCTCTCCGACGATTGGCCGTCCTCCGAATGCCGTTTGCCATAACTCGTACGAGAGGATGGCGATCGGTGGCGGCACGAGCGCGCGCTGTCCTGGGCCCGGCAGCGGACCGCTCACGTCGGTTTCTCCCTTGGCGAACAGGCGCCCTTCTACTGGCTGGAAGCCGAGAGCCTTCAGCAGATGCTCGTCGACAGCAGCGGCGCGCGCGCGCACCGGTCGATCGCCGGCGGTCAAGTTCACTTCACCGGTCGCGAACGCACCTACCGCCGCAAACGACTGGTTGAGTTCCCGGAACTCCATGTATTCCGGGGGCGACACCCAGAACTGCAGGAACCCGAGCGACGGAAACTGAGTGGTCAGGTACATCAACTGTTCCGGCTTCGGATATCCGAGCGGCCTGAGCAGTACCCCATTCACAATCGAGAAGATCGCCGTGTTGGCGCCGATGCCAAGCGCAAGTGTCAGCAGCGCGACGGCG
>JBKPNV010000344.1:0-31666 GCA_046732795.1 Acidobacteriota bacterium
CCGGTTCGCGGGCTCTATATGTGTTCGGCAGCCACGCCACCGGGTGTGGGAGTTCATGGGATGTGCGGCTACTTCGCCGCACAGCGTGCGCTTCGCGAAGTGCTTCGCGATTGATCGTCGCGTTTCTTGACAATGCTGCAGCGGCGAGTCTTTCGCCACCGCTCGGCGTCAGGAAGCCTTCTTGAAGTAATGCGCGATCTTCCGCCCCGCTTCGTCCGAGTAGTAGACGATGATCGTGGATGCCTCTTGGTCGGTTCGGCCGATGTCGGCGTTGCTCTCGGCGGCGGCCCGACTCGTCATTTGAAGCGTCTCCGTCTTCCCATTGTTGTATCTGATGGTGATTTCCCCTTTTCGGTGGTCGATGTCAGTCACCATTCCCTCGGTGCTCTGCAATCCGTCGTCGCCAAGAACGTCGATTTCATCGGCCGATGCTTGCGATTCACCGGTCGACTCGTGAATGACAACCGTTGTTCCCTCCCGCAATCCTTCGAGGGCATCGACACCCGGCTTCTTTCCTCCGTGAACGATGAGGTCCTTCGTGAAGTGATACACGTGTTCCATCCCATCCATCGTGGTCACCACCACGACGTTGGCTGCCCGATAGAACTGTTTCATGGTCCCCTCCAACGCGATCGGCTCCTGAAGGGGAGGACGGCCTTGCGGATGCGCGGGTGTCGACAGGATGAGGACAGCTCCGAGGCCAAGCCCCAGCGCCCGACCGAGTCCCGCTACAACCGTTGGGTGCGCGTCGCCCTTTGGTGGTTTCATGACGCACCTCCTTCCTAGACAACCAGCAAGCTTCGTGCCCTGTGACACAAAGCGCGCGCATCACGCGGCACGCGGACGCGCGGTCCGAGTACGACGAAACCGCGGAATATTTCAGCGGCGGCTATGGGAATTCCCCCGCTCGATTGCGCAGACGTGTCACAGGCTTACGGAGACACCGCAACGTGCCGCGGCATCGATTTCGCAGTCGCGGCCTTTGTCTCGTAAACCTCAGGTATTAATGGCGTGACGTATCTCCCGAAGGAGCATGGCGCGTACGGACAGGTCGCGTTTCCGTTGGTAACCGCATTCGGCGTGAGCGGCGTATCGACGGGCGGCCTGCTGATTTCAGCAGCCGTGATCGCTGGTTTCCTCGCCCACGAACCTGCTGCGATCGTGCTCGGCTTGCGCGGTTCGCGCGCCAAACGAGAGATCGGCACTTCAGCAACTCAGTGGCTCTCTGGTTGTCTTGCCATTGCTGTCGCCGCGGGTATCTGGGCTGTCGTCGACCTCGATCCAGCGGCGCGTCGATCGTTGGCAATCCCAGCAGTCCCCGCGGTTCTGCTCGTCCTCGCTATGGTCCAGGGGCACGAGAAATCCTGGTATGGTGAGGTGGCAGCCGCGCTCGCGTTTGCCGGTGTTTCCGTTCCCGTCACGATGGCTGCGGGCGCGTCGATGAGCGTGGCCCTCGCCGTCGCGATCCCGTTTGCATTGCTGTTCACAACGACAACACTCGCAGTACGTGGTGTCATTCTGCGCGTCAGGGGTGGTGGTGATCCGCGTGCAACGATGGCCACAAGGGGAGCAACGCTGGCAATCGCGTCCGTGGCAACCGCGGCAATTGGTGCCATGACTGTCGCTGGATGGCTCTCCTCGTCTGTGCTGCTTGCCTCCGCTCCGGGGTTGATCACGGCGTCGATCGTCGCCGCACGACCGCCGGCACCCGCTCGGCTTCGCCTGCTTGGCTGGACCCTCGTCGCGATCTCTACGCTCACTGCCGCGATCGTTGTCGCGACCGTCTGAAGTGGGCTTGGGAGGGCTCGCCGCCGACGAATGCCGCCAGGTGCTCGCCGGCGCCGATGACCTTTTCGCTACCCGGTCAGCGGGGTGCCTTCGAAGACCATCCGTTCGCCGTCGTAGCCGGCGCCGGTCCGAGGTCGATGATCGCCGTCGTCGGTCTTTCCAGCACGTCGATCTCGGACCTCGCCAGCGTCGCCGTGAATCCCTGCACGAACGCACTGTAGGTCTCGTTGATCAAGCGCTGCGACTCGGCGGCGATGGTGCCGAACACTTGCGACGACTTGCCCGATCCCGAAAAGCCGGCCCTGAACGCAAATCAGGTCGTGGCTGTCGGCCGGATGCCCGCTTCGCCCAGGCTACGGCGCGAGGATGTTTGGAGGAGACCATGTTCGCCATGATGTCACCAGGCGATAGAATTTCGTCGATGCGTACATATTCGATCGCCTGCCTGGCTCTCGTCGCGAGCCTCACCGCCGCGGGCACGGCCGCGCAACAAGCCGCCGACACGATCGTGACGCACGGCAAGATCCTCACTGTCGATGCAGCCTTCCGCACCGTCGAAGCGCTGGCCATCACCAACGGCCGGATCGTCGCGACGGGCACGAGCACGGAAGTCGCGCGCTATGCACGCGAGAACACGAAGGTCATCGACGTCGCCGGTGCCACCGTCATCCCGGGCCTCATCGACAACCACTTTCACTTCACGCGCGGCGTCGATACCTGGCACCAGCAGGCCCGCTTCGAAGGCGTCGATTCGCGTCGCGACGCGCTGCGGATCCTGGCGGCGAAGGCGGCGAGCCTCGCGCCCGGTGACTGGATCATGGTGCAAGGGGGCTGGACGCCGAGGCAGTTCGCGGACGCGCCAGGCGGTTTCACCCTCGAAGAACTCGATCGCGTGGCGCCGAACAATCCGCTGTTCGTGCAGGAGGGGTACAGCGTCGTTTACGCGAACAGCCTCGCGCTCAAAGCAGTCGGACTGAACCCGGCGGATGGCGCGCGCCGCAATGCGCAGGGACTGGTGTCGTTCCAACCGCCGATGGCGTTATACGACGCGATGCCCCGGACCTCGCCCGCGCAGCGTGAACAGAACCTCACGGACTTCATGCGCGAGCTCAACTCGGCGGGGCTCACGGGTGTCTACAGCCTCGGTCAGTCCGAATTTCTCTCGGCGCGCGCCGCGAAAGGACAACTGCCGATCCGACTGTGGGAGACGCTGAATTTCAACGCGACCGATCCGGCGTCGGCGTCCAGAGCCGCGGAGCTCATCGCGCGCTCACGCCCGAACCAGTTCGACGGCCAGCACGGTATCTTCGGACTGGGCGAGGTTCTCTATGGACCGTTCTTCGACCTCGCGCCACGCAAGGACCCGTGGCCGGCTGCGATCATGAGCGAGTATGGAAAGCTGGCATTGGCGGCTGCACGCGCCGGCTGGCATGTCCATCAGCACGTCATCAACAACAATGCCGTCACCGATCTGCTGGACACGCTCGAGCAGGTCAATCGAACACAGCCCCTTACCGGCCTGCGCTGGACGCTCGGCCATGTCTACGACATCTCACAGGGCAATATTGCGCGCGCGAAAGCGATGGGCCTCACGCTTGGCGTGCACGGCGCCGCGATGCAGGCCGGTGCGCGTATGCCCCTGCGCCGGATCGCCGACAGCGGCATCATGTTCGGCCTGGGCACGGATGCGACCATCGTCTCGCACTACAGTCCGTTCGTCACGCTGGGATGGGTCGTCAGCGGTCTGGACGTCGGCGGCAACAAGGTGCTCGACGAAACGTTGACGCGCGAGGAGGCGCTGATCGCGCACACGCGCTCGAACGCGTACCTCTTCTTCCAGGAGAAGATGCTCGGTTCGCTCGAGGTCGGCAAACAGGCTGACCTGGTCGTGCTCGATCGCGACTACATGGCCGTGCCAGCCGCCGAGATCAAGCGTATCAAGCCGACGATGACGATGGTGGGCGGACGGGTGGTGTTCGAAGCCGCGCACTGACGCCGCGACGGTGTTGCGCGAGGTCCTTGCGTGAACGCCGTGCGGAACAGTACGTCACTCCGCAAAACCGACTTCATTTCCGCGCCTCAGCATTCGCAGGCGAACAACGAGCTGTGCCAATAGACTTTCTACGATTTTCCTACGTGAGATACGGTTCGCACGGCTCACCACGTCGCGCAAAACAGGTCGTTCTACTGTGGTTTTCTCGGTGCCTCGGTGCCTTTGTGTGTCGTGAGGTGTGGGATGGGTGCTCTGCGAAATCACAATTCGTGAGCGAGCCATCGCACTGCGTTGAGCGCAAACTGACGGTTCTGCATCCCAGGCACGGAGTAATTGACCAGGGCACCCATTTCACCAATGACGACGACGCGGCCGCGACCGAAGACGAATGCGATGCCCTGACTGTGGCCGGCGGCGGAGACCCGATCGCACGACGGGCACGGGTTGAAGTCTTTTGGCGGCGTCTGAGAGGTTGCGCTCGAAGATTCGCGAGGTGGGCTGGACGGAATCCAGTCCACGGCAGTGGGACTCAGGCGCAATATCGACACGCTTCCCGGCGGGCCCTCCATCGATCCGCCGGTGATCGTGGCGACCCCTTCGATTTTCTCGTATTCGTCCTGGCCACGCGTGATCGGATGATCGGTAAGCAGACCGTTTTCGAGCGAGAAGACGAGATATCCGAACATCTGTCCGTAACCGGCCAGCGCCCAGCGATTCGCGGGATCGTCCGTCCATCCACCTGACAGTTTCACGCCGAAGCGTTCCGCGAGCCGCCGCGCAGCCGGCCCGGTAGGGTAATGGTCAGTCGCCAGGAGCAATCCCCCGCCACCCTTGACCCATTGTTCGATGGCCTCGATTTCAGGATCGGTAAACGCCGATGACGCGCGTTCTTCCAACGGAGCGCGCTCGCCGGCGCCGTTCGGATTGGCAATGACCATCACGTCTGCTGCAGCCAGCTTCTCGGGGTTGAACGAGAGAGCGTTCGGTGTAACCTCGAATCCCGCATCGGTCAACAGACTCACCAACGGTCGATATCCGCCCGATGCCGTTGCCATGATGTTGTGGTGCGCTTCATCGACCATGACGCGCCGCGCGGCCGGCGTTTGCGCCGACAGCATTCCGGCGGCGAGGCTGCTCGCAATCGCGATACCAGACGCAGGGTGGATTTTCGGATTCAGACGCATCGGTGTCCGTGCCGAGTGACGACGGCAACCGCGTCCATTCATGCCCGATCGGCTGCGGTCCTGCAACCCAGATTGTTACTCGGTTCTCGGGAAATCATCGATCGCGATTCGCAGGTTTCTAAATATCCCAGAGACGCATGGAAGGGCGGTGCCCTTCAGAGATGGCCTGAACGTCTGCCATCGCCTGCATGTACGTGCGCCAGCTGAGAGCGCGTTGGGGGCATTGCGAGTGCGTGGTTGTCGAATCGATCTCCGAATGGCCCTGAAGGTACCATCGGTCGAAAACGGGGAGGCCCAGCTGCTTTCCTATCCATATGACCAGCTTCGCCGACTTCCAGTACTGGACGTCCGTCAGCGTAGTGTCGCCAGGGTCACGCGCATTGTGCTCGATGCCGATCGTGTATGAATTTTCCTTGTTCGCATGGAAAGCGATGTCTTTATGACGCACGCACTGCACGACCGTTCCGTCTCGCCCGACGATGTAGTGAGCTGACTGCACTTGCCATTTGCCGTGGGCGCCAAGCTGTTTAGGTTGCGCAAAGACATTCCTTGCGGTCTGCTGTGCGTCGATCGCTTTCCCGTCAGTGACGTGAAGGACAACGGCGTCGATTTGCCTTGAAGTCTGGACCTTGTGTCGATCGGAGTGAGCAGGAATCCAAATAGCATCCGGAAAACCATCACCGGCCATGGAGTCCTCCTGTTGCGGAATAAGGACGCATTGATTTGCGAAGGCCGAGCTTCACAATACCCACTTTGTACCTCTCATAACGCACGGTACGGCCTGCCAGAACGGAGCTACGCCGTCGTGAGACGTCCGTCGGTGAGCTGCAGCGACTCGTCGCTGAGCTAAGCCCACAAACTGCCGCCTTATGCTGGTGGACAACGAAGCATGCGCTGCTCAGTTCTTTTCCACCGGAACGGTCGAATGCTCCAGTGCCAACTCTGCTTCGAGGCACTCTCGATCGCGTGAGATGGTCGCCACGGCTCTCGTCGTGCCGCCCTCGATGAAGCTGACGGTTGCATCACGACGGTCCAGCGAACCATCGATCTTCACACTGTCCCAGCGTGCGGCGTGACCGACGTAATTGATCGTGACGTCGTAGTGCCGGCTCCAGAAGAACGGCACGGCGTCAAACGGCTCGCGCCTGCCGAGCATGTTCCGGGCGGCGGTCTGACCCTGACGCTCGGCCACAACCCAGTGTTCGACGCGAATCCGCTCGCCCGTGTGAGGATCAGGCCAGCGGGCAACGTCGCCCGCCGCAAAGATTCCGGGGATGTTGGTTTCGAGGAACTCGTTGACGGCAATGCCGCCGTCAATCGCGATTCCGGCCTTCTCCGCCACTGCTAACGACGGTTTTACGCCCACACCCATGACGACAAAATCGGCGTCGAGTGTTGAACCGCCGCTCAGCGAGACTCGTCGCCCGGCCAGTGACGTGACCGTCTGACCGAGATGAAAGACAACGCCGTGGGTTTCGTGAATCGACTGGATGAAACGACCCACGTCGGGACCCATCACACGCTCGAGTGGCGACTGGTCCGGTGCCACCACGTCCACCGCGACACCGCGCGCACGGAGAGACGCTGCGACCTCGAGTCCGATGAAGCTTGCGCCCACCACGATGGCGTGCTTGGCGCCGACCGCCACGTCCACGATGGCACGGCTGTCGCCAAACGATCGGAGATAGTGCACCTTCGCCGTGTCATGACCTGGAATAGGCAGCCGCACCGGATCCGCACCCGTGGCAATCAGCAGACTGCCGAACTCGCGCCGAGTGCCGTTCTCGAGATGCACAGCACGCGCAGCTGGATCGATGGACGACACCGGGGATCCGAGCTGCAACTCAATCTGTCTCTCCCCGTAGAGGTCCGCCGGCCAGAGCGGGATCCACTCATCCTTCGCTTCGCCTGCCAGAAAGTCCTTCGACAAGTTGGGGCGATCCACTGGCGGATCCTGATCCGCGCTGATCATCGTGATCGGACCGCGGTACGACTCGCGACGGAGCATGTCCGCCGCAGCCAGGCCAGCGGCCCCGCCGCCGAGAATCACGATCGACGAGGGATGCTGACGCGAATCTGTCGCAGCGGGCCGGCTGGATGAGGACGGCTGTGACAGCTTTTCCCGCACGAAGACCTGGTCGCCGGTCCGTTCCACGCGCCAGCACGCGACCGGGTCGAGGGCGGGCGCACGCAAGGCCTCGCCAGTTTCGAGGCTGAAACAGGCGTGGTGCCAGGGACACCGAACCGTGTCGCCAACGACGATGCCTTCGGCAAGTGGACCGTGGTAGTGCGTGCAATGCGCGCCGACGGCGAAGAAGCGATCGCCGGTGCGAGCAAGAAGAACATGATCCTTTCCAACATGCCCGAGGACCATGCCCCCGTCTTCAATGGAGTTGACTGTTACGCCACTCGCCAGGTCCCTTGATGTGCTGGCATCCGAGTCAGCCATGTTCCACCTCCTCGTCGTGCCCAGTTCACACTGGATGCCAAGTCAGAAGATTCGCTCCAAGAGCTGCGCATCCCGCCTCATCACTCCTTCTTCAGGGCAGTCGCCGGCTGGAGAGCCTTACAGCGGGAAACGCCATAAAGTTTGGGTGGCGAGATTCCGGCAAGCTCGCGCGCGTGCCCTGTCGTCTGGCGGATCAGACGCTGACCACGAACGTTAGCGCGGCGTGGACATCTGCGGTATCGCGTCCCTCGGTGAACCACTCGAGCAGCGGACTGATGAGACGCACGGCGTCGGCAGCCCTGTGCTGCCACTGATACAGGCGCGCCAGGCTCAGGGCAGCTCTCAATTCCCAGGATTTCGCGTGTTGCGTGCGAGCGAGCGAGAGTGCGCGGGTCAGACACGCTTCCACGTCCGTCGCAGCGCCCGCAGCGATCCGCGGCCCCGGACCCGGCGATCGATTCACTGCGGCGGCGCGCGCCAGGAGCACGTCACCGTGGATCCGGTGCAAGTCCACAGCTGAGCCAGCCTCACCTGTCTCGAGAACGAGATCCAGGGCTTCGAGCACGGCCGCCAGGGCGTCGTCAAGTTGACCTGATTTGGTCAGCGCCTGAGCGAGAAGACCGAGCGACTGTGCCCGCCACAATCGAGCGCCTGTCGCCGCATACGCAACCAGACCGCGCCGCAGTTCGTCGAGGCCTTCGTCGAGAGCGCCCTGCTCCACACGCGCCCACCCCCGAATGATGCGGGCCAAAGCCACCCACACCGACAAACCGTAATCGTCGGCGAGGGCGAGCGCGCTCTCGGCGTGATCTCGAGCGAGCCGCGTCTCGCCGCGCAGCTGATGCAAGTGCGCCGTGAAGTACGACGCAATGACCCGAGTCTCCGTTGGGGCGAACGGATGGGCAGTTGCACACGCACGGCCGATGCGGACCATGGCACGATCAGGGTAGCCTTGGGCCCACAGCGCTCGCGCCGCATAGCAATCACTCGTCACCGCAGGGTCCTGTCCGGCAAATGCCTTCGTTTGCCGCTCCCGCTGCGGCTCGCAGAGCGCGGCCACCTTGCCGAAGTGCTCGAGGGCCGAGCCGTATCGGCCAAGGTCGATAAGCGTGACGCCGAAGGCACACGCGGCTTCGCACGCAAAGAGTGGATCGGCCAGCCCGCCGGCGCGGTCCACGAGTTGCGCGGCGATCGTATGACAGCGTCGTAGCTCCGCGCGGAAGTAGTAGAACAGACCCAGGAGCCACTGCGCGCGAAACGCTTCGCCCGCGCTGTCATCCGATCGGCACAAGGCGATCGCACCCTCGTACATGTCTTGAACTTCATCCGCGGCAAACCCTTTGAGCGACATCGCGGAAACGCCCAGGATCATTCGCAGGCCCAGTTCCTGCCCGTCCCGTTCGGGTGAGGGGGCCACCGCCTGCAGTGCCGACAGCCCTCGCCGCGCCAGCGCGTCGGCTTCGTGATGGGCCGATCGATGAAGGGCGTTCTCGGCAGCCAGCAGCAGGTAGCGGACGGCGCGCGGCCGGTCGGTGCCCTGCTCGAAGTGCATCGCCAACTCGGCCGCGATCTCCCCGACGTGCGTGCCGTAGATGGCCTCGCCAACATGGCCGATGCGGAGATGAATCTGCGCCCGTCGCATGGCCGGCAGCAGGCGGTACGGCACCTCGAGATACAGGACGTGACTGAACTTGTAGCGGGGAGTGATCGTCCCGTCCGGCAGTTGTACCAACCGCGCCGGCGACAGGAACTGGTGGCGCCGCACGAGCGCTTCGCAATGTTCCTCCACCCACTCGGTCGGTGCCTCGAGTCCTGCGCCGATCGCGAGCGAGGAGCACTCCATGCCCACGACGCTGGCACCCTCCAACACCCGCCGTTCGTCGGGGCTCAATCGATCGATCTGGCGCTCGATCAATTGCCGCACGCTTTCCGGAATCCCGGATTCGATATCGGCAAACGCACCTTCCAGCAGCCACTCGTCCCCGCGCTCGACGATGATGCGCTCGGCGAGCAGGTATTCGAGCAGATTCACCATGAACAGCGGATTGCCTTCGGTGCGGCGATGAATGAGCCGTGTCAGCCACTTGGGCAGGCGATGGCCAGGGAGCTTGACGGCAAGATACTGGTCGACCGCAGCCTCGGTGAGGTACTCGAGCGCCAGCTCCCGGCACAGGCCGTGCGCATGCAGCTCCCGCTTGACCGTCTTTACAGGATGCTCGCCCAAAATCACGTCGACAGGTCGGTAGGTGCCGACGATGATGAGCCGCGCCGGATCGCGCCGGCGCGCCAGAAACGCGATCAGATCCAGCGTCGAGTAGTCGCTCCAGTGCAAATCCTCCAGCGCGATCAACAGGGGCGTTTCGGCCGTGATCGCCTCGATCGCCTCGGCCATCTCACGCAGCATGCGCTCCCGCGTGGAGGCGACGACCTCTTGTCGCAGCGCTTCGCGCTCGGTGGCGGAGATCAGCGAGGAGAGTTCGAGAAGCCATGTCGGCGCATGCCGCCGCAGCAGCATGAGGAGACGCTCGCCGTCCGCTGTCCGGCCGAGACGGGATAGGCCTTCGAGCACGGGCAAGTACGCTTCACCGGCGCCGTAGTGCTCGAGACACTGGCCCCACGCCATCCACATGCCTCGCTCAGCGGCCACGTTGCGGAGCGCATTGACGATCGTGGTCTTGCCGATGCCGGGTTCTCCGGTGACAAACACGAGTTGCCGCTCTCCCGCGAGCGCATGCTCGAGCCATTCGTTCATGCGCGCCAGCTCTGATTCACGTCCGAGGACGGTCGTTGGCGACGGGTCCGGACGCTCACGACTGGCCGGCGGCGCCGTGTCGGGCGGGCGGCTGGCGGCGGGCTCTTCCGAGATCCGCCCGACGAAGCGATAGCCGCGTCGATGTGCGGTCTCGATGAACTGCGGCGCGTCTGCGTCGTCGCCGAGAGCTTCGCGGAGCTGACTGATGCTTTCCTTCAGGACGGCATCCGACACGAACGTGCCTGGCCACGCCGCGTCGAGCAACTGCTGCTTCGTGACCAGCTGACCGGCATGTTCGACCAGATGCGTGAGCACGGCGAACGCCTTGGGCCTGAGCGCGATCGCCTGCGTACCCCGCCACAGTTGCGCGTTTCGCGTGTCGAGACGAAACCCGCCGAACGTGAGCGGGGTGCCGTGATGCATTACCAAAAAATCACCGCATCGTGACCGGCGCGTGATGACCTCCGGTCACGGCGCTCGCTATTCTCGGCTCGCACTGAAGCCTTTGCAACCGATGCGCGCCTGCAGCACAGCACTAGCAACGGTTCCCGGCATTTTTGTAGGGACCACGGCCCTTCGTGGCGCAGCGACCGCAGCCGACGAACGCGCTCCCAACCGGTCACACGCTCGATCCGCTGTCGCATGGTGGTGTGTTCGAGAGCGGTCGATCGGTGAAGAGGGCACTGAGTAAGTACGTGGAGGTTCTATGACCAAGCGACAGCTCGTGAGACAGATTGTGACCGCGGCCATTCTCGGCATCCCGTTTCTGCTGGGCGCCGCGATTTGGGCGGGCGGCGGGCTGGCACTGGCCGCCGGGAAGAAACAGCCGCCGGTGGCGACGCGATCGAGCCCCATCGCGATCACGAACGATGACGATTACGTATGGAGCGTCAACCCTGACAACGATTCGGTTTCCGTATTCAATGTCGCAGGTGACCAGAACGCGAAGGTCGCCGAAATCACCGTCGGCAAAGAGCCGTGGTGTGTGGCGGTCACGCCGGACGATGAGAAGGCCTATGTGACCAACATGGCTGGCGGCACGGTCTCGGTCATCAGCACGGTCGGCAGAGCGGTTATCCGTACCATAAGGGTCGGCACCGAGCCGTTTGGATGCGCGCTGACACCAGATGGCCGAACGCTGTACGTCGCCAACCAGTCCTCCGACACCGTCTCGGTGATCGACACGAAGCACGACCGGGTGATCGAGACCATCGAGGGCGTCGGCGCGAAGCCGCACGGCATCGCGATCAGCCCTGACGGATCGAGAGTGTTCGTCACTCAATTCCTGGCGCAGAAACCCGACGACGATCCGCGCCCGCTCACCCAGAGCGAAGGCGCCGACAATGGACGGGAAGGCCGGGTCACCGTCATCAACGGCCATAACAACCACGTCCTGGGCGTGGTTCGCCTCGCGCCGATCGCCGACGTCGGAGCCGCTTTCCGATCGGACGGAAACACCCTGCAGCGTGAACCGCTCACGACGGTGTTCGACAACGTATCCGGGGCGTTTCCGAACCTGCTCGAATCGATCACCATCAGCGGCGATCTCGCCTACGTTCCGGGCACGTGCTCCTCGCCAAACGGCCCGTTCCGGTTCAATGTCAACGTGCAGAGTTGCCTGTCGACGATCGACATCGAGCAGAACCTCGAGGCATTCGCCACCCTGAACATGAACGTGGGCGTCAACTTCGAGCCCGTCGGCAAGAAACTGTTCAACACCAATCCGTTTGCCGTCGCGTTCAAGCGCTCGTCGGCGGAAGGGTTCATCACCTTGGCCGCTACCAATCGGCTGCTCCGGGTCACGTTGAACGACGACGGGTCTCCGACGATCAATCCGCCAGTGAGTGCCGGCGATCCCGGCAACATCGTTCGCATCGAGCTGAAGGATCCCGGTGAGATCGGGCTGGCCGACGACGCCGATGCGCTGGGCGGGAAAAATCCGCGCGGCGTGGTCTTGAACTCGACCGACACGCGCGCGTACGTGATGGATTTCCTGTCGCGCGACATCGCCGTCGTCGACGTCTCCGGCGGCGACCCGGCGCTGTATCGCACGCTCGCGCGCGTGCAATCAGCCGACCTTCCGGCGCCCGGCAGCGACGCAGCCGTCGTGCAGCGCGGGAAATATCTGTTCAACACCGCGATCGGACCAGTGGGAGCACAGCCCAACTCCGTGCGTCCAGCCGGCCGCATGTCAGACACCGGGTGGGGCACGTGCTACAGCTGTCACCCCAACGCACTCACCGACTCGGTCACGTGGATGTTTGCCGATGGCCCTCGGCAGGCCATCTCGATGGAGAGCACGTTCGAGTTCGGTGCCGCCAATATCGTGAGCGGAGTGCCTCTGCTCCCCGACTCGCATCAACGCGCCTTGAACTGGTCCGCTGTCCGCGACGAGGTTCAGGATTTCACACGCAACGTGCGCGCCGTGTCGGGAGGCGGCGGGCTGGTCCGCATTGATGCCAACGGCGCCCCGGTGCCCGAGGGCGCAGCCGGGCTCGCGCAGCTGCCCGATCTGCGTCCAACCGCGAACAGCGGGTTGAGCGCCGACCTCGACGCCATTGCCACATATCTCGCGGTCGGAGTACGGGCGCCGATCTCTCCCGTTCCCAGCCACAGTCTCGGCACCCTGATCGGCCGCGTGGTGTTCACGGCCCAAGGCTGTCAGAACTGTCACGGCGGCAAGAACTGGACGATCAGCACGCTCGATTACACGCCGCCGCCGAACGTGACGGAGATCGTCGACGCGCAACTGGTCCGCTTCTTGTGCCGTGTCGGGACGTTCGACCCGGCACTCTTCACCGACGGCGTGAGCAACGAGATTCGCGCCAACAACGCCGCCAATGTGCAGGCCCGCGGCGCGCTCGGGTTCAACGTACCGTCTCTCATCTCGGTCTTTGCCAGCGCACCATACCTGCACAGCGGCGCCGCCGCATCACTCGATGACGTCCTCAGGAACGTGACGCATCGAACCGCCGGCCGAGCCGATCACGTGGATCTTCTGGGCTCGGCGCTGCTACGCGGGTTCCTGGTTCAATTCCTCAGATCGATTGATCGGGACACGGAGCCCATCCTGAATGTGACGCCGCCGGCCAACGCCTGCGGACAGCAGTAACAGACAAATCCACAGGCGAGGACTCTTCGATGAATGACTACCAGCATGCCGGCGCGTTCGTCGTGCAGTTTCGAACCGCGACCGATTTCGAACGCGGGCGAGTCGAGGGCCGCGTCGAGCACGTGGCATCTGGCCAGACCGCGCACTTCGAGTCGGCGAGCGAACTGCTGGAGACGTTCGCGCGGTTATCGAAATCCGCGCCTGTGGATGGCCAGACCTTCGCGGCCAGGGGAAAAGGATGAAGCCGGCGGGGGGTCGTCACGCGCGTGAGCCAACATGGCCCTGATGATGTGAACAGAAGCGCGAAGCCCTGCCACGGCGCCATCGCAAGCGACATATCTCGCGCCACATTAACAAAGGCTTAAATAAGTTAAAGGTTGTAAAGACAACACCTTCTCGCGCGAGAGCCGTAAACATCACTGTGCCTGATTCCGTAGCCCAGTGCATGCGAAGGTTCTCGGTGTCGTGTCTCATCTCTGTCATCGCTCTCATCGGGCTCTCATTTGTCACACTCAGTTGTACGCAATCGGCGGCTCAGAGCGCGGACGGCGGCAGAGGCGGAGGCAGAGGCGGACGCGGTGGCCGTGGCGGGTTTGGTGGTGGGCCGCAACCCGTGGTCGTCGCCAAGGCCTCACAGAAGGATGTGCCGGTTGATATCGACGCTGTCGGCAACGTGGAAGCCTCGGCGACGATCGCGGTGCGCACGCAGGTCACCGGCACGTTGGAGTCGGTCGGCTTCCGCGAGGGCGACTTTGTGAAGAAGGGCTCGCTGCTCTTCACGATCGATCGCCGGCCGCTCGAAGCCGCCGTACAACAGGCCGAAGCGAATCTGGTGCGTGATCAGGCGCTTGTCAGCCAGGCTGAAGCGCAACTCGCACGCGACTCGTCCAATGCCGAGTTTCAGACCCTCAATGCCAAGAGGCAGGCGGAACTGGTCCAGCGCGGCATCGTCGATCGCAACACCGGCGACCAGGCGCGCTCCCAGGCCGATGCAACGACGCTGGCGGTGAAGGCTGATACCGCCGCCGTGGAGAGTGCCCGCGCCGAGCTCTCGGTGCAGCAGGCGGCCGTCGACGCCGCCAAGGTCCAGCTCGGATATACGACGATCCGCTCGCCGATCGACGGGCGCACCAGCGACCTCGCGGTGAAACCGGGCAACCTGATCACAGCCAACAACACACAGCTGATGACGATCGCGCAGCTCGAGCCCGTCTTCGTCACCTTCGCAATCCCGGCGACCCATCTGCCCACCGTCAAGCGCGCCGCTACTGGGGTCCAGCTGCGCGTCGTCGCCACTCCGCAGGATGAAGATGCGCAGCCGGAGGAAGGCGAACTGACCTTCTGGGACAACCTCGTCGACACGGCCACCGACACCATCAAGCTGAAAGCCACGATGCTCAACTGGGATCGACGGCTGTGGCCCGGGCAGTTCGTCCGCGTGAAGCTGCGACTCGAGACGCTGCATGACGCCACCGTCGTGCCACAGCAAGCGCTGCAAACCGGCCAGGACGGGCAGTTTGTCTTCGTGGTGCAGGACAACATGACCGTCGAGCAACGGCCGGTCATGGTGGCTCAGCGCGTCGGCGACGACGTCGTGATTAAGAGTGGGCTGCAGCCGGGCGAGACGGTCGTGACCGACGGGCAGCTGCGGCTCGAAGAAGGTACGCGGGTGCAGTTGGCGGATGCCAACGGGCTCGCCCCGCCCGGACGCGAAGGGCGCGGGGGGCGTGGCGGGCGCCGCGGTGGCGGTAGCCGCGAGGGCGGTAGCGGCCAGGGTAGCGTGAGCCAAGGCGGTGCGAGCCCAGGCGGTGTCAGCCAGGCGGGCGCACCGGCGGCGCAGTAGGTCCGCCGGCGCCCATGAACATCTCCGAAATCTTCATCAGGCGACCGATCGCCACGAGCCTGCTGATGGCCGGGATCGCGCTGATGGGCGTGATCTCCTATACCGGCCTGCCGGTCAGCGATCTGCCAGCGGTCGACTACCCCACCGTGCAGGTGCAGGCCAGCCTTCCCGGCGGTGACCCGGCGACGATGGCCTCCACCGTGGCCAGTCCGCTCGAGCGCCAGTTCACGACGATCGCCGGCGTCGACGAAATGACGTCGAGCAGTAACGCCGGCAGCACCAACATCACGCTGTCTTTCGACCTTGAACGCGACATCGACAGCGCCGTTGTCGACGTCCAGACGGCGATCGCGGCGGCCATGCCGCTGCTGCCGTCGACCCTCACCTCGCCGCCGTCGTTCCGCAAACAGAACCCCGCCGACCAGCCGATCATGATGCTCAATCTCACGTCGAGCACGCTCTCGATGGCGGCGGTAGACGAGTTCGCCGAGAACGTGCTGGCGCCGCGCATCTCCACGGTCGAAGGCGTGTCGCAGGTGCAGGTGCAGGGCGCGCAGAAATATGCCGTGCGCGTCCAGCTCGATCCCGACCGGATGCGATCGCAGAAGGTCGGGATGAACGAGGTCGATCAGGCGCTGGTCAATTGGAACGCCAACGAGCCGACCGGCCAGCTATTCGGACATGACTCCACGTACACCATCACGGCCAACGGCCTGCTCCAGCGCCCGGATGGCAACATCCTGGAGACCGCCGAAAAGTTCAAGCCGCTGGTCATCACCTACGTGAACGGCCGTCCAGTTCGCCTCGAGGAGGTCGCGAACGTCGCCGACAGCGTCGAAACCGTCACACAGGCCGCCTGGGTCTATACCAAGCAGGGGCGCCAGCGCGCGATCACGCTGCAGGTGCAGAAGCAACCAGGGACGAACGTGATTCAAGTCACCGATGCCGTGCGCAAGGTGCTCCCGAGCCTCCAGGAGCAGTTGCCGCCATCGGTGCACCTGAGCATCCGTCAGGACCGGTCGCGAACGATTCGCCAGGCCTTCAGCGACGTTCAGATCACGATGCTCATCACCCTCGCCCTGGTGGTCGGCGTGATCTATCTGTTCCTGCACAACTGGTCGGCCACGCTCATTCCGGCGCTCGCGCTGCCGTTCTCGATCTTCGGCACCTTCGCGGTGATGAAGATGCTGGGCTACAGCCTCGACAACCTGTCGATGATGGCGCTCATCCTCTCGATCGGTTTCGTCGTCGACGACGCCATCGTGATGCTGGAGAACATCGTGCGACACCTCGAGGCGGGCGAACGGCCGCTCGAGGCCGCGCTCAAGGGCTCGCGCGAGATCGGCTTCACGATCCTCACGATGACGACGTCGCTCGCCGCCGTGTTCATTCCGATCCTGTTCATGGCCGGCATTCTCGGGCGCCTCTTTCGTGAATTCGCGGTCACCATCACCACCGCCGTCCTGATCTCCGGCATCGTGTCGATAACGCTGACGCCGATGCTGTGCAGCCGCTTCCTGAAGGTCGTCCACAAGAAAGTCGGCCTGGCCGGGCTGATGGATCGCGGCTTCGACGCGCTGCAGCGCGGTTATGCGTGGAGCCTCGGCCTCATCCTCCGCCACCGCCTGGTGATGCTGGCTGTGTTTGCTGTCGTGCTGTTGACGACGATGCACATGTTCGGGGTCGTACCCAAAGGGTTCATTCCCGATTCGGACAACGACTTCTTGTTCGTCAACGTTCGCGCGGCGCAGGGAACATCGTTCTACGAGGTCGTCGGCGTCACCGAGAAGATCACGGACCTGCTGAACCAGGATCCCAACATCGACGCGATGATGGTGAACACCGGGGGCGGCAACGCCAATGGCATGAACACCAGCCGGATCAACGTCCAGCTGACGCCGCGTGCCACGCGGACGCTCACGGCCGCGCAGGTGGCACAGCGACTGCGACCGATTCTCGCGCGCTTCCCGGGCATTCGCGGCACCGTCAACGTGCCGCCCGCCCTTCAAATCGGTGGCTTCCGCGGCGAGAGCACCTACAACCTGATGGTGCAAAGCCTGAACACCGACGAAATCTACGCGTGGACACCACGGTTGATGGCCGCCATCGGCCAGCTTCCCGAGGTGATCGACGTGTCGACCAATCTCGAATCACGCAGTCCCCGCGTCGATCTGGTCATCGACCGCGACAAGGCCGCGGCGGTCGGACTGAACGCGTCGACGATTGCCAACGCGCTGAGCACCGGGCTCGGGCCGCGCTGGGCGACGACGATCTACGGTCAGCGTTCGCAGTACCGCGTGCTGCTGGAGCTCGATCCGAAGTACCAGCAGCAGGCCGACACGCTCACGAAGATCGCCTTCAAGGCGCCGGACGGGAACATGATCCCGCTCGAGTCAGTGGTGAAATTCAAGGAGACCGTCGGCCCGCAGTCGGTCAATCACGTCGGACAGCTCCCCGCTGTTGCGATCTCGTTCAACGTGCGGCCCGGCGTCTCGCTCGGCGAGGCGGTCAACAACGTGAACGCGCTGGCCAAGCAGATGCTGCCGCCGACGGTGACGACCAGCTTCCAGGGATCGGCCAAGGTCTTTCAATCGTCGATGTCCAACCTCACGCTGCTCCTGGTGCTTGCAATCGGCGTCGTCTACATCGTGCTCGGGATGCTCTACGAGAGCTACATCCATCCGATCACAATTCTCTCGGGGCTGCCATCGGCGGGCCTCGGGGCCGTCGTCACGCTGTGGCTGTTCGGCAACGAGCTGAACATCTACTCGTTCGTGGGGCTGATCATGCTGATCGGCATCGTCAAGAAGAACGCGATCATGCAGATCGACTTCGCGCTCGAGCAGGAGCGGCAACACGGCAAAACGCCGATCGATGCGATCTACGAAGGCTGCATCATCCGCTTCCGGCCGATCATGATGACCACGGCGGCGGCGCTGCTCGGCTCGCTGCCGATCGCATTCGGCTTCGGCGCCGGTGGCGAGGCGCGCCAGCCGCTGGGTCTCGCCGTGGTCGGCGGGCTGCTCGTCTCGCAGCTCATCACCCTGTACCTGACGCCGGTCGTCTACACCTATCTCGGTGGCCTCGTCAAGACGCGAAGAATTGCGCCGAGTACGGCGTCGCCGAATCCCGCGACGGCTTGAGGCGCCGATCATGAATATCTCCGAAGGGTTCATCCGGCGTCCGATTGCCACCAGCCTGTTGATGGCCGCCATCGCCCTTTTTGGCGCCGTGGCGTACCGCTCGCTGCCGGTGAGCGACCTCCCGAACGTCGACTTCCCCACGCTGCTCGTCACGGCGCAGCTTCCAGGGGCGAGCCCCGAAACGATGGGCGCGTCGGTGGCCACACCGCTCGAAAACCAGTTCTCCACCATTGCCGGACTCGAGTCGATGACCTCGGTCAACTCACTCGGCTCGACGCAGATCACGCTCGAGTTCAATCTCGATCGCAGTCTCGACGGCGCCGCCGTGGACGTGCAGGGCGCGATCACGCAGGCAAGCCGGCTGCTGCCGCAGGGCATGCCGACCCCGCCAACCTTCACCAAGGTGAACCCGGCCGATCAGCCGATCCTCTATCTCGTCATCCGATCGACGACGCTGCCGGCATGGACGCTGGACGAGTGGGCCGAGACGCGCATCGCGCAGCGCATCTCGCAGGTGAGCGGCGTGGCCCAGGTGCAGGTCCTCGGCGCGCAGAAGTACGCCGTGCACGCGCAGCTCGATCCACATCAGCTCGCGGCGCGCCAGATCGGAATCAACGAGGTCGAGAGCGCGCTGCGCGCATGGAACGTGAACGTGCCGGCCGGCAACATCATCGGCCCGCACCGCGCCTACACGCTGCAGGCGACCGGACAGCTGATGAACGCCGACGAGTTCAAGAGCATGGTCGTCGCCTACCGCAAAGGCGTGCCGGTGCGTCTCGACTCGCTGGGCAAGGTGGTGGACGGCCCCGAGGATCCGCACACCGCGTCGTGGTACTACACCAGCGATGGCGAGCAACGGGCAATCACGCTCGGCATCCAGCGGCAGCCCGGCACCAATACGATCGCCGTCGCGGACGCGGTGCGCGCGCTGCTGCCACAGTTCCAGTCCGAGCTGCCGACCAGCGTGCACATGGACATCCTCTACGACCGTTCGGACACGATCCGCGAATCGTATCGCGACGTGCAGTTCACCATGCTGCTGACGCTCGGGCTGGTGATCATGGTGATCTTCGTGTTCCTGCGCAACGTCTGGGCCACCGTGATCCCGAGCCTCGCACTCCCGTTCTCGATCGTCGGCACGTTCGCCGTGATGTACCTGCTCGGGTACAGCCTCGACAACCTCTCGATGATGGCGCTGATCCTCTCCGTCGGGTTCGTCGTCGACGATGCCATCGTGATGCTGGAGAACATCTACCGCCACGTCGAGCACGGCGAGGACCCGCTCAAGGCGTCGCTCGACGGCTCCCGCGAGATCGGCTTCACCATCGTCTCGATGACGCTGTCGCTCGCCGCCGTGTTCATTCCCGTGCTCTTCATGGGGGGCGTGCTCGGCCGGTTGTTCCGCGAGTTCTCGGTGACGATCTGCGTAGCCATCCTGATTTCGGGCGTGGTGTCTGTGACGCTCACGCCGATGCTGTGCAGCCGCTTCCTGAAGCGGCCGCCGCAGGCGGGGAGGCCGACAGCGCTCTCGCGATTCGTGGGAGCGACCGAGCGGTACTTCGAGGCGATGCTGCGGTTCTACGAGAGGACGTTACAGGGCGCGCTGCGTAACCGCGGCGCGACAGTCGCAGCCGCGGCCGTGGTGCTGGTGCTGACCGGCGCGCTCTTCGTCATCGTGCCGAAGGGCTTCATCCCGGATCAGGACACGGATCAGATCACAGTCACGACCGAGGCGGCACAGGGCACCTCGTTCGACAACCTGGTGCGCTACCAGCGCATCGTCTCCACCGTCATCGGCCAGGATCCCGCCGTCGCGCGCCTGGTCTCGACCGTCGGCGGCAGCGCGTCCAACACCCTTGGCGGACCAAACCTCGGACAGATCGTCGTGACGCTGGTGCCGCGACGCGATCGCTCGCTGCTGGCGGACGAGGTGATCGAGCGGCTGCGACCGCAGCTCGCCGGTTTGCCGGGCATGCAGGTCTACATGCAGAACCCGCCAACGATCAGGATTGGCGGGCAGGTGAGCAAGAGTCCCTATCAGTATTCGATTCAGGCGGCAGACAAGGCGCGGCTGTACGCCACCGCCGACACGTTGCTCAAGCGCCTGGCCACCGTACCCGGTATCCAGGATCTGACAAGCGACCTCGAAGTCACGAGCCCGCAGGTGAACGTGGAGATCGATCGCGACAAGGCAGCAGCCGTCGGCGTCACCGCCAGTCAGATCGAAAACGCGTTCTACGACGCGTACGGTCCGCGCTGGGTGTCGACGATTTATGCACCGGTGAACGAGTACAAGGTCCTGCTCGAGCTCGCGCCGCAGTTCCAGTCGGATCCGGCCACGCTGTCGATGCTCTATTTCAAAGGCACGGGGCCGCTGGTCCCTCTCGATACGCTGGCCAGGGTGAAGCAGCAGATCGGACCGCAGACCGTCAGCCACGCGGGCCAGCTGCCCGCAACGACGATCTCGTTCGGTCTGGCCCCCGGCGCGTCGCTCGGAACCGTTCTGACGCGCGTCGGCGAAGTTGCGGCCCAGACCCTGCCGTCAGACGTCACCGGGCAATTCCAGGGAGCCGCGAAGGCGTTCGACGGCGCGCTCACCAACCTCGCCGTGCTGCTGGTGATCGCCGTGCTCGTCGTCTACATCGTGCTCGGTGTTCTGTACGAGAGTTATATCCACCCGCTCACGATCCTGTCGGGTCTGCCCTCGGCCGCCTTCGGCGCGCTGGTCACACTGCTGCTCTTCGGCCTCGACCTCAACATCTACGCCTTCGTCGGCATGATCATGTTGATCGGCATCGTCGAGAAGAACGCCATCATGCAGATCGACTTCGCGCTCGACGCCCAACGCAGCGGCATGAGCGCCGAGGAAGCGATTTATCAGGGCTGTCTCGTCCGCTTCCGGCCGATCATGATGACCACCATGGCGGCCATGCTTGGGGCGGTGCCCATCGCGATCGGCTACGGCGCGGGTGGTGAAGCGCGTCAACCGCTGGGGCTCGTGGTGGTGGGCGGGCTGCTCTTCTCGCAGCTCGTGACGCTGTATCTCACACCCGTCGTCTTCATCTACATGGCGCAGTTGCAGGCGTGGCTGGGGCGCCGTTCACTGCGGGGCCATCAACCAGTCGGCCTGTCCGAAGCGGCGGCGGAATAAAGCCGTTTTCGGTTCACGCTTCGTCCCTGCGCCGCGCTTTCGGAAGGCGGCCTCTCCGGCGTCGGATACATCGACCCACTTCGCGTGGGGCTGCGCAGGCGCTCCTGCCGCCAGGCGCTCGCGATGACCGATGACAGTCCGGCAGGCGTAGACTCTTTCCCGACGCGATTTCGCTGACCGGAGCGTGTCAGAAAGTGAGAAGTCGATGACCAGGCGCCTCTTGACGATTGCAGTGTTTGTCGTGGTCATTGCGGTTTCGCCGTGGCGACGCGAAGCATTCGGTCAGGGACAGCCGAAAGGGCCGAAGGCGGCTGCGCCAGTCAATGCGGGAGCGAACTATGTGCCGCCGCGTACGGCCTGGGGCGAGCCCGACCTTCAGGGAACCTACACGAACAAGTACGAACATCAGACGCCTTTCGAGCGACCGCCAGAATTTGCAGGCCGTCGAGTTCAGGATGTCTCGGGCGCCGAGCTCGCCGCCGTCCTGGCGAGGCGCGACCAGCAGGTTCTCGAGCGTGCAGCTGGTGTCGGACCCCTTGAATTCCGGGACAGTCTCGAAGTCACGAAAGCCAGTCGCGCCTGGCTCATCATCGATCCGCCCGACGGCAAGATCCCTCGATTGATCGCTGCCGGGCGACAGGCGAACTCGTCGGGCAACGCGCCGCTCGACGTCGTCAACGCGCAGCCGCGTACGCGCAGCAGCTTCGGCAATGGTCCCTTCGATAGTGTCGAAGATTTCAGCCTGTTCGATCGGTGCATCACGCGCGGGCTGCCTGGATCGATGATCCCGTTCATCCACGGCAACTCGTATCAGATCGTACAGGCACCAGGGCAGGTGAGCATCACCTACGAGATCATGCACGAGGCGCGAGTGATCCCACTCGACGGCCGGCCGCACGTCGCCAAGACCATTCGCTTGGACATGGGTGACCCACGCGGTCACTGGGAGGGCAACACTCTTGTGATCGAGACGACAAACTTCAATCAGCGAAGTACGTACCGCAACGCCAACGCTGCCACGCTCCGGCTCGTCGAGCGCTTTACACGTACTGCGCCGGATCGGATCGAGTGGGCCGTCACCGTCGACGACCCGATGACGTGGACGACACCGTGGACCTTTGCCATGCCGCTGACGATGAACGAGCGCGAGCCGGTGCTCGAGTTCGCGTGTCACGAAGGCAACTATGCCATCCGCAACATTCTCAGTGCCGCGAGAGCTGCCGAGCGCGCGGAGGCCGCCAAACCATGAGAACCGCGTCCGCACTGGTCTCCCGAGCACACGATGGGCTGATCTCGGTCAATCTACTTTTCTACGCGCGCGTCTAGTCTGGTGTGGACGTGCCCACGTCGGACCCGCTCGGCCGCGTCTCAGCGCTTGTCCACCACTATCTCGCCGCCCTTGACGACCACTTTCGCTGTCATCAGGTTCCAGTAGCCTTCAAGAGGATTGCCCGAGAGCAACACGATGTCCGCCAGCTTGCCTGATTCCAGCGTACCGAGGTCCTTGCCCATGTCGATCCACTCTGCGGAGTTGGGGCCCATCACCTTGATGAGATCAAGTGGCGAGAACATCAGGTTGAGGACGCGCAATTCGTGCGAGAGCCCCTTGATCGGAAGGTAGTTGGTGTCGGTGGCATAGCCGTAGAGCACACCGCCGTCCCACAGCGTGCGCGCGTTCACTGCCTTGTAGCCGGCCTCGCGCCCGCGGCCTTCGCCATCGAGGATCGCGTCAGGCCATTTTCCGCCATCGCGGAATGTGGGCACGTTCTCGTTGTTGAACACGTCGAACACTGGCGCGCCGAACCCGACGCAGGACAGCACCTGCACCCCGGCATCCTTCACCGCCCTGGCGTCTTCCTCCGTCATCCACTGAAAGTGTGGAGTGTGGACAAGCTTGGGTACGCCCGCCTTCACGGCCGCCAGCATCGCCGGCACACTGACGGCATGCACCGCGACATACACGCCGACTTTCTTGCCTTCATCGGCGGCGGCCGCGAGCGCGTCGAACTGTCGCGGATCCTTGAACGCGTTCACGTTGATTTCGCCAGTGAACTTGATGCCCATCGAAGCAAGCTTGCGAATGCCCTCGCGCGCCATGTCGGGCGTCGCGTTATTGAGGTTGAGCGGACCGGACGGGATGATGCGCGGCCCTTTCAACTGACCCGAATCGATCCGCTTCTTCAACTCGATCACCGGTTCGGCTGCGCCGCCGCCCGACAGGAGCGTCGTGTAGCCCGCTTCGAGGAATTCGCGCATGCGATCGGCCGCCTGCTCGTTGAGGTATCGCTGCGCGTCTCCGCCGACGATGTGGCGATGTCCGTCGATGAACCCGGCCATCGCCGTCATGCCCCTGGCATCGATCACCTTGAGCCCCGGAGCCGAGGCAGGCCCATCCGATACCGTTGCGATCCTGCCGCCGCGCACGACAATCGCACCCTGCTCGATGACCTGGCCGGTGCCGACGATGATGCGGGCGTTGGTGATGACGAGATCTTGGGCCGAAACCGGCCGGGCCCAGACCAGCGCAAGAACAGCGGACAGGGAGATGAAGACGGCTCGTGTTTTCATGACGAGAGTCTAACCGCAGGACTCAGGATCGGCTACGCTGCAAACCGGGTTGCGGATCCGCCTGCAGATTTCGGGATAAGACGTGCCGACGTGCGCACGAGTGAGGCCCTGCACATCGCCACGGAGGGCATCCCCGCGTGTAACGTAGTCGGATGGGCATTCTGCTCCAGGGCTTCCATCGCATTTCGTCGAGGCGAACGATCTGCTGTGTGACGCTGCTCGCGATCCTGGCCGCCACGCCGGCTCGCGCGCAATACGTCCAGATCCAGTCATTCGAGGTCTCACCGTTCATCGGGGCGCGGCTGGGAGGAACGTTCAACATTCAGCCGACCGAAGCTGTGCCGATTGAAGCCACATTGACGGACGCGATGAGCTATGGATTTTCCGCGGGGGTTCGTTTCGACGACTTTTCACTCATCGAGTTCCGTTGGACGCGGGCGATGTCGGAATTGCGCTTCGGCGCTCCGTTCGTGTTCCTCGGGCCGTCCCTCGGAGACGTCACCCTGAACCAGTTCCATGCGGACTTCACGCGGGAGTTCGTTACTCCTGCTGTGAAAGGCCTCCGAACGTTTCTCACTGGGAGCGTCGGCGTTACTCACCTGGGGGCGGCGCAGGACGACTTCACCCGATTCTCGTTCGGGTTCGGCGCCGGCCTGAAACAATTCCTCGGCTCCCGGCTCGCCATTCGAGCCGAAGCGCAGTGGCTGCCTGTCCTGGTCGAACCGTCAGTCAGCGCGTTTGCGTGCGGTACGATTCAGTTTGGCGGCTGTCTCGTAGTGCTCAATGGGGAACTCGTCCAGCAGTTCCAGCTGAGTGTCGGACCCGTCGTGAGATTCTGAGCGCCGGCGCGACCGCACTCCTGCCTCGCGCGATCAGCTAGGATCTGCGCAAGCGTACCAGCCATTATGGAATGCCGCGAGTGCAACGCCGCCCTTCCCGCTGAGGCGCGTTTCTGTCTCCAGTGCGGAGCGCGCGTGCAGGCCGCGCCCGATCCGATCGCCGATCCCTTACGAGACACGCTCGAGCGCGCGATCGGTTTCCAATACCGCATCGAACGATTGCTCGGACGCGGCGGCATGGGCGCGGTTTATCTGGCGCACGAGCTTGCGCTCGACCGCAACGTTGCAATCAAGGTGCTTCCACCGGAGCATAGCGGCACCCCGCAGATGCGCGCGCGGTTCAAACACGAGGCGCGGACGGCCGCCCGACTCACGCATCCCAACATCGTTCCGCTCTATACGTTCGGCGAGGTCGAGGGCCTCATGTACTTCGTGATGGGCTACGTGTCTGGCGACTCGCTCGCCGCCCGGTTACGGCGCGACGGAACGCTGTCATCGGAAACGACGCGCGCCTTCATTGCCGACCTCGCCGGCGCGCTCGAGTACGCGCATCGCCAGGGGATCATCCATCGCGATTTGAAGCCTGACAACATCCTCATCGACGCCGAGTCGGGCGCACCGCTAATGACCGATTTCGGAATTGCGAAGGCGCCAGTGGCCGGTGGCCAACTGACGTTGACCGGACAGATCGTGGGGACGCCGCACTACATGTCACCGGAGCAGGCCAGCGGACATTCCGATGTCGACGCACGATCGGATCTCTATTCGCTTGGCGTCGTGGCGTACGAGATGCTCGCCGGGAGGCGCCCCTTCGACGCGGAGAATCCGCTCGAAGCGCTCACACAACGGTTGACGCAGAGCCCACCTCCGCTCACGTCCGCAGCGCCCGGCGTGGATGAAGATCTCGCCGACGCGATCATGCGATGTCTCGAGCGCCAGGCAGAGAACCGATGGCCGGACGCCCGGACGTTGCGCTCCGCGATGGCACTCTTCGATGAAGGGGATGATCCGCTGCCCATCCGGCTGCTCAAGATCTCGATGGTGATGGCCGTGGGAACGTTCATCGCCGTCATCTACACCTCGATCTTCAAGGGCCCGGTCGCGGGAATGAGTACAGCGATCGGGATGGCCATCCCCTTTGTCGTCTTCGGCACCGGTGCATTCGCCGCCGCGAAGCGCCAGAAATTCACGAATCGTTCGATCGGGCGACTGGCTCTCCTTCAGCCACGATGGTGGCGATTCTGGTACCCCAAACGGTTCCGGCGCCGTGGCGACGTCTGGGATCGACTGCCGCGTCAGATACGCCATCTGCGGATTCAGATGACCGCCGCGTTCTGCGCCCTCTTTGGAATCGCGCTGCCCACTCAAGTGGGTCTCAACTCCACGGGAGGTTCATCGGCAGCGAGGGCGGCGGCCGCGACCTTCATGCTGGCCTGTGTGGCTTACATACTCGTCGCACGAGCCCGCATGACCAGGTACGTGTCGAGGTTGCTGGACACGACGACGATGGAGGCGTCCAGAGTGTTGAGTCTGAAGACCTGGCAGACGGCGGCATGGCAGATCGGCGCCGCATCAATGCTGCTTCGCTCATCGGAGGCCGCCGGACAAATGCGTCACGTGCTACCCAGCGACGCGAAGACGACGGCCGTTACATCCGCTGTAAATCGAAGCGACGAAATCACTCATCTTTGAGGAGCGTGTCTGGATGCGTCGAACAGGAGTCTTCTGCGCGATGGGCCTTAGCCTCTGGTCAGCGGCAGTGCTCGGCACTCAGGCGACAACCACGTCCGCGTTGTCAGATGCGCTGCGCGCGCACGTGAAAGACGACCGATTTCAGATCGTCACCTCCGTCAGAGGACTGCCACTCGGTGTCCGTGACGGGCTGCAGATGTTGTTCGGCAGCCCGGCACTCGACATCGCCGAGCCCGATGCCGAATTTCAAGTCACCGACGTGCGGAGGAATCCGGCGCTGCCGATACGGCGACTGGTCGCGGCAGGATGCTCGGTCGATCATTGCCTCGTCTACTACGAGCGCGGCGGTATCGCTCACACCTGGCAGGTGGCGTTGTTTCACTGGACGCCGGCGGCAACACGATTTGAGTGGGGCGGTGTCGCCCCGGGTGGCCTGAAGACAATCGATGACGTGCGAAAGGCTGTCCTTTCCGGAGCGATCAAGAGCTCGAACAAGGACTGGTAGCGAAGTGCCGGACGACGTGAAGGCTCAGGCGCTGGCCGAAGCGCAACGGCAGAGGGGTCCGACAAGGCGTGGTTTCCTCAATCCGCGGCGCGTGAGGTCGTTTTCCTTTTGGATCACCGCCATCTGCCTCTTCATTGCCGTCGGCGCGTCGATCCTCGCTATCTGGGAATTCACGGGAACGGACGCGTTGTGGCGCACGGTCGCGACGTGTGTGGTCGTCGGCGTCGGAACGCTCGCGTTCTCCTGGATTAACAGCCTCTTCGACGTGCGCGACGAGTGACGTCGCACTTATGGCGAGCGTTCTTTGCGCCTATATTCTCTAAACTTCCTTACACCATTGACATATACGTCAATATAGGGAAGATCAGAGGATATGAACGGCCCGCAGCTCTACACCGTGGAACGCGTTGCGGAACTCCTCAACCTGCACGTCAAGACTGTGCGCGCCTACGTGCGAAGCGGGCGTCTCAAGGGCACACGCATTGGCAAGCAGTACCGCATCACGCGGCGCGATCTCGAGGAGTTTGCCGGAACATCGGCAATCGATCTGCCGGAAGCGGTGAACCGGACGCGACACGTGGTCGCGTCAGCCGTCGTCGACGCGGACGCGGTCAAACCGGAAACAGCAGACCGCATTTCGACGCTCGTGATGTCCGGCCTGAATGCCCGAGGCAGCGGCGGGGACGTTCCGCGCGTGGACATCATCTACTACCCGGAACACGCCAAACTGCGCGTCACGATCACAGCCAGTCCTGACATAGCGGCCGGACTGATGCGTCTGGTGAACACGCTCCTGGAGGACTGACGCATGACGGGAATCTACAAGTCAGACGCCGGCCGGCAGGCGATTGAAGCCTTCTATCGCAAAGTGCTCGCGCGCTGGCCCGTGACCAGCGAGCACGTGAGCGTCAGGACCCGTCATGGCGAGACACTCGTCATCGCCTGCGGTCCGAACGATGGGCCGCCTGTGCTGCTCCTCCACGGGTCTGGCAGCAACTCCGCGGTATGGATTCGCGATGTTGCCGAATGGGCCAAGCAGTATCGCGTCTACGCGGTTGATGTAATCGGCGAGCCGGGTCTCAGTGCACAGTCCCGTCCGCCCTTGCATTCCGGCGCCCACGTCGAATGGCTCGATGATGTCTACCAGCACCTCGGGTTGACGTCGGCCAGCCTCATCGGAGTGTCGCTCGGTGGATGGCTCGCGCTCGAATACGCGGTGAAGCGGCCGACGCGCGTGAGCTCGCTGACGCTGCTCTCACCAGCTGGGATCGGCGCACGGAAGAAACTGTTCATGGTGAAGGCCATACTGATGCTGCTGCTTGGCCGGCGCGGCGTGGACAAGGCGTGGTCGGCCGCATCCGGCAAGGCCGTGGTTGCCGGACCGATGGCCGATTACGTGCGGCTGATCTTCGAGAACTTCCGCCCTCGCCGTGAGGCGCCTCCAATCTTCACCGACGCGGAGCTTCGCGCACTGTCGCTGCCGATCCAGGTCGTCGTCGGTGCCGACGATGCGATGTTGCATGCGACCCAGACCCGCGAGCGGGTCACGCGGCTGCTGCCACACGCTGAGATGATCTGGCTCGAAGGGGCGGGACACATGTTGCCGCCGCAGACGACCCGCGTCGCCGATTTTCTGGCGCGTGTCGGGACGAAGAACGGGGCGGGCGCGTAATGTCGAGCGCTGCCTGAGATCGGTCAGACCTCCATGGACATCGATCTGAGTCTCGGGCGCATCGAGGAGGCCACTCGGACGGTCGATCCGGTCTTCCTGAACACGCCGCAGTACGCCGACGCGCAACTCAGTGCTGCCCTGGGCCGCGACGTCGTCGTGAAAGTCGAGACGGCGAACCCGCTGCGGAGTTTCAAGGGGCGCGGTGCGGACTTCTTCATGGCGCAGGTTGATCCGCGCTCGACCGTGGTGTGTTCATCCACGGGCAACTTCGGGCAGGCGATGGCCTATGCCGGCCGGCGACGGGGCATTGCCGTGGAGGTATTCGTGCCGGAGAACGTGAATCCCGTGAAGCTCGCTCGAATGCGAGCCTTCGGCGCGCGTGTCACGCTGGCAGGCGCCGATTCAGCCGCCAGCGAAGCAGCGGCTCGCGACCACATCGCTGCAAGAAAGCGCTGCGTGTATGTCGAAGACGGCAAGGAGAGGGCGGTGGCCGAGGGCGCCGGCACCATCGGCGTCGAACTGATCGTGGCTGGCCCGTTCGACGCGGTGGTCGTGCCGGTCGGGGATGGCGCGCTCATCACCGGCATCGCGCGCTGGATCAAAGATCGTGCGCCGAAGACGCGCATCATCGGGGTGTGCGCGAGCGGAGCGCCATCGATGGCCCTGAGCTGGCGAGCCGGAAAGCCCGTATCGACCGAGCGTTCGGACACCATCGCGGAAGGCATCGAGGTGCGCGTCCCGGTGCCGGAGTCCGTGGTCCGTCTCGTGGCGCTCGTCGACGACATGGTTCTTGTCGACGACACCGACCTGTTCGAGGCGATGCAGCTCTCGGTGCAAACCCTGGGACTGCTCTTGGAACCGTCGGGAGCCGCGGGGCTTGCCGCCATTCGAATTCACAGACTCGCGGGCGACCGGCTGGCGACGGTCTTGACGGGCAGCAACGTCCGGCCTGAGCACCTTCACCGATTGAGCAACCAGACGCCGCCTTCGCCGAACCGATTCAGGCGCTGATCGTGACTGCGGCAGTCCGCGAGCCAAGCCAGCCGTCCGACGTTCGGCGAAGGCGTGTATCGATCAGGCTATCGCCCTTTCCGCGACGTCCGTCGGCATCACTACGTCAATTCTCGCCGGAACGGTGATCCGAGTCGCTGAAGCCTGGGGCGCAAAGCCGATGCAATCCACTGCGAGGTGAATGGCAGTCAGTTGCGACAGATCCAACGTCGACGGCTGAGAGAGTTCGAGTGTGAATGTCGTCGCGACGCCCCGTCCCCAGAATGAAAATGGCGGACCGGGCTCGGCGTTCGACTGCGGGTTGGCCGGTATGCTGGATTTCAGAATGCCGCTTCCGGCTGCAATCGCGAACACCTCGCGCCGCGGCCGAAGCAGCATCGTCGTGACGCTGCTATCGGTTCGCCGCTTCATGGCCCATTCCCCGGAGTGCGTCACCCAGATATTTGCACTCTGGCTGCTGACGGCTTTGTTCAACTGCAGCGACAGGGCATTCGCCTTGAGTTCGAACATCCCGCTCGGTACGCTCTCCAGCCCGATGGCGACACGAAGAGCCGACCCGCTGGCCAACGCCTGCAATTGAGCCGGATCCGTGATCGTGACGCTCAGTTGCGGATGAACGACGTCGAAGCCGATCTGCGCCGAATTCAACTGCTGGAACATCTGGTTCCAGGCGAGTATCTGAAGTGGCATCCCAGCCAGGCTCGTAAGGGTAGCGGCCGCGCGCAATGCCGGCGACAGACTGCGATCGGTATCGGGATGCAGGTAGCCGAAATCGAAGCGGAGATTGGGTGTCCCTTCCAGTTGGTAAATCTCTCGAGCGCGCTGCGCCAGGAAGACATCGTCCATCACCATGTCCACGACTTGCCGCGCCGCACGGATCAGGAGGTCCGCCGCGGCGTTCAATACAGCGATCTCGGTGCTCCAATGCGCCAGCCGGTCGTCGATCTGCGCCATCTCGGATACAAGATTGGCAATCCGCAACTGGGCAGCGGCCACGCGTGCTTTGGCCTGGCGCTCACGCATCGAAGCGACCATCTGGTCCCGAGTCAGCTTCGCCTTTTCGCGCAGCAGCTTTCCCACCTGACTTTGGTTCTGGCCAGAGATGGCGGCGTCCAGGTCGGAGAAGACCTTGACGAAGCTGATCATGGACTTTGTGCCCTTGATCAGATCTTTGAGGTCACCACTGATCTCGTTGACATTTGCCACGTCCTGCTCGAGCTTCGTCTTGTTCTTCGGGTCCTTCGCCGCATTACCGAGCTCACCAATCAGGAGGCCAATGTTGTCGTGCGTCCCGGCGAGGTTGTTCAGGGAGGCGATTCCCGCAGCGATGGAGATGATGGCGCCGGGTCCTGAAGCCATACCTGCGAGGCCGGCGGCTATGGTGCCTACCGTCGTGAAGAAGCCCCCGATGCTGAAGCTTTGATTCTGCGCCGCCTCGATGTCCTTTTGAATCAAATCGATTTGCTTCTGAATGTTGGCCTTTTCCGCTTGAGCGATTGCCACGTCACCGTTGGCGATGATGACATCCGCCTGCGCCTCCTCTGTACGGTTTTCGAGTTGCAACCGCATCACTTTGAGCTGTTCGCGAATGGTGTCTGCGATTGTTTCGAGCGAGACCACCGAAACGAACGCTTGAAAAGCGTTCTGGACAATCGCGACTTCGGCCGGCAGATTGGCGGACAGAGCTGGATAGTCGGGAGCAATGTCGAGATCCCGCGGCAGCCCCGATGGGATCTGGCGCTGAATGATGCGGCTCTGGACGGTCGCCGCGTCCGCGTCGGCAGGGTTCAAGAGGAGCGCGGCACCAGCCTCATTGAGTGCGGCGAGTTGTGAATCGAAATCGAATTTCCTGAAAAGAAAACCAGCCACCTCGGCGCGATAGGCCGCCCACGCTTTGGCAGATGCCGGGTCCAGGGATTGGAAAACTTGCTCCGCGGCTATCTGCTGAATATCGACAACCCCGG
>JBKPNV010000345.1:0-9678 GCA_046732795.1 Acidobacteriota bacterium
ACCGCGCATTCCAGAATTGACGATTCCTGCTCCTCCGCAGGGTGATGCCGCAGCCGTTCGAGAGGCAGCTCGGATGCTGGTCAACGCGCAGACGCCGCTGATTCAGATTGCAAAGCTCGGACGAACGCCGAAAGCGTGGGACCTGCTCATCGAGTTGGCGGAAGCACTGCAGGCACCGGTTGATGTGATGGGCTATTCGTCATGGCAGAAGTTTCCGTCCTGGCATCCGCTGTATGGGACCGGTGGCCGCGGATACACACCAGATGTGACGCTCGGCCTCGAGGTCACCGACATGTCGGTGCAGGCACGTGCCGCACGGGCGAACGGCCGCAAGACGATCAGTATCTCGGCTGAATATCTGTTTCAGGGGAGCAACATCCACGACTTCGGGCGCTACTCGGATGTCGACCTGGCCATCGCGGCAGACGCCGAAGACACGCTGCCATCATTGATCGAAGAAGTGCGGAAGCAGACGACGGCTGAACGCAAGAGCGCGATACAGACGCGCGGCACGCAGGTGGCGGCAGCACATAAGGAGATTCAGCTCAACGGCATCCGTGACGCGAGGCACGGCTGGGATGCGAGTCCGGTGAGCGTCCCCCGGCTCGTCGCCGAACTCAGCGATCAGATCGCCAATGACGACTGGGCGATTGTCTCAGGCCACCAATTCACCGGAGACTGGCAGCGCCGGCTGCTGAATCACGACAAACCGTATCGCTACAACGGCGACTGTGGAGGCTTCGGCATCGGCTACGACTCCCCCGCCTCCGTGGGCGGCGCGCTGGCGCACAAGAAATTTGGTCGGCTCTCCGTCGCCATCGTCGGCGATGGAGATCTCAACTTCAGCCCCGGCGTGATCTGGACGGCCGCACATCACAAAATTCCGTTGCTCTTCGTCGTCCACAACAATCGGGCCTATCACGCGGAAGTCATGATCATCCAGCGCATGTGTGGCGTGCGTGGACGTGGCAACCAGAATGCTCACATCGGGAACGTGATCACCGATCCCAACATCAACTACGCGCAGATGGCGAAAGCGTACGGGATGTACAGCGAAGGGCCGATCGAGAACCCGAAGGAGCTTGCAGGTGCGTACCAGCGCGCGCTGGCGAAGGTGAGGGCGGGCGAGCCGGCCCTGATCGATGTTATTTCCCAACCTCGGTGATCACGAACCGGGGCACTGCCGGGTCTGAAGAGCAGACCCGGCCCACGCGGTCGAGGCACTGCTATGGTTTTTCGTTCCACGTTCGCGGCGCTCGCATTGATGGCAATGGCCGGGACGGCGTCCACGCAGGAGAAAGCAGCCACGAATCCCTCCCCTCCGCTGGCTGCGCCAACCGGCAACGCGCAGCGCGGCAAGCTGCTGTTCGAAACCTCGTTGCGCTGTTATGCGTGTCACGGCTTTGACGGTCAGACGGGATCGCCGCGGCTGGTACCGATGTCGCGCGCTGAAGACGTCTTCCTGGCCTACGTGCGCAAGCCGGCGACGCAAGGGATGCCGTCATTCGTCGGGCAGCCCGAAGCGGACTTGCGCGACGTCTACGCGTATATCCGATCGATCCCGCAGGCGGCGCCCAACGCCGACACCGTTCCACTGATCAAAGGGATTCTCGATCGTCGAGCGAAGGCGAATTGATCGTCGGTAAAGGCGGGGCTGTAGACTCGCCTGGCGAATCTTCAGATCCGCCTAGCGAAGCAACACCGCAACTGCAAGAATCGCCACCCCTGTCGCAATCGAGGAGACAATTGGCACAAGCACGCTGACGAACCCCGCAACCGCCCGGCCAGTGTCGCTGTGTGCACTTCTCAGCACCACCAGCGACTCCTGCATCGACCGATCGTGCAGTTTGTGGATCAGCGTCACGAAGCCGGTCCCGATCAACAGAATCCCAAACGCCAAAGTAACCACGTTCATTGCCCCTCCATGTCTGTTGGACGGAGGGTTTCCCCAATTGGTTCGTGACAACCTGATGACACCCACCGCCGCCACGGTGGCCAGGCACTCACTCCGCGCGCAGCGCCTCAACCGGGTCGAGCCCGGCGGCGCGCCGCGCCGGCAGATAACTGGCCAGAACAGCGGCGGTCGCGAGCACCAGCGAGACAGCAACGTAGGTCACACCGTCGAGCGGGCTGACGTGAAACAGGAGTGACGCCATCACCCTCGTGACGCCCGCGGCAACGCCGACGCCAACGGCTATGCCGATTATGGCCAGCACGAGCCCGTGCCGTACGAACATCCGTTTCACGTCTTTGTGGTCGACGCCCAGCGCCATGCGGATCCCGATCTCTCGCGTGCGCTGCGAGACCGCGTACGAGATCACTCCGTAGATCCCGATAAGGCCGAGCAGCAGCGCCATCCCGCCCGCGATCGCCAGCATCACGAGCGCGAACGTCGTCCGCGCCATCGATCGGTCGTACACATCCTGCAGAGTTCGCACGAGTGCAAGCGGCAGGCTTCCGTTCACCGACCAGACTGCCTGACGTACCTGCGCAAGAAAAGTGTCCGTGCCCGTGCGCCCGCTGCGCACGACATATGTCAGCGACCGTGCCACGAAATGTTCGTTGCCCCAGAACTTCGACACCATCATCGGCCAGTACACGATGGTCGACGCCGGCGCGTGAACGCCGTCGTCGTAGACGTCGCCCACGACACCGACGATTTCACGCCAGTGATCGACGGTCGCGACACGAATTCGTTTGCCCAGCGCCGCCTGTGAGCTGCCCCACATTTCGCGCGCCATGTTGTCGGAGATCACCGCCACATGGCGATCGTCGAACACGTCGGTCCAGGTGATGTCGCGTCCAGCAACGACTGGCGTGCCGACGGTCCGGAAGTAGGCGGGCGAGATGAATTTGAAACGGCGAATCGGCGGGATCTTTCCCGGGTCGTAGGCCTTGTCCTCGGCCACCACCGGATCGTTGCTGTTGAAACCTTCGAGCGGTGCCGAGCTGACCATTGCCGCGGATTCGACACCAGGGATCGCTGCGATCTTTTCGAGAATCTCGGTGTAGGTGCGAGCCACGCGTTCGGCATCGGCCTGCACCGATTCAGGTATCGACACTCTCACCATCTGCACCTCGCCCGGGCGGGTGAAGCCTGGCTGGACGTTCCGCAATGTTTGGAACGTCCGAATCATGAGACCCGAGGCCACGAGCAGCACCAGCGCGAGCGCCACTTGCGCAACCACCAGCACGCTGCGAGCCCGATGTCGCTCGCGGCTGTGGCTGGACGTGCGGCTGGTACTGCGAATTGCGGTTACCAGATGAGGGCCGCTGTACTTCAGGATGGGGATGGCGCCGAAGAACAGCCCGGACAGCAGCGACGCGAGCACGGTGAATCCGAGAACGGCCGGATCGATCGTGATATCGCGCAGACGGGGGAGCGTTTCCGGACCGATAGCGAGGAGCAGTTTCAGTGCGCCATACGCAACGGCAAGGCCCAGCACTCCACCCATCAGGCCAAGCAACAGGCTTTCATGCAGCAACTCGCGGGCGATGCGCCGCCAACCCGCACCGAGTGCCGCTCGCGTTGCCAGCTCCTGTTGTCGTGCTTCGACGCGCACGAGCAGGAGGTTCGCGACGTTGGCGCACGCGATCAGCAGCACGACGCCGATGGTGCCCATCAGGACCCACAGCGTCTCCCTGATGTCGCCAACAATGTCCTGTTTGAGTGGTGTGAGCCCGGGCCCGATTTGCGCATTCTCGAATACCTTGCGATCGAGTCCCATCGGGGCCGGCCACGCCTTCAGCCAGATGGGCAGCATGCGACCAACATCCGCATTGGCCTGTTCGAGCGTCACGCCAGGCCGGAGCCGGGCTATCCCTTGATAGCTGAAGTTGCCAAGGAACACACGACTGCGATCGAAGCGCATCGGCAGAAGAACGTCCGCCTGCTCGTCGAGAAACTGAAATGTGTCCGGCATGATGCCGATCACGGTGTGGGGCTTGGCGTCGATCGTCAGAGTCCGTCCGACGACCGATGGGTCACCGCCGAATCGGCGATGCCAGTAGCCTGGCATCAGCATGACCGTCTCAGGCGTTCCCGGTGTATCGTCCTCTTTGGAAAACCACCGGCCGAAGGCGGGCGCCACGCCAAGCGCCTGCAGCGTGCCGTCGGTGACCTCGATGCTGCGCACCTGTTCCGGTTCGGCTTGCCCCGTGATCGTCACCCCCCCGTTCGACCACACGCCGAATTCGCGAAATGTCTGACTCTCCTCACGATACGTAAAGTGCATCGTCGGGGAGACGTTCAACTTCGGAATGTTCACGCCCGGCGCCGAATGCCACACGCCCACCAGTTCATGGGCGTTGGGATACGGCAGCGGCTTGATCAGGACGCCGTTCACCACGCTGAAAACCGCTGTGTTGGCGCCAATGCCAATCGCCAGCGTGATCAACGCGATGGCCGTGAACATCGGGGCGCGGGTGAATCGCCGCAGAATCGGCGGAATCGGAGCCATATCGTCTACTTACGACAACGCTCGCCCAAGGTTCCCGTCAGCAGGCAAACTCTCAGCGACGGCTGGGATCGTGCTCCGCGATGCGCTGCTGAATGTCAGCCGCACGCTGGCTGGCGCGGAACTCGATGATGCGGAAATCCGCGAGGCCATGGGCGTGGAACGGGTCCTCGGCCACGATGGCTTCAATTTGGCTGCGGCTTTCGCCGACGGCCAGAATGATGCCGCCGTCGCGCGGAATCTTACGGCCCGAGATCAGAAAGTTGCCGGCTGTGTAGTACTTCTTCAGGAACCTGACATGCGCGGCCATGTGCGCGTCGATTCGTGCGAGATCAACCTTGTAGATCAGTTCGATGACAAACATCAGTGGGTGCCTGCCGCTCAGAACGAAATCCGGGTGAACACCCCCAGGATCGCGTCCTCCGCTGGAGGTCGCACGAGAGCATCCGCTGATTCGCCCGCTTGCGGATATTGCGTCTGGCGAATCAGTTCTCCCGCGCGGAGCAGATCGTAGGACGTGTTCCGCAGCTCGACGCCGGGGCCAAGGAGCAACCAGTCGGCGCCGGTCCGGCCGAAGGGCATCCCGACACTTCCGGCGTTCACCACCCGCGTGCCGCCAATCATCCGGTCGAACTGCATGTGCGTGTGTCCGCAGACAACGACATCCGCGTCGAGATTTGTGAAAACCGGCAGCAGGACCTCTTCAGGTGTCAGGCGAGTAAAGGCATCGGTCTCACTGTGCGGTGTCGCGTGACAGAAGAGCACTCTGCCAACCCCGGGGATCTGGAGACGCACTATCCTCGGCCAGTTCGCCATCACGCGGGCGTGATCCGGCAGCATCTGCCCGGCACTCCAGCGCACCACCTCCTTGAGCGGTTCCGGCAGCGGCGAGCCGGACGTCGTTCCCCAGTAGGTGACGGCGCTCGGATCGCGCGCAGCGATTTGCGCCAGCACGCCCAATTCGCCGTTGCCATGTACAAAGTGCGCAGGAACGTCAAGGGTGAGAATGCGCTCGAGCGTCTCACGCATCATTGGACCCGGAACGATGTCGCCGCCGAACACAATGAGGTCGACGCCCGCTTCACGCACCTCTTCGAGTACGGCCTCGAACGCCGGCAAGTTTGCGTGGATGTCGCAAAGCGCTGCCACCCGCATACGTCAGTTACTTCACTGGCGTGACTTGGCGCTTCCAGAGATCCCAGGCGCGCGCGTACTCACCGGTGTCGCTCGTGCGCAGCTTCGCCTCGTCGGCCTCGACGTACGTTATCTTCCCGCCGAGCGTGATCGCCTGCACCTGGGCCTTGGCATTGACGTCCAGGTACACACTGCGACCCACCACAGTTGGAATCGACCCCCCGACGACGACGGCGCCATGGCCACGCATGAGAGCTGCCGACTTCTGACCCAGGCTCTGCGCCAGCGCCTTCCCGAGCTTCCCGTCTCTCACCAGCAGGTCGGTGAGTCCCGCCGCTTTCCGGATGTCGAAGATCGGCACGCCTTCGGCGACAAATGCTGCCATGTGGTACATCGCGCGAAGCGGTACGTCGGAATCGGCAAACGGAATCAAAGACGCGGTGTGGCAGTGCACGACCGCACGAACATCCGGTCGCGCACGATAGATTTCGCCGTGGATGAAACGCTCGAGATAGGACGCGCGATCGCGCGCGTCGATCGCGTTTGCATCGAGGTCGTATTCGAGGATATCAGCGGCGGTCACCAACTCGGGTGCCATCGATCGCGCGAGCAGAAAGCGATCTGCCCTGGCGGTGCTGCGCACGCTGATGTGTCCCATCGCGTCGAGCACGCCTTCCCGCGCGAGGATGCGATTGCCAGCCACGAGATCCCCGATGAGTGGATCGGCAGGCGCGGCGCGAGTGGAACCAGCCGCCTGAGGCAATACGGTACGTGGCCACGACAGCGCGACGACGCCAGACGAGCACGCAATGAGGAACTGGCGGCGATTCGTCATAGTAGCCGCGAGTCTAAAGACTCGCCTCTATGGGATCAAGAGCTGCGACAAAGAGACCGGGTGTGATTTTCTCGCGGACATGTGGAAATCACACCCGGTGTCATGGCAGAGCGTTACGGGAGGGCGAAGACGACTAGCGAGTTGTAAGCACGATTGGGTTTGATCCCAGCCTGGTCCATCAGCCCGCCGCTGAGCGCACCACTGCCGGTGAGGACGGCAAGATACTGTTTTCCGTTCACCGCGTACGTGATCGTGCTGTTCTGGACCGGCCCGCCCAGTGTCTGCTCCCACAGCATCTTTCCGCTCGCGGCGTCGAACGCACGGAACTTCTGATCCAGATCACCCCAGAACACGAGATTGCCAGCCGTCGTCAGCACCGCCCCGTTGCTCGGTGCCCGGCCGGTGAAGATCGGCTTCATCTCGCCGGTGGCCATGTTGATCTTCATCAAGCCGGACCACGTATTCGGATTCGATCCCGGTCGCGGAATCCCGCTGCGTTTCTCGCGCGGATCGCCGTTCGGCCCTTCCGACGTCATATCGAGGCAGTTCTCGACGTATGGAACAAACAACGAGTTGACGCCCGGATGGTATGCGGTTGGCCAGTAGCTGCGCGTATTCCAGTAGCAGATCACCCGGCGGTCCGACGGCCCGGTGAACAGCTTGTCCTTGTTCAGCGAGACGCGGCCCGTTTTCCCGTCGACATTCGCGATCAGGAAGTCGGGCGTGTCGAACGGAAACGGATTCGCCCACAGGAACTGGCCGTTGCCACGATCGATCACGAAGATGCCGCCGCCCTCGCCCACCATCACCGCGACGTCGCGCTGTTCGCCGCGCTTCACGTCGGGGTTGAACCACTTCACCAGCTTCGGATCGGGATTGAATGCCGTGCGAAGCAGCGTGCGCTCGTTCGCGTAGTCCTCGTCCCAGTCGTCGCCGGGCAGATGCTGGTAGTACCAGCGCAGCTTGCCGGTGTCCGGGTCCAGTGCGATCGTCGAGTTGCTGTACAGATCGGCGGGCGATTCGGCGGGAATCGCGTTGCTGTTCCCACCGTGCCGGTTCGCGCGGGTGTTTGGTGTCGGGTTGGCGACGCCCCAGTAGACCAACCGCCTCACTGGATCGTAGCCACCGGGCAACGCCCACGATGATGCGGCTCGCGTCTCGTCCGGAGCACCGGCCCACGTCTCGCCGCCGGGCTCGTTGGAGGCCGCGGCGGTGTAGAAGCGCCAGACTTCCTTGCCCGTCTTCGCGTCGTGCGCGGCAACGTAGCAGTCCTCGCGCTTCGGCGCGCACGCGCGCCCGCTGAGCACCTTGCCTTCGACGACGATGACGCCAGACGTCAGGCGCCCCGAGGATTTGGTTTCCCAGCGTAGCGCACCCGTTCGCGCATCGAGCGCCTCGATGAATCCATCAGGCGTGCTGTTGAAGATCATGTCGTCGTAGATCGCAATCGTCTTGGCTCGCGACGAACCGGTCGGCCGCTTGTGCTCCCAGATCACCTTGCCGTTCGTCGCATCGATGGCCTGCACCGTGTTGCCGGGCAACAGCATGTACATCACGCCGCGATAGACGATCGGAATGCTCTCGTGCGGACCGGCAGGCAGTTCCTTCTTGAACGCCTCGCGAAGCTGACCGACGTTCTTGGTGTTGATCTGGTTGAGCGGGCTGAAGCGCTGCGCGTCGTACGTCCGGCTGAACATCAGCCAATCGTTGGCGCTCGGCTTGAGCAGCATCTCCTCGGTTACGGGCGGGAATGCCGGCTGCTGCGCGCGAAGGAGGGGCGCTGCTACGAGCACGGCAAGGATCACAGCGGGGCCAATTCGTTTCATCTGAGACTCCGGTCCGGCTGAAGCCGGACACTACGATCGGGCTCTGGTCCGGCGAAACCCGGACACGATGCCTAGAGCTGTCGATCGGCGATGTAGTTCTTACTGATGTTCTGAGTGCCCGTCACGCCCGATTGACGCATAATCAGCTGCAGCTCACGACGCAGGATATCGAGCACCGTCTCGACGCCCTGCTGACCGAACGACGCAAGACCCCACATGTACGGCCGGCCCACGCCAACGGCAGTCGCGCCGAGCGCCAGCGCCTTGAAGATATCCGTTCCGCGCCTCACGCCGCCATCAACGAGAATCGGCGCACGGCCGGCAACACCGGCAGCGACTTCGGGCACACATTGAACCGTCGGCCGCAGGCTGTTCTCCGCCCGGCCACCGTGATTCGAGATGTAGACGCCGTCGACGCCGTTCTGGATCGCAAGCTCCGCGTCTTCGCGCGTGACGATCCCCTTCACCAGCAGCTTCATGCCGATGGTGTCTTTCAGCCGCTTGACGTAGTCCCACGTCGGCGACCCGATCTCGGGTTGTGGCGTCGGCGGCGTCTTGAGCGTGTTCAGCATCGGACGGTTGCGCAAATCGGTCAGCGGCTGGCCGTTCAGGTGACACGCCACGCACTGCTGGCGGTTGCGCTGCATCACCCGATTGAACTGCTCCATGTTGCGGCCGCCGAGCAAATCAACGGTAAACACGAGCGCCGGGCATCCGGCGGCCTCGACACGCTCGAGCAGCTCGCGTGTCTGACCCCAATCGTCGCGCTGATACAACTGGAACCATACCGGCTCGCCGCGCGCGGCATTGACGTCTTCCACCGCTGTTGTCGTCACCGTCGAGAGCACCTGCAGATGCTTCTTCGCTTTCGCCGCACGAGCCGTGGCCAACTCCCCTTCCGGGTTGTACGTGCGATGGCCACCGACCGGGCTCATGTAGATCGGCGTCTCCCAGGTGCGCCCGAACAGTTGAATCGAGGTATCGACCTTGCTGATGTCGACGAGGCGGCGCGCGCGAATCTGGTAGCGATCGAAGCCCTCTCGATTTGCGCGCATCGTCTCGCCGGCGTCCCCGCCGGTCGAGAGCCACGCCCAATGCCACGGCGGGAGCTTCGCCTTCGCGACCGGCTCGAAGTCGAGGACGGACAAAGCGTCAGCAGCTGATGTGATCAGATCGCTGGCAGCCGAGGACGCGCCAGATTGTGCGGATGCATACGCTGCATTCACCCACCCATCGGGTAGATGCAGGTGAGGCAGGAGCGAACTGGTGGCGAGAAGCTGGAGGAGGCGGCGACGACTCGGACGCACGCGCGCCCTACTTGCCGGCTTCGGGATCTTTGGGCGCGCCGGTGCCCGAAGAACCCATGAACAAGCGCTTGCCGTCAGGCAGGATCAGGTCGGCGCCGTTGGCGCGATTGGCGCCGTTC
>JBKPNV010000346.1:0-5129 GCA_046732795.1 Acidobacteriota bacterium
CAAAGTCGTGGCGCGTGAGCTTGCCGAGATCCTGTACGACGACGATCTTCCCGCTGTCGGGGCATCTTCACAGAAGGCGCGCACCGGGACGCGCGTAGAGATGCTCAAGGACCGAGACTTCCTTCGCGTTTCGGTGAAGCGCGACAACGAACGCTACCTCATTTACCTGCCGGTCAGCGCCGGCTGACCTCCTCGCCGAGCGCTTGTTGTCGATCGTCGCGACCTCAAGCGCGTCATCGCCTGGAACGCCGCTTGCGCACACGAATCGAACGGTCGTGCATGACCGCAGGCGCCGAGGAGGTTCGTCATGTCAGCTGCGCAGCTGCACGTTCGTCGCATGTTGGATCGCATCGAGCAATCGTATTCAGAGCCCATCACGCTGCAATCTCTCGCCGCCAAGCTCCACCGGCAGGGCGCCTATCTGGACGCGACCTTCCGGCGTGAGGTCGGCGTCTCGATGCGCCAGTGGCTGACAAGCGTCCGTCTCGACCATGCGTCGGCTCTCATCCGCGAGGGCGTCAAGGTCGACGCCGTATCGCTGCTGGTGGGGTATCGGAGCAAGAAGAACTTCTACCGCCAGTTCAAGCGACGCTTCGGGACAACGCCGTTCGCGCATCGGACCGTCACCGAGCGAGTGCGCGTCTCCGGCGCCACTTGAAGTGTGACCGTGGGCCGTCGCCCACAGAGTGGCCCGTCGTCGCACATCCACGGTATGTCGCGGGGAGTGATCGACTTGCTTTGAATGGCGCACGGATCGCGCTTAGCGAGGTTATTGCATCGCGTGCGTCTTCAGTCCACGTTGATGCGAGCCCTCACAATCTCCGGTTTCATTCTTACGCTGGTCGCGCTGACCGCATTGGCCGCCGGCGCCCAGGAACTGCAACCGCGCCGTTATCTTCCGGACTCCTCCGACGAAGACTGGAGCTTTCTCAAGGAAGCGCCCAAGACCGACGTCTGGGATCCGTTGAAGTACATCCCGTTCGGTCGTGACGGCTGGTTCATGACATTGAGCGGCGAGGTGCGTTATCGAGCGGAAGGGTTGCGCATCAGAGCCACCGATCAGCGCCCGGCGACGATCGACGATTATCTCCTGCAACGCTATCTCACCGGGGCCGATGTGCACCTGGGTCCGCACGCGCGATTCTTCACCGAAGTGCAGAGCGGACTTATCAACGGCGCCGTGCGAACGGCCCGGCCCACCGATCGCAACACGATCGACACGCACCAGGCGTTTTTCGAATGGCAGCAGACGGTGCGGCCGCGTCATCGCATCACGGCAAAAGTCGGCCGCCAGGAGTTGGCGATCGGCAGCACCCGGTTGATCTCGGCGAGCCCGGGACTCAACGTCAAGCGCAGTTTCGATGGCGCCTCTCTCTCGTATCGCGCCGGCTCCTGGGCGATTGTCGGTGTCGCGGCGCGGCTGGTTGCGCTGTCGGGCGGTGCCTTCGACGATGCGTGGAACTCCGGGCAGCATTTCTGGGGCGCAGCGGCGGGCGGCCGCAGTCCGCGATTCGAGCGCGGCGAGCTCGGAGCGTACTACCTCGGAACCAGCCGTGCCGAGCCGACGGTGTACTTCCAGGGCTCGGGCGCCGAGCGTCGTCACACTGTGGGCATCAAGTGGAGCGGCACTGGATCCCGTTTCGACTTGAACTACGACGCCATCTATCAGTGGGGTACGTTCGGCAGCGCACCGATCCGCGCGTGGGGCGTCGCAACGGAAACGGGCTACCGTGTGCCAGGGGTCCGCTGGCGGCCGCGCGTCAGTCTTCGTACCGATTTCGCGTCCGGCGATCGTGATCCCGCCAATCCCGAGCTCGATTCGTTCAATCCACTGTTCCCCGGCAACTCGTATTCAGGCGCCGTGGGTCTCTTCGGCCCGACCAATCTGACCGACCTGACAGCAGCAGTGACGTTCGCGCCGCGATCGAATCTCACGATTGGCTTCGAAGCACCGAGCTACTGGCGCACGTCAACTCACGACGGCGTGTACGCAACCGATCTCCGGTTGCTCGTCCCGCCGACGATCGGAGAGGGCAAGTACGTCGGGACCAACCCGAGCGTGCTCGCTGTGTGGCAACCAACGCGTCACGTGCAGCTGCAAGGCGTGATCACGCGATTCATCTCTGGTCAGTTCCTCGAGGACTCGTTCGTGTCGTCCGGCTTCGGCTTCTATTCCGGAACAGTCGTCTACCGGTTTTGATCGAACTCCGGGACTCGGGACTCGGGATCCGCACTTTGTCAGAGCGCAGGCTTCAGCCTGCGCGGAATTACCCGCGACTGACGTGGACTGGAACGCCGTTGAATGCCGCCGTGCCACTCAAGGTATCGACGTCGAACTCGCTCGTGACATCGTTGACGCTCGCGCCAGGAAAGTCGCGCGCCACGGTGAGTCGAGTTCCTTGGCGATCGTGGCCCCAGCCGTGCGGGAGGCTGACGACGCCAGGCAGGACGGTGTCAGTCACTTCGACGGGCACGGTGAGTGAACCGGCGTTGGACTTGACCGTTGCGAGGTCTCCATTGGAGAGCCCTCGCGTCATCGCGTCGTCGGGATGGATCAGCAGCGTGCATCGCGGCTTTCCCTTCACCAGGCGATGAGAGTTGTGCATCCACGAGTTGTTACTGCGAAGCTGCCGTCTTCCGATCAACTGCAGCTGACCATTCGTGTCGCTGTCGACGCACCCCATGAGCCGCTCGCGTGCCTCGCGCACGAAGTCGGCTGGCGCAACGTCAATCGTGCCGCCAGCCGCGGCGATGATCGTTGCGATCCGGCCCGGTTCGAGCGGCCCGAGATCCGCGCCGTGCGGCGCGCGTCGCAACTTCGCGAGGCTCAGCCGATACGGTCCGATCCGCAACATCAGATCGAGAATTCGCTCCGGGCGCAATGCTCGCAACGTTGCGGTCACTGGCGCGCGGAACAACCGCGGCGCGAACAGCCGGGCACCCATATCGGCCAGAATCTCCCAATCGTGACGCTCGGACGGATGACGCTCGACGACGGGTTGCGAGTACTTGGCGACATTGCGCACCGCAAATGCGTTGAGCGCGAGATCGTAGTGTCCACGCGACAGCGGCGGCGCAGGCGGCAGCAGCACGTGCGCGTGGCGTGTCGTCTCGTTCAAATATGGATCCACCGCGATCACGTGCTCGAGTGACGCGAACGCGTGATCGAGACGTCGTCCGTTGGGCGCAGACAGCACAGGGTTGCCGGCGATGGTCACGAGCGCACGAATGCGCCCCGTGCCCGGCGTTTCGATTTCATCGGCCAACGTGGCGACGGGAAACTCTCCGCCGAATTCCGGCAGATTGCGCACGCGGCTTCGCCAGCGATCGTAGGCGCCAGTCAAACCGGCTGTCGACAGTATCGACACGACATCCACCGCGGGCGTCGTCAACATCATCCCGCCCGGATCGTCGACATGGCCGGTGACCAGATTGAGCGCCTGCACGAGCCACGAGGCGAGCGTCCCGTGACGTTGGGTGCACAGTCCGACCCGGCTGTAGCACGCCGCGCGCTCGGTCCCCGCAACATCGGCTGCAAGCTGGCGCGTCGTTTCCGGGTCAATGCCTGTGCGATCCGCGACGCGCTCGGGCGGGAGATCACGCACGAGAGAAGCGAGCGCATCGACGTTCTTGACGCGACCCTCGAGACGCCCGGCATTCACGCGTCCCTCCCCGAATACCACGTGCAGCATCGCGGCGAGCAGCCACGCGTCGGTTCCCGGTCGAATCGGAATGTGCCGGTCGGCGGCTTCCGCCGTCTCGGTGCGCCGCGGATCGATGACGACGACGCGTCCCCCGCGCTCACGAATGGCGCGCAGGCGACGGCGTATATCGGGAGCCGTCATCAGGCTGCCATGCGAAACGATCGGGTTGGCGCCGAAGATGATCAGCAGGTCCGTGCGATCGAGATCGGGGACGGGTATGAGCGCCTGGTGGCCGAACATGCGCAGGGCCACGAGCATCTGCGGCAGCTGGTCGGCGGAGCTGGCCGAGTAGACGTTCCTCGTCCGCAGTGCCCGCGCGAACGTGAGCGCGTGAGTGAGCAGGCCCAGACTGTGCGCGACCGGATTGCCGTAATAGATTGCGACGGCGTCGCGGCCGTGCTGCCGCCGCACGCGGGCAAGACCGTCAGCGGCGCGCTCGAGTGCGTCTTCCCAGGAAGCCTCACGCCAGCTCGTGCCATCGCGGATGAGTGGCGTGCGAATGCGATCAGCATCGTTGTGGAGATCCGCGATCGCAGCCGCCTTCGGGCAGATGTACCCGCGGCTGAATGGATCGTCGGGGTCGCCGCGGATCGAACGGACTCGATCACCGTCGAGGTCGACGAGGATGCCGCATGCCGCTTCACAGAGGGAACATGTCGAGATCCGCACGTCAGATGATCCTATCAATCGAACTTGATCAGCTCCTTCTCCGCCGGCCGCTGCATGCCCTTCTCGTGGTACTCCTCCCAGATCTTCGCCCACGGGCGCCCGTACATGTCCGGCACCTTGTATTCGATCACCTTGCCCGCGACGACAGGCGTGGCGCGCCCGTTGAGCGGGTAGATCGTCTGCACGCACTCGATGAACGTGTAAGGGTCACCTTCGTCGAAACCGCTGATCCGCTCCAGCGTCCGCACCATCCTGAGCGGTTCGACCAGCGCGTCGGGATCGTAAAAGATGCCTTCGTGGTTGAGGCCGAGGAACTTCCCCGTCTGATCGCGGTAGGGCGTGTAGATCTCAATCGTCTGCAGCTTGTTCGAGAACTCCGGGTTGCCGTGCACCTTCCAGCCCTGGATGTTCGATGACCAGGTGATGAGTGCGTCGCCCTCCCAGAACCCGATCGTGTCGCCATACCACTGCGGCGCGTCCGGGCCGAGATGGGGGACGGCGCCATCCATCTTGAACGATCGTCCAATGTGGATGTTGGTAATGAAATTGTCGGCGTCGCCGGCGAGGAACTGCACCAGCGTTGGCGTGACGATGACCGAGTGGGGCTGGTTGGTGACAGCATGATAGTGCCAGCGGCGCATGAAGCCCTCCGGCCAGCAGTACTGCGCCGGCCACTGCGGCGCGTTCGTGTGCGCGTCGTGATAGGCCTCCTGCACCATGCGCTGCTTGTACTCGTCCGTCAGCAGCGACAGGAGC
>JBKPNV010000347.1:0-7424 GCA_046732795.1 Acidobacteriota bacterium
GGCCGAAACGGCGGCCTCAGTCCTGGTCTCGCGCGCATCTTCCCGCCGCGCATCAGGGCGCTCCTATCGGTGGCTCCGCGCGTGAGTCTGCGGGGAATCTTTGGTCGGGTTGCCGCTCGAACCGCGCCGGTGGGATCGGAACGGATGAAGGTTGCGCTGCTCGAGGGGTGTGTTCAGCGCATTGCATTTGCCGGGGTGAACGAGGCGACCGTGCGCGTCCTTGCCGCCGAGGGGTGCCGCGTCGAGGCGCCGCGGCGGCAGGGCTGTTGCGGAGCGCTGCCGCTCCATGCCGGCCACATCGATCAGGCGCGTGAGCTCGCGCGGCATAACATCGCGGTCTTCGAGGCTGCCCGCGTCGACCGCATCATCGTCAACGCCGCTGGATGCGGCTCCGCGATGAAGGACTACGGGGAACTGTTCGAGGGCGATCCTGTCTGGGAGGAGCGCGCCCGCGCGATCGGGGGCAAAGTCCGTGATGTGGCGCAGCTGCTGATTGAACTCGGCGAACCTCGCGCGGTCAGGCACCCCATTCCCTCGCGGGTCGTCTATCACGATGCCTGCCATCTTGCGCACGGGCAGGGAGTTCGCGCCGAACCGCGCGCGTTGCTGCAAGCCATTCCGGGCGTCGAACTCCTCGTTCCGCCGGAATCCGAGATTTGCTGTGGGAGCGCGGGCATCTACAATCTCGTGCAACCAGGACCGGCGGCTGAACTCGGGGCGCGCAAGGCAGGTCACATCGCGGCGCTGTCGCCGGATATGATTGCCACCGGCAACCCCGGGTGCACGCTGCAGATCGCCGCAGCCGCGCGGCGGCTCGGGTACGACTGGCCGATTTTGCATCCCATTGAGTTAGTCGACGCTTCGATTCGTGGCGTCGACCCACGGAAGACTGATTAGTCCTTGGTTCTCAGTTCTGGGTTCTTGGTCCGCGGAGTACGGACGGCCGAGTACAAGGGGCCAAGCACTGTGGACCAAATGAGGAGATATGTGGCAGCACAACTATGAACCGATCGCGGGGAGCCTTGGTGTGTCGGCGATCGTCGCCGCGCTCCCGATCGTCGTGTTGTTCGTGATGCTGGGCGTCCTGCGCAAGCCGGCGTGGATGTCGGCGGCGACGGCGCTGGCCTCGGCGCTCCTCGTGTCGCTCGTTGTCTACCGCATGCCGTTCAGTCTCGCGATCATCTCCACGATCTACGGCGCCGCGTTCGGCATCTTTCCGATCGCCTGGATCGTCTTCGCCTCGATCATGCTGTACCGCCTGGCCGTGGACACCGGCAAGTTCGAGATCATCAAGGACTCGATCGCAGGTCTTACGACTGATCGCCGGCTGCAGGCGATGTTCATTGCGTTCTCCTTCGGCGCCTTCATCGAGGGCGCCGCCGGCTTCGGGGCACCCGTCGCGATTTCAGGCGCAATGCTGGCTGGTCTCGGCTTCAATCCGTTCTACGCCGCTGGTATCTGCCTCCTCGCCAACACCGCGCCGGTGGCATTTGGATCGATTGGCATTCCGGTCACGACGCTCGCCAACTTGACCGGACTGCCGGTGCTCTCGCTGAGCGCCATGATTGGAACTCTCTGCGCCATGATCTCGGTGTTCATTCCCGGCTACCTGCTGGTCGTAATGGCGGGTTGGAAGCGCGCGCTCGAGGTGCTCCCTGCCATCATCGCGTGCGGACTGTCGTTTGCGAGCGTGCAGTTCTACGTCTCGCGCTATCGCGGTCCCGAGTTGACCGACATCATGAGCTCGCTCACCTGCATCGTCGTCATGGTCTTCGTGCTCAAGCTGTGGTCGCCGAAGAGCATCATGCGCCTCGAAGGGGACACGGTGGCTTCAGCCACGGCCAAGCGGCACCCGACCGGTGACGTCGTGATGGCGTGGGTTCCCTACCTGATGCTCGTCGTCTTCGTACTGGTGTGGGGCGACACTTCCATCAAGCACAGGCTCAATCAGTGGGCCGACAGGTTCGTACCCAGTTCGTGGTCGACGGTTCCCGGTATCCCGACCCCGGTTACGGCTGTCCGTCTGGCGGTACCGGGGCTGCACAATCTGATCGAGCGGGTACCGCCCGTCGTCGCGAAGGCGGGGCCCTACGCCGCTTTGTACGAGCTGAACTGGTTGACCGCATCTGGTACGGCATGCCTCTTCGCGACGCTCGCCACGGCGCTTGTGTTGCGCGTGCGCCCGCGGAAGGTGGTCAAGACGTACGTCGATACCTTCAAGCAGCTCAAGCTCGCCATCCTGACCATCGCCTGCATGCTTGGACTGGCCTACGTCATGAATTACTCCGGAATGACTTCAACGCTCGGCCTCGCGCTCGCCGCGACCGGCGGCGGATTTCCCTTCTTCAGCGCGGTGCTGGGCTGGCTCGGTGTTTTCCTGACCGGGAGCGATACCTCCGCGAACGCGCTGTTCGGCAATTTGCAGGTCGTCACCGCCAACGCCTTGAACCTCAATCCCATCCTGACGGCATCGGTAAACTCTGCGGCGGGTGTGATGGGTAAGATGATCTCGGTTCAGAGCATTGCTGTGGCGGTTGCCGCTACCGGGATGACTCGAGCCGACGAAAGCAGGCTCTTCCGATTCACCATCAAGCACAGTGTATTCCTGATGGTGATCATGGGCATCATCTCGATGCTCTTCGCATACGTCTTCCCCGGCAGCGTCCCAGTCGCGCCACCCAAGTAGGCGCGCGACCCGTCACCCGAATCCCCGGGGAAGAGGCACACACCCCGACGTGTGTCCAGGCGCGGTTGCCGGCCGGATGGTTTCTCCGGTAAACAGATATAGCAGCCTCGCGTATCGAAGAGAAACTTGCATGGGACCCACACTTAGACCGAACGAGGATCCTGCGCGCCGGCAGTTCTTTGCGCGCGTCGTCAAGACCATCCAATCAGCGATCGCGGGTGTTGTCGGCGTGGTTGCCGGCGGGTCGATTCTGTCTCCAAGCTTCGCGCGACGTCAGGAGAACTGGCTCCCCGTCGGACCGGGTCTCGGCGCGCTGATCGATAACGCACCCACGCCGGCCACGCTGCGCGTGGCGCGCGAGGACGGTTACAACCAGATCGTCGAGCGACGTGTCGTGCTCCTCGTGAAGACCGGTGAAGGGGAAGTCACCACGCTCGATCCGACCTGTACCCATCTTGGTTGCCGCGTGAGTTGGGACTCGGAGTCGATGGAGCTCCGGTGCCCCTGTCACGGCGGTCGCTACGATCACCTCGGAGTCGTCAAAGGCGGGCCGCCGCCTGCGCCGCTGCCGAGGCTTGCCACGAAAGTCGACGGAAACCAGATCTTCGTCCAGATTTAGCGATACGGCTCGCTTGTGTGGCGATGTTCCGCAAGACGAATGTAACGGGGAACAGAAGGGTTATCACCACGTGCGAAACCTGAACCACCAACACAGGCGAGCTGTTGGGCCATGTCGCCGTTGAACACGTTGCTCGACTGGCTCGACTCGCGTACGGGCTGGCGCACTGGTCGAAGGACACTCCTCGAGGAACCGATCCAGGCCGGCGTCGGCTGGTGGTTCGTCACCGGCAGCATTCTTCTGATGCTGCTCACGGTGCAGTTCGTGACGGGCGTCGCGCTCGCGATGTTCTACGTGCCCGCGCCCGATCACGCGTACGACAGCATCCGCTTCATCATGGAGCGGCTCACGTTCGGGCACGTGCTGCGCGGCCTGCACTTCTTCGGGGCCAGCTTCATCGTCGTCGCTGCCGTCGTGCACATGTTGCGCGTCGTCGCGCTCGGCTCGTACAAGAACCCGCGTGAAGTGACGTGGCTCACGGGTGTCGTTCTCCTCTTGCTGATCCTGGGCTTTGCCCTTACGGGGTATTTGCTGCCGTGGGATCAGAAGGCATATTGGGCGACGACAGTCACGATCAACATCGCGCGCAGCGCGCCGCTTGGCGAACAGGTGGCCGGGCTGCTTCAAGGTGGATCCACGCTTGGGTCATTGACGTTACTGCGCTGGTACGCGGCACACGTCTTCCTGCTGCCCGCGGCGCTCGTCGGCTTTGTCATCGCGCATCTGTTCCTCATGCGGCGGCACGGCATCTCCGGCGCACTTCGTCACGTCGAGGGAGCATCGAAGCCGTTCTATCCCTATCACGCGCTGAAGGACACGCTTGCCGGGAGCGCCGTGTTCGCGGTGCTGCTGACGTTTGCGATCGTGTTTCGCGCGCCGCTCGATCCGATCGCCGACCCGTCCGATGCGGCCTACGTTCCACGTCCCGAATGGTATTTCCTCAGCCTTTTTCAACTGCTGAAGTACTTTCCCGGTCCACTCGAGCCGCTGGCGACGATGGTCATTCCGGCGCTCGTGGTTGGCTTGCTGCTTCTGCTGCCGTTCCTCGACGCTCGGCCCGACCGGCATTTCCTCAAGCGTCCTCTCGTGACGCTTGGGTTCGGCGTCATCGGCCTTGCGATCGTCGTGTTGACGTACCTCGGCTATAAGGACACGCCCGCGCACGCGGACCCGTCGGTGTGGGGGCCATTGCCGCTGGCAGGACAGACCTTCGTGCGGGACCAGCGGTGCCTGACGTGTCACACCGCAGGAGGCACCGCCAGCGTGCTGGAAGACATCCGGATCCGCCGCGATCCTGAATGGATCATCGCGCACGCGCGCGATCCCGAGGTTATCGCCCCCGGGTCGCGCGACGCACCGCGTGGCGGGATGAGCGAGGGGCAGGCGCGGTCGGTTCTGAGCTACATGCGGAAACTGCGGGCCGGGGTGTCACCGCCGCACGTATCCGAGCAGACACGGGTCGTGTCGCTCATCATCGGCAGGTACTGCTCGAACTGTCACACGATTGATGGAGACGGGGGGACCGCCGCCCCCGACCTGTCACGAGTCGGGGCGACGCGGGACAAGCAGTGGCTGCTCAACTGGATTACCAATCCTGAGGAGGTCGATCCGTTCGCCAACATGCCGGCCTTCGGCGATACGCTGACGCCGCAAGAGATGACGGCGCTGGTCGACTACCTGTCGCAACGGAAATGATGGTAAATCGTTGGCAGGCTGTTACTTAATGCACGCATGCGCGATGCACGCGCCTTCCGGGCAGCGCGCCGCTCCCTGAACGAGTCACCGCCCCTCGATGCGGGTGGTGCGATGCCGCTAAGTGCCACCGCTTTTGAGCGTTACTGTTGCGCAGGATTACTGCGCATGCTATATTCGTCAGGTTCTCTTGGAGCTGGGACACCCTATCTAGCTCCGACCGCACTGGAAGAAAGCTGGAAGGCTGTTTTCCTGGAGAGGACGCGAGTCGATAGGCCGCGCTCCGCTCGGACATTCTACAAATAGGGTTTTGGTTTCAGGCGCCAGATCGGCCGCGCGTCATAAAGCGATGCCGTTCTTCAGGCCTGGAACGAGCGCAAGGCCGCTTGGCTGGCGGCCGTGTGCGTACGTTTTTAAGCGACGGCATTGAGCCGTTCCGGTAGATAGGCACGGCTGAACGCCGTTCCCGTAGACAGCGAGATCGAGGGCACATGCCGACCATCAGTCAGCTCGTGCGCCAGGGGCGCACGAAGATCGTGACCAAGACCAAGAGCCCTGCGCTCCAGGTCAGCCCGCAGAAGCGCGGTGTCTGCGTGCGCGTGTTTACGCAGACGCCAAAGAAGCCGAACTCGGCTCTGCGCAAGGTGGCGCGTGTCCGGCTGACCAACGGGATTGAGGTCACAACCTACATTCCCGGTGTCGGCCACAACCTGCAGGAGCACTCGCTCGTGCTCATTCGCGGCGGCCGCGTGAAGGACCTGCCCGGCGTGCGGTATCACGTCGTCCGCGGGACGCTCGATGCCGTCGGCGTGCAGGGTCGGAAGCAAGGTCGGTCGAAGTACGGCGCGAAGAGACCGAAGCAATAACCGGGACTCGAGACTCGGGATTCGGGACAAGCGGTCCCGAATCCCGAATCTCGGATTCCGAATCCCGACAGGATTCTGAGATATGCCTCGCAGACGAGAGATACCGAAGCGCGAGCTGGCGGCCGATCCGCTTTACAACAGCGTGCTGGTCAGCAAGTTCATCAACACCGTGATGCACGACGGGAAGCGCAGCACGGCCGAGCGCATCCTCTATCAGAGCTTCGACATCATCAAGGAGCGGACCGGCGACGACCCGCTCAAGGTGTTCAAGAAGGCGCTCGACAACGTGAAGCCGAGCCTCGAAGTGAAGTCCCGTCGCGTCGGTGGCTCGAACTACCAGGTGCCGGTTGAAGTGAACCCGAACCGGCGTCTCTCGCTCAGCATCCGCTGGCTGGTCGGGTACGCGCGCGATCGTGGCGACGGCAAGACGATGCAGGAGAAGCTTGCGAACGAGTTGCTGGATGCGTCGAACTTGCGTGGAGGCGCGGTGAAGAAGCGCGAAGACACGCATCGTATGGCGGAGGCGAACAAGGCCTTCGCGCACTATCGCTGGTAAATGACCGTGCGCCACGAAGAGATGAAGAACAGCCACGAAGAACACGAAGGTCACGATGGCTGTTCTGAATGCTTCGTGGCCTTCGTGAGCTTCGTGGCAACAAACTTCGTGGCAAGAAACTTCGTGAACTTCGTGGCGTGAGACCGCAATGCCCCGTCAGACACCGCTGAATCGAACCCGGAACATCGGCATCATGGCTCATATCGATGCCGGGAAGACGACCACGACCGAGCGGATCCTCTTCTACACCGGAATTACGTACAAGATCGGCGAGGTCCATGAAGGCACCGCCGTCATGGACTGGATGGAGCAGGAGCAGGAGCGCGGTATCACGATCACCTCCGCCGCGACGACGTGCTTCTGGCGCGACATCCGCATCAACATCATCGATACCCCGGGCCACGTCGACTTCACCGCCGAAGTCGAGCGCTCGCTGCGCGTGCTCGACGGCGCCTGCGCCGTGTTCGATGCCGTCTCCGGCGTCGAGCCACAGTCGGAGACCGTCTGGCGTCAGGCGGACAAGTACCGCGTCCCGCGCATCTGCTTCGTCAACAAGATGGACCGCATCGGGGCCGACTTCAAGCGGACGCTCGAGCAGATCGAGACCAAGCTCGGGGGCAATCCGGTCGCGATTCAACTTCCCATTGGCGCTGAGGACAAGTTCCTGGGCGTGGTCGACCTCGTCAAGATGAAGGCGATCACCTACAAGGACGAGACGATGGGCGCCGACTACATGGTGTCGGACATTCCGGCCGACATGATGGACGAGGCGAAGACCTATCGCGAGAAGCTGCTCGAGAAGGTCAGCGAGCACGACGACAAGCTGCTCGAGAAATATCTGAACGGCGAAGAGATCTCCGAGGACGAGATCAAGGCTGCGCTGCGCAGCCGGGTGATCAGGTCTGTGCGCGAGGAGCCCACCGCGTTCGTTGTCGTGATCTGCGGGTCGGCGTTCAAGAACAAGGGCGTGCAGCCGCTGCTCGATGCGGTCGTCGACTATCTGCC
>JBKPNV010000348.1:0-13662 GCA_046732795.1 Acidobacteriota bacterium
GCAAATCGCGATAGCGCGTCCGAGACGCCACTCCAACCACCGTGCGCCATGGATCCTTGGATTCGAGATTGCCCATCTTCAGTCGCTTGCCGATCGGGTCCTGGCCGGGCCACAACCTCGCCGCGACGTCCACGCTCACAATCGCGACAGGCGGGGCATCGCCGCGATCTTCGCGATCGAACGGGCGGCCTCTAACAGCGACGCCGAACGTCTCGAAGTAGCCGGATTGAATCGCCTCGAGATTGACCGAGCCGTTGGCGGCCGCCTCGGCCGCGTTTTGCCCCTCCGCCGTCACGATCGGCACATCCCAGCCGACGCCTGAGAACGGCGTGGCGTTTATCGGTGTCGCGGCCGCAATGGTCGCTGTCGCCTCGAGGCGGGCAACGACGTCCTCGAGGAACTGCAGATGGCGTTCGCGTTCGGCGTAACGATCTTGAGGCAATGCGAGCGACACGATGACCAGGTGATCCGCGCCGAGTTCCGTGCCCGTGGACTGCAGCCGCAGCAAGCTTCGGGCGACAAGGCCGCCGGCAGCAACAACGGCCACGGCCAGCGCCACTTGCACGGCCACGAGCGCCGCCCGCCCGCGTTTCGACCCACGAGTCACTGCACGGCCGCCGCTCTGCACGTGTGACACGAGATCGATGCGCCCCGCGGCGAACGCCGGAATCAAGGCTGAGAGCATCGTCGTCACGAGCGCAAGCGCCATCACGAACAGCACCACGCCGCCATCCATGTGAATGGCGTCCACTCTCGGCAACCCTCCTGGCGCCATTGCCACCAGCGCGCGCAGCGATGCCCAGGTGGCGGCAAATCCAACGAGCCCGGCGAGAAGCGACAAGACAAGACTCTCGGTGACGACCGTGCCCGCAAGGCGCCATCGACTTGCACCCAAAGCCGTTTGCACCGCAAGGTCCGGACGCCTGATTTCGCCCCGTACGAGCAACAGGTTCGCGACGTTCGCGCTCGCTGCGAGCAGCACGAGGGCCACGGCACCAAAGAGCACCATCATCCCGGCGCGGACGTCGCCGACAATCACATCAGCGATCGGTCGAACCACGGAAATGGGAGGGTTCGCAATCGCGCCGGCTGGAGCGGTCTCCGCAAATTGGGGAGCAAGCGCACCGAGAGCGCTCGCCGCCTGCGCGACGGTGACGGCGGGCTGCAGTCGGGCGATCAGATTCAGTTCATCGCGCGTGGCGGATTGAAACGTGGGATTGCTCGTCAAGGCGGCCCGGGCTTCGACAGTCATCCAGGCGTCGGTGCCACGCGGATATTCGACATCGGGAGGCATCACGCCCACGATCGTGAAACGCTCATCGTTGATCGTGAGCCGTCGGCCAACGACGTCGGCGGCGCTGCCGTACCGCCGCTGCCACAGCCCGTGTGCAATGACGAGCACATGTTCCGAGGCAGCGGTATCGTCGTCGCGATTCAGGGTGCGCCCAAGGAACGGATGCACGCCGAGCACATCGAAGAAGTCGCCGCTGACGCGCGCGGTGTTGATGTACGCGGCTGACGACTCATCGGCAATCTCTGACTGCGACGGCTCGTTGTATCCAACTGCGGCCACGCTGGCGAAGACGTGCGTCGCGGCATTGCGAATCAGCGCGAGTTCGGCCGAGCTGAACGGCAGACGCGCCGACGCCGTCGCGGGATGCTCCTTCCACGCCGTCACAATCCGGTCGGGCGCGGACATTGGAAGTGGCCGTAACAGAACGCCCTGAATAAGAGCGAACATCGCCGTGACCCCGGCCATACCGACCGCGAGTGTCAATGCCGCCGCCGCAGTGAACCCTTTGCTGCGCCAGAGACCTCGCCAGGCCAGGCGGACGTCATGCACGAATGGCTCAATTGTCATAGGCCGGATCGCATGGTAGACCCGTCAGCCAATCAGTTGAACCACGACCTCACGATTACGCCCCCGCGTGTCGAACTCGATCAAGACGATCTGCTGCCACGTCCCGACGCAGAGGCTGCCGCCTTCGAACGGAATCGAGATCGATGGGCCAAGCATAGCCGCTCTCACGTGACTCGATCCGTTGTCATCGCCCCACTGCAGATGGTGCTTGTACTCGCCGTGGCGGGGCGCCAGTTGTTCCCAGACCCGGTTCAGGTCGGCAACCGCGCCCGGCTCGAACTCGATAGTGGTGATGCCGGCGGTCGACCCTATGACGGCCACAGTGACGAGGCCGTCCCTGAGTGACGACTTGCCAAGCACCCCTGCGACGAGTTCCGTCAAGTCCTGCACGTCACCCTGTCCCTTCGTGCTGAGCTGATGGCGGGTGGTCTCGACCATTACGACTTACGCGACTGCAGCCGGTGATAGCCCAGTTGCCGGCGTGCCTCGGCGAGCGTCTTGCCCTCGCCGACGGCGGCACGGATCTGCTGTTCCACGTCGTCAATCTCCTCGGCCGCCGCGAGGATCGTCTCTTCATGCGCGCGCGGCAGCACCACGACGCCGTCGGCGTCCCCACGCAGCAAATCACCTGGCGCAACCCGCGCGTCGCCGATATTGACGATGGCGTTCACCGATTCGACCTGGACTCGATCCTTGCCAGTGCGCATCGAGTAGCTTCGGCTGAAGACGGGATACCCAAGCTCGCGCGCCAGGTGCGTGTCTCGACAGGCGCCGTCGATCACGGTTCCGGCGACACCACGCTGGTGGGCGACCCACGTGAGGATGTCGCCCCACACCGTCGCGTTCTCCCGGCCGCCGTTGTCCAGCACTACCACGCTTCCCCGCCGCACATCATCGATGTAATCGCCAACCGTGCCAGGTGGACTGGCTGCCGGACCGTAGAGGATCGTGAATGCGCGCCCGGTGAGCCGGAACCGCGGGTCGAGCGGCTTGATGTTCAGGCACTGCCCGGCGATGCCGAGACGATCGAGCGCATCGCTGATCGCGGTCGTGTCGAGCCTGGATGCGCGAACCAGGTTGAGGTCGTCGGAGTCGTCTGCCATTAACGTTTCAACATCGTTTCGTAACCCTTGCCCATTACCTCGGAGACGCGCTGCCCTTCGTTCAGCGACGCGACCATCGCACGTTCGCGGGCCGCTATCGCTTCGGCGGCATCGAGTACTGCGTCGATGTCGCGCGCGGGGACGAACACGACGCCCGTGCCGTCGGCCACGACGAAGTCGCCTGGCGAGACCGGGACCTCGCCGACGGTGATTGGCACGTTTGTGCCGGTCTCGACGATGCGGCCGCGCGCGGTATGCGGCGTACGGCTTCGCGCGAAGAGCGGAAAGCCGTAGCCCTGCGCCTCGTCGATATCGCGAGCGGGCCCATCGACGATGACCCCGGAGATTCCGCGCAACTGCGCGGCAAGAGACAAATTGCCGCCCCAACTCGCTGCATTGATGCCGCTGCGCTGCTCGATGACGATGACGTCGCCCTCTTCGCAGGATTCGATGGCCGTCGTGCCAAGATGACGCGAAGCCACTGGGCGCCCATCGTCCGCCTCGAGCTTCACGGTCACCACACGCCCGGAAATGCGCGTGTTGGTGGCGAGCCGCTCGATGCCTGACGCGACGCCCTTCAGCCCGAGCTTGTCGAGCGCGTCGGACACGGCGCACGAGTCGAGTTGTGCCAGGCGGGTGGTGATGTCGATCATTGCCAATACGCGAAGCACATCGCATTACCGGTGCCCGCCTCAGAGCGGTAGCACGGCACGTAGTCGATCTCGTGGTATTTCAGCCCTGCGGCGTTCATGGCGGCAATGACGGGAATCCAGTTCTTGATTTCGGCGGTTCCCACCTTGAAGAAGCTCTCGGGGAGCTCCGCCAATGCGGCTTCGTCCCCGGCTTTCATCGCCGCAATCACCTTCCGATCGAAATCCTCGTCGATAACGAAGTGTGTCAGGCCACCCGACGCCATGAGCGCCACGCGCCTGAAGCCGTCGAAGCTGTTGATGGCGCGCGCGAGCGCCCGGCCGAGCTCGAGGCAGCGATGCACCTTCGGCGTGTTGTGCGGAAAGTGCACGTTGAGGATGATCGGCACGCTCGGCGGCGTCTGGTCCTGGAGAATCGTGTGATAGAAGAACCCATACGCGTGCGGAATGCCGCCGCGTGGTGCACCGCTCGGCGTCGCGTCTGACTGAGCGAGATCGAAGTTTTCGTCGCCGAGCGATCGCAGGATGTGATCGGCAAATGCCGTCGCGCCGGGGTAGGTCGCACCCTCGGCCGGTGAATTGGCGGGCTCCGCGATGTTGAGACCCGGCGCATCCTCGTTGAGGTGCTGCACGTTGCTGATGGTGCTGCCGCGATAAACCGTGATCGATGGCGTGAGCCCGGCGTTGAAGAACTCACGCTGGTCGTTGCCAAGGATCACCACCGCATCGGGACCAACATCGTTGAACTTGCTCCCCAATGCCTCGAGCGCCGCTCGGCATTTCGTGAATCGCTCACGCCGCTTCTCGACCGTGATTTCGTGCGCGAATCCAGGCGCCCGCGCCTTCAGCAACGCCTCGTAATCGTAGGTCTTGCCGCGGAACCAGTGATTCTTGTTCTCACGGTCGGCCTTCGCGCGCAGATCCCACTGCTCCGGCGGCGTCGAGAGCAGAGGCCCGTGCGACGATCCGATCCCGAGGACAATTTCTGCCATGTTTAGCTCCTAAAAGGGGTCGGGGGTCATTTGATCAGGACACTCTCGAGGCCCACGACAGATTGCGTCCTCTTTAAATGACCCCCGACCCCATTTAACAACCCTACTGACGCTCCGGCCTCCACCGCGAAAATCTCTTCTCCAGCTGCTCGGCCAGCCAGCTCAATGTGATTCCCGCGAGCGCGATGATCGTCACCCCGAGAAAAACCGTGTCCGTCTGAAACGTCTGGCCGCCGTAGTTGACCATGAAGCCGATGCCTTCGCTGCCGCCGAACATCTCGCCGACGACGACACCGATCAGCCCGAGCGCCACGGCCTGACGAACACCCGTCAGGATGAACGGGACTGCACCCGGGAGGACGACGGTCGTGAAGATCTGCCAGTCTGAGGCGCAATACGCCCGCGCCGCCTTCAACAGATCGTGGTCGATGGCTCGAACACCGCCGATCGTGTTGATGAGCACGGGGAAAACGGCGTTGATGAAAACGATGAAAACCTTCGACCACATCCCGATGCCGAACCAAATCAGCACCAGCGGCACCAGCGCCACGCGCGGCGTCGAATACAGCGTGGTGACGAAGGGGTCAATGACCATCGCCAGCCGTCGGTACCAGCCGATCAGCACTCCGAGCACCACACCGACCGTGATCGCCATCGCGACGCCGATGACAAAATTGAGCCCGCTGTAGGCCATGTCCTGCTTCAGCCGGCCGTTGGTCCATTCCTCCACGAACCGAACGGCGACAGACGAGGGCCCGGTGAAGAACAGCGGGGAGATCTTTCCCGCCGACCACAGCGCCTGCCAGCCCGCGAGAGCGACGAGGATCGCCGCGCCGCCAAGCAGCAGACGCTCGTGACGCTCGTAGAAGCTGCGACGCGGCCGCTCGAAGAGCTCGGTTTCGGAGCGCGTGTCCACTAACTTGCCGCCCCAGACGTCTCGAAAGGCCCGACGTCATCCGGTTGAGATAAGTATTCCATCAAACCTTTCGCGACGTCTTGCCCGCGCGCAGCGCGGGCAAAAGATACTGCCACTACCGAGGCGGAGCCGCGGCGGTCTTCGCGGCAGCCTCGCTGGTCATGCCGATGCGTTCCGGCGCTTCTTCCACCATCTGCCAGATTCGCTCTTCGATCTCGAGGAACCTGGCGTCCCGTTTGAGGGCAAGCGCGCGCGGGCGTGGGAACGGAATGTCGACGATGCCCTTCACGCGCCCCGGACGCGCACTCATGACGGCAACACGATCTGCCAGATACACCGCTTCGTTGATTTGATGCGTGATGAACAACACGGTCTTCCTGGCTTCGCTCCAGATCTTGAGCAGCTCGGCCTGCATGAACTCCCGCGTCTGCGCATCGAGTGCGGCAAACGGTTCGTCCATCAACAACACGATCGGATCGGCAGCCAGTGCCCTGGCCAGGTTGACACGCTGCTGCATACCACCGGACAACTCGGAGGGATAGTGCCGCTCGAAACCGTTCAGTCCCACGAGCGTGATGAACTGCTCCGTGCGGCTGCGCATGACCTCGCGATCGAAGCGGCGCTGCATCTCCATCCCGTAACGGACATTGCCGGCGACGGTCCGCCACGGGAGCAGGCTCGACTGCTGAAAGACGACGGCGCGCTCGACGCCAGGCCCTTCAACCTTCTTCCCATCGATCACGACGTTGCCCGCGTCGTAGCGAAGCAGGCCCGCCACGATGTTGAGCAGTGACGTCTTGCCGCACCCGCTCGGTCCGACAATCGCCATGAATTCGCCGTCGTTCACCGAGAGCGACACATCCGACAGCGCCAGTACCTGCCGGCCGTCGCGTTCCACGTAGTAGCGTTTGGTCAGGCCGACGATGTCGAGCTTGTGCATCCGGTCTCGAGGCCTTATTTCCCGAACGCGAGCTTGGCCTTGCTCTGCTCCTCGGCCTTGACGCCGGGACCGAAGACCTGCTGAAAGAATCCTTCCTTCACGAGCTTGTCGACCACACTATTGTCGATGATCTTGCGGAAGTCGAACGCCTTGAGGTCGGACTCGATGCGCGGATCCACCTGCTGGGAGAGCGTGGCCTTGACGGCGCCCGCCATCACGTAAGGCACACGCTCGAAGATGTTGCCGTTCTTGTAGAGGTCGTAGATACGAGAGACGTCCGCTTCCGGCTGTTTGTCGAACGCGATGTACGCCTTCATCGCGAAGGCCTTGTCGTCGTAGAAGCGCTTGATGGCTTCGGCGTGCGCCTTGATGATCGATTCCGCCAGCTTGGGATTCTCCGTTGTCGCCTTGCGGGCGAAGAGGTACACGGTGGACAGGAATACAGACGGATTGTCGGCAAGATTCGCAAGGACCGGGAAGCCGGCCTCCTCGAGGCGGAAGTAGTTCGGCGCGGTCAGCAGCGTGGCATCGGCGCGATTGGCCTGCAACGCCGCGGCGCGGCCGCTCACGTCTGTGCCGACGGGAATCCATTGAACGTCGCGAGACCCGAGGCCGAGCGTGCCCAGCAACGCGACGGTGTAGTTGTACGGCGCGTCGCCAATCTGCCCGACGGCAAATCGTTTACCTTTGAGCTCCTTGAGCGTGACGCCCTTCTGCGCGACGAGCGCGAAGAGACCCTTGTTCGACGTGCTGCCCATCAACGTGAACGTGTTCGGATCGCGTACTCCGGCGATCATGCCCTGCTCGAGCGAGTGGTTCACCATCACCGCCTGGCCGCTCGTGAGCATCGCCACGCCTGCCGGGTGAACGCCGAACTGCAGATCGACGTCCAGCCCGTACTTCTGGTAGTAGCCGCCCTCCTTCGCGATGTAGAGATGCCAGGAGGCGCCGCTGCGCGTCGGGTAGTTGATCGTGACCTTCTGCAGCGCCTGCGCGCGCGGCCAGCTGGCCCCGGCCAGCACGGCAGTCACGAACGCGAACAGTACGAGATGCGCGCGCGTGGTTCTCATACGGCAATCCTCTCGGGCACTTTCAGGTTGAACAGCTTCTTCGCGTTGTCCTCGAAGATCATCTTCTTGTCGGCAGCACTCAGCCAGTCGATGGCCTCAATCGTAAACCTCGTCTCATCCAGCCATCGCCCCGTGCGCGGATCCATCACGGTGCCGACGCCTGGCCGCTCTGTGCCGAAGAGACACCGGTCGACCCCGACCGTCTTGAAGAGCAGTTCGAGGGCGTCCTTCGAGTAGAGCACCGTGTCGTAGTACAGATGCCGCATCTGATCCGAAAAGCGCGGTGCACCCTTTCGCCGCAGCGATCCCGCCTCGAAGCGAGCGAATTGATACGGGATCGATCCGCCGCCGTGCGAAACGAGAATCTTCAGCGCGGGAAAATCCTTGAAGACATCTGAATTGAGGAGTGATACGACGGCGACGCTCTCTTCGTTGATGAAGTGCAGCGAGTACGGCAACCGCTCCGAGCGGCAGCCGGTCGAATGAATGTGTCCGGGGATATCCAGCTCCACCATCTTCTCGTAGAGCGGATACCAGAATCGATCGCCGAGCGCAGGTGTTTCGACACCGCTGCACTCACCTGGATCCGGGTTGAGAAGAAAGCCGACGAAGCCGCGCTCCTTGATGCACTTCTCGAGGTACGGCAGGACCGCCGTGGGGCTCACGCCCGGCGTCAACGGCAGGCCACAGACACCGCGAAACGTATCCGGATACAGCTCCACCTGCTTCGCGATGATGTTGTTCGTCTCCTCGACGAACCACTGCACGAGCCTCGGATTCTCGCTCGTCATCATCTGATACGGGCGCGGCGAAATCAGCTGCAGGTCGGTGCCGACCTCCTTGAGTTGGTCGAGATGCGAACTGCCGCCAAAGACCGGCGAGTTGAGCGCTTGCTTCACGTCTTCGTCGACGGCGAGGTTGCCGCCGCGGCCGTGCGCGCCGCGGTGCGCGAGGATCTGCGCTTTGTAGACGTACAGACTGTCCGGCGCAGTGACGTGTCCGTGTGAATCGATAATCACTGTTTCCTCCTCGGGACTCGGGACTCGGGCCTCAGTCGTCCAGCTTCAACATCGCCGCGGCGTTGCGCCAGTAGATCCGCTCACGGTCATCGTCAGAGATCGCCAGCCGATCGACGATGGCAATCGTCTCGCGGATGTACATCGGTCCCTTCTCGGGATCGAATGGCGCGTCCGACGCAAAGAGCACCCTGGGGACCCCGTAGAAGTCCAGACCGCAGACCGTGGCTTCATACGCCCCGAACAGCGCGGTGTCGGCGTAGAACATCTTGAAGTAATCGAGCGGCCGTTTCTTGAGCCCCTTCAGCACCAGTGAGAGGTCACGATCGGACGTGCGTGCGCCCAGTTGATCCCAACCCGGGCCCACGCGACCGGCGAAGTAGGGCACCATGGCTCCCATGTGGTGCGCGATGATCTTGAGCGACGGCCAGCGATCGAAGAGGCCGGCGAACACGATGCGCGCCATCGCGGCGCTCGTATCGTAGGGCCACCCGAAGGTCCACCAGATCTCGAACTCGGACGTCTGCTCCTTGAGGTAGTCCGGGAAGTCCGCACCACGATAGGGGTGCAGCCAGATCGGCAAATCGTACTCCGCCATCGCCTCGAAGATTGGCAGGAACTCAGGCGAGACGAGCGGCTTCCCGAGAACGTTGGAATAGACCTGGACGCCCTTCGCGTTGAGCTCGCTCACGGCTCGATGGGCTTCTCGCAGCGCAGCGTCGGGCGCGTTCATCGGGAGCGCGGCTGCAAACGCAACGAAATGATCCGGGTGCTTCTCGACCAGCTCGGCCATGCTGTCGTTCGCAATTTTGGCGAGGTCTATCGCCTGTTCCGGCGTGGTGAAAAGCTCGATGGGCGGGGTGGGGAGCGACAGGACCTGCTGGTACTCGGGGAAGTTGTCCATCACCCGAAACCGGACGTCGAGATCGTGCAGCATCGGCACGCCACGAGTCCGCTTGCCGATGTCCTTGAGACCACCCGCGATTTTTTCGACGCCTTCGGAATAACCCGGCGGGGAGATATGGGTAAAGACGTCGATCTTGCGCATCAGCCTCCTGCCCTTCGACTCGCGGGGTCACCCGGTCGAGGAAAAGGGATTCTACCCCGTCAGACGGACGGAGGCGTGTGGCAGATCTGGCAGGGCGGGTAAATCAGGAAACCTGGGGACGTTCGTCGGCCCGACGCTTCATCTCGATTTGACCGCGAAGAATGGAGCACCACTCCTTGTGCTCGGCGACCGGCATCCCGCACTCGACACAGATACGAACGCGCTGTTTCGGTGGCTCGGACAGACCCAACAATCGTTTGAGCAAAGACATCCCACTGCCTCCCGGCAAATGTCCAACTGGCCAGGGGCGGTGCCCTGATACCCCGGCACCCTGACCGGCTAGTTCTGGCAGCATCTCTTGCCGCGCTTCGCGCGGCAGCTCGTTGCGCGGCGGTCGCAACGATCCCGAATTCGCGTTCGAGCCCCGCACAACACGCTAAATGACATTACGTTGGACGAACAAATCGGGTTCACAGTTGGCTTACCGCGACCATAATGGGCCCGGCTCTTGGCAAACCGCCGACGAGGAGAGAACCCGATGACCCGTCCTAGGTACTTGCGCCTGGTAACTGCATTCTCGATGCTGACCGCCGCGGCCGTCCTGGCCTTTGCGCAATCGGCGGCGAAGCTGCCCACTGACCTCGATCCCGATTCGCGGGCGCGCCTGCCGTATCTCCAGCGCAAGGACATGGACGAGCGAGCCCAGAAGATTTTCGACACGCTGCCGGGTCGCAGCCAGGAAGGCATCCTGCGCGGACCTCTTGCCTTCGCGGCGTATAACCCGGGGGTCGCGCAAGCGCTGTTTGCGCTGCACAACGCGGCCGTCGGCGAAGGAACGTTGGACGCGCACACGCGCGAGCTGGCGATCCTCGTCGCCTGCCGCGAAACCAACTACAGCCTCGAGTGGAACGCGCACTTCCCGAGCGCGGTCAAGGCGGGCGTCGATCAGAAGACGATCGATGTCGTGCGGCGCAACGGCGCGCTCACCGGTGTCGACGAAAAAGATGCGACCGTGATCCAATTCGGCCGCCAGCTGCTTCACGACGGAAAGATGGATTCCGCAACGTTCGCGAAGGCGACCCAGCTGTTCGGACGTCGCGGCGCGATGGACATGGTGGCGGTCATGAGCACGTACGCCGTGAGCGGATTCTTCGCGATCGCCGTAGACGAGCACATGCCGACGGGACGGCCCGATCTCGAACGCGTGGCGCGCTAGCCGTCTTGACCGCCTGGACGGTCCGACCAATGCGTCAATGTTCCCTGGTCGAGACGGCTTGCCCCGCGAGCGCGGCGAAAGCGCTGTGACTGGCGAGGCGGCGAAGGCGGAACCTCGCTAGTCGTCTCGCCAGTTGAGCGGCCGGCCGTCGCGATGCCACGGGAGACGCCCGCTCGCCGTGTTGGCCATCGTGCGCCCGGGATTGGCGGCGAATCGCATGCCGATTCGCAGAACCGGGTTCTTGACGCGGCGTTCGGCCCATTGGACGACATATCGATCGAGCGCATCTTCGGCCACGATGAGGCCGAGGGCGCCGATGGGCGTGACCACATAATCAACCCAGCCCGTTGTTTCTGGTCGCATCCCGACGTTGCCGATCGAGGCCTCGCTCAACGGCCCGATTTCAAACTGAAGGCTGTAGCTGGCGCTGAATGCAAAGGCGCGCATCCGCGAGGACCAGTAGCCGGGCGTCGGGCGGAAATCCGAAGGCGCAGCGGGGTCATGGTCCAGCCAGATGTACCCCGCTGCCGCGCCATGAACGGGATGCCCAACGTAATTGACCAGGTCTCCGTCTGTGTCGCCCCACTGCCGGGGAATGCGGACCGACCGTCGATAATCAGGCCAGAATTTACCTTCCTCCAACGCTTGGCGTGTCTTTTCCTGCAGAGCGATGCGCGTGCCGTGCTCGATCAGAAGCAGCTTCAACGAGTCGGAGAACGCGCCGAGAATATCGGTCCGCTGCTGTTCTTGTCTCGCTGTCGCAAGCGCGTTCTGCGCGGCCGCCTTATTGGCCACACACGGACCGCCGATGAACAGGGCAAGCAGGCACAATCCAGCACGCCACTTCGGCATCGTTCAACCTCGCTCATTCTGAGCTCCGCCGGGACGCTCCGACCTCAGGGGATATATGAGGCTACCATCACGGGCGGTTTCAGCAGAGTCAGAAACCCTTCCAAGAAGAGTCCGGCCATACCCTCCGACTGCCAAGAGCAAAGGTCCGGCTGAAGCCGGACGCCACGTCATGTGCGCGCTGCCCGCGATTGCCAACTCTGATAGGATGCGCGCAGCTTCCTGCCAAACCCATGCGCGCGAAACTCGCGGCAGTCGTCGCCTGGGTCGCATCGATCGCGACGCTGTCGTTCGGTGTCGGATGGCTGGTGGACCGCTTTCCCGCCACAGTCGCGATCGCGCAAGTTGTCACTCTTCCCTTTCCTGATCCACCTCTCGGATCCCACTGCTCCTGCGAACGCGGTATATGTCCCCTCGATTCGAACGGCCGGCGCTGCTCGTGCGGGTGCGCGAAGAGAGCCGATGCCCAGCCGTTACGAAAACTCGATTCAGTGATCGGAATCGGCTGCGCTGATGGCATGGCCGGAAGCTATCCATGTCGCGACATCGATCTGATGGCCTTTCTGCCGCACGGCGAGATTGGCGGAGGATCCGGGAACGACATCTGGGGCTGGACCGATCCACTGACGGGACGCGAGTACGCCCTCGTCGGCCGCTCCACCGGCACCGCGTTCGTCGACATCTCCAATCCGCGGGAGCCGGTCTATCTCGGAAACCTTCCCACGCAGACCGTCAGCTCGACATGGCGCGGCATCAAGGTCTTTGCCGACCACGCGTTCATCGTGAGCGAAGCGGCCAGTCACGGCATGCAGGTGTTCGACCTGACGCAGCTTCGCGGCATCACCTCCCCACCGGTGACGTTCACGGAGACCGCGCACTACGCCGGTTTCGGATCGACGCACACGCTGGCGATGAACAGTCGCACCGGGTTCGCGTATGCAGTCGGCACTCGCACGTGTGAAGGCGGCCTTCACGTTGTCGACGTGCGCAGGCCGACTTCACCGCGCGCGGCCGGCTGCTTCAGCCTCGACGGCTACACCCACGAAACGCAGTGCGTGATCTATTCGGGACCCGACAGCGTCTATCGCGATCGTGAAGTCTGTTTCAACTCCAACGAAGACACGCTCACGATCGTCGATGCCAGCGACAAGCTCGCTCAGGTCCAGCTTTCACGCACCGGCTATGGCGGCAGCGCCTACACACATCAGGGATGGCTGACCGAGGATCAGCGCTTCTTCCTGGTCAACGACGAGGGTGACGAGCTCGCCTTCAGGCACCCGACGCGAACATGGATCTGGGACGTCTCGGATCTGGATGCGCCGGTGCTCGCGAGCCAATACGACGGCCCCACCCCATCCATCGATCACAACCTCTACATCCGCGGCGATCTCGTCTACGAGTCGAACTATCGCAGTGGGCTACGCGTCCTTGACGCGAGCGAGGTAGCTCGCGGCGTGCTCCGCGAGGTGGGGTTTTTCGATATCTATCCCTCCGACGACAACCCGGCTTACAACGGCGCGTGGTCGGTCTTTCCATTCTTTGCGAGCGGATCCGTCATTGTGAACGGCATCGAGCAGGGCCTGTTCGTCCTCAAGCCGCGCGCCACGCCTCGAGGCGAGTCGACGGGACTCGCTGTCTCCCTCGCCGGACCTGGCATCACCGCTCCCTTCGACACCGACTGGTCGTTCGTCGTCATGGTCGACAACCGCGGCCCTGAAGCCCTGTCGCAGACCCGCGTAATCGAAATGCCACCGGGCCCTGCGCAACTGCTCTCGGCGCGACCGTCGCAGGGTCAATGCTCGATCAGCTCGATCGCGACGTGCGACCTCGGGAGCCTGGCGCCCGGATCGCAAGCCTTCGTGATCGTCACGATCCGGCCAACGGGCGAACACGATCTCGTCAGCACCGCGATTGCCAGCGCGAAAAGCAGCGACGGTTCATCACGCGAAATGTCCGCGCAGACGACCACGAAAGCCGTCCGGTACGAGCCGACGCTGGCAC
>JBKPNV010000349.1:0-3346 GCA_046732795.1 Acidobacteriota bacterium
ACAATCTCGGCCGCCGCGGCGAGATCGTCAAGGTGGCGGCCGGCTACGCGCGGAACTACCTGCTGCCGCGCAAGCTGGCGTTGCCGGCGACCGACGGCAACAAGAAGCACGTCGAGCGCGAGCGGAGAATCATGGAAGCACGGGAGGCGGAGGAAAAGGGGCAGGCCGAAGGTATGGCTTCGCGGCTGGCGCTCGTCGAGATCTCGATCGCGCGTCGCGTCGGCGAGACCGATCAGCTGTACGGGTCGGTGACGGCTGTCGATATCGCGGATTACCTCAAGGGCAAAGGCTTCGAGATCGATCGACGCAAGCTGATTCTTCCCGAGCCAATCAAGACGATCGGTGAGCACAACGTGCCGCTCAAGCTCCACCGCGACGTCACGGTGCCGCTCGTCGTCAAGGTGGTCAAAGAAGGTGCTGAAGCGTAGACGCGTGTCACACGCATGACCACGACACACAGAGGCTCCCAGGCACCGAGAATGCAAATTCTCTGTGCCTCATTGCCTCGGTGTGACGTGATCTAGAGAAGCTCTCTCGCTCTCTCCCAGATTCCGCGCAACAATTCGCCGGCGGGGATCGGTTTGGCCATCGCCGCCGATTGCCCTGCCCACAACTGCATCCGGTGCGGATCGTTCGCCGCCGCGCCTGCCGCTTTCATCGGCGCCGTCAAACCGCGCTGCACCGGGTACGGCGCCGGACGGGGCGCGTCAGGCAATGCCGCCGCCTTGACGAAGTCGGTTGCCACCGAACGCCCCAGTCGTCCAGTCAGCGCGCGGGTCATCGTGGTGTCCTCCGGCTCGAGATCCTCGAGTGTGCTGGCCCACGACCGGTGGATTTCGGCTTCCGGACATCGAAGGAACGCCGTGCCGATCGAAACCGCGCTCGCGCCCAGGGTAAGGGCGGCAGCGATCCCCCGGCCGTCGCCGATACCTCCCGCGGCGACAATCGGAATGTCAATGTGATCGGCCAACCGCGGAATCAACGCGAAGAGACCAATCGATTGACGTTCGGCGGCTGCCGGATCGAATGAGGCTCTATGGCCACCGGCCTCGAATCCCTGCGCGATGATGGCATCGGCGCCGGCAGCCTGCGCCGCTCGCGCTTCGGCGAGCGTCGTGGCGGATGCGAACCAGGCGATCCCCTTTTCTTTGAGCTGCGCCGCGAAGTCATTGGAAAAGAGGCCCATCAGAGACGATGCGACGCGTGGTTTCGTGTCGAGGATGGTCTGGCAATGCCCCTCGAAATCCGGCCTCGCGACGTCGCCCGCCGACTCGGGCACTTCCGGTCCCCATGCGCGAAGAAATTGCCGGATTCGTTTCTCCTGGTCCGCGTCGCGCGGCTGCGGGCGATCGGGAATCCAGGTATTCAGGTGGAGCATGCCGTTGGTGCCGGCGCGAAACTGGCGCACCCACTCGATGACGCCAGGTGAAGACGTCAGCAGCATTCCCATCGCGCCCATGCCGCCGGCATTGGCAACGGCGATCGACAGGTTGACGGGACATGCGCCCGCCATCGGCGCAAGCAGGATTGGAAGTTCGAGGCCGTAGGTTGAACAGAAGGCGTTGGCGCGATCGAGAGGGCGTTGATTGTTCACGCTCCTATCTTCGCGCGTTCAAGCGCAGGTGCAACAGTGTGAAGGGGTCAGACCCCTTCACACTGTTGCACTCATGTGTCAGACGCCCACGCCCGCCGGCCGGATGTTCTGATTCACACGGAACAGGTTCGACGGATCGTACTGGCCCTTGATCTGCGCCAGACGGTGGTAGTTGTCACGAAACGACGCCTGCACGCGTTCCTGGCCTTCTTCCATCATGAAGTTGATATAGGCACCGCCGGCTGAATACGCGTGCGTGGCGTCGAAATAGCCCTTGCACCAGGTGGTGATGACATCTTTCTGGCCCGGGTCGGCATCGATGCCAACGATGACGACCGCAAAATTGGCATCGCGGTAGCTGAACGCCGTGTCGCCAATGCCCACGCGATGCGCAGCGCCGTCGATCGGATAGATGTGCACCTGCGACAGACCACGCGGCGTCTTCAGCGCCTGCTCGTAGTGAGCGGTGATTGCGTCGGCGCTGAACGTCTTCACGAAGTCCGCGCGCCAGTACCACTGCAGCCCGGGCGGCAATAGGGGATCGAACAGGCTCTGCAGCACCGGAAACGGCATCGGCCCGACGTGATCCAGAACAGGGGTGCCGACCGAACGCATCGGCTGCGTCACCCGGTTCGCGCGCTCCGGCGTCGCCGTCGAGCACCAGATGATGGCGCAAACCTGCTTCAAGTGCAGCTCGGGCGGGAAGAGCGGCACAGGCGGAACAGTGAGGAATGCGAGGAACCCGCTCACGTCAACCGGCGCCTGAAGGATGAACTCCTGATATGCCTTCATCACGTCCGGTGTTTGCTCGATCGGCCAGAACGTCGGGCCGGCAGTCACCATCTGCACGGGATGCAGGCGAAACAGGAATGATGTGACGACGCCGAAGTTGCCGCCCCCGCCGCGCACCGCCCAGAACAGATCGGGGTGTTGATGCTCGTTGGCGGTCACGAACTGGCCATCGGCGAGGACGACATCGACTTCCAAGAGGTTGTCGATGGCGAGCCCGTATGGCCGCGTCAGATGACCAATGCCTCCACCGAGCGTCAGGCCGGCCACGCCCGTCGTGGAGACCGTGCCGCTGGGCGTTGCCATCCCGAACGCATGCGTGGCGTGATCCACCTCGCCTCCCGTGCAGCCGCCTTCGACTCGCACCGTTCGCGCCGCCGGATCGACCCGGATGCCTTTCATGCGCGACAGGTCGATCACCAGCCCGTCGTCACAGATGCCCAGTCCACCACCGTTATGGCCGCCGCCTCTAATCGCGGTCAACATTTCGTTGCCGCGCGCGTAATTCACGCACTCGATGACGTCGGCCGTATCGACGCAGCGCACGATCAGCGCGGGGCGCTTGTCGATCATGGCGTTGTATACCTTGCGGGCCGAGTCGTAGCGGCTGTCGTCAGGCAGGATGATGTCGCCGCGAACGCGCGCTCGCAGCTGATCGATGTCCATGGCTCCCATAAACTGCTCCTTCTTTCGTGGGCCCCGCCTTCCGTATCGCCGTTTGGGGTCCTTGTCAGAAGACAGCATGAGAAAGCCAGCGTTCCCAAAGCGTTCGCGAAAACGTTCCGGTGTGTTCGACGTGTTTTTCCTCGACAAATGGCGGGGGAGCCTGTCTTAGATCGACGCGGACATGGCCGAGCTGATCCGTTGCATCAGGCCGTAGCTATGTTGCGCGCGAGCCAACTCGAGGCCGTCGCGCAGCGTTCGTTCGCGTTCGGCCGCCGGCTCGAGCTCGCTCTTTTGCAG
>JBKPNV010000350.1:0-10819 GCA_046732795.1 Acidobacteriota bacterium
GGTGGCGACCGCCATGCAGCCCGACGTCCTGCTACTCGATGAAGTGTTGGCAGTCGGTGATGTTGCCTTCCGCGCCAAGTGTTATGAACGACTCGCCCGAATGCGCGACAGAGCGGCGTTCATTCTGGTCAGCCATGACACGGACCAGATCGCACGCGTCTGTTCAAAGGCGCTCGTCCTGGATCTTGGGCGCGAGCGCCATCTGGGCGATGTTGAAGAGGCGATTCGCGTCTATCACGAGCTCGCACGGCCACGCCATCACACGTCGTCGTTCGAGCAGACCGCGGAGGGAACGATTGCCTCGATTGCGCAGTGTGACGACACGGTTGCCGACGGTGGGCAATTTACGTTTTCTCTCTCGTTAGAACTGCCAGAACCGGTGACGGTCGCAGATGTGCGCGTGGTGTTCTGGGGCGACGACGGCCTGCCCGCATTCGACGCCTATACGAGGACACAGGGATGGTCTCTGCGTTTGGAACAGGGAACGAGCATCGTCAGGTTGGGTGTAGGTCCACTCAGGCTGAAACGGGGTCGCTACGCAGTGAGCATCGCTACGCTGAATCGCTCGAACAATCTCCATATCTACTGGGGGGACCGCATTCGTACTGTCGAAGTCGACGGTCCGATGACTGGTGCCGTTCCATATACGCCGCCAGTCACGTGCCTGTCGATCACGGCGGAGCCGTAAATGTCCGCGGTTCAGATGTCGGATCACAAGACGCTGTTGTTTATCTGCGAGAAGTACTACCTCAGATTTTATCGACCGCTTGCTGCACGTCTCGTTCAATCCGGGTTCAGGCCTGTATGGGTGAGGCTCGACGGGCCGGACGAGTGGGACTACGACTATGTCGATCCGAATGCGGCAATCGAAGCACTCGTCGAAGCGCCCGACTTGAAATGTCGTGAGGCCGTCGACGATCTCTGTGTCTTCGAGCGTGCCGTATTCGAGCGACCCAATCTGTTCGAGAACAGCTATCCGTACACGATGAATGTCGCCCGCACGCCTGAACGAGCGCGGCGCTTGGCCGATGTCTGGTACCAATCAACCCTGGCGTTCCTGGCGCGTTTCAGACCGCGGGCGGTCTTCATCTGGAACGGACGTTATCTGCCTTACCGCGCCGTCGCCGCCGCCTGCGAGGCGGTGGGGCAGCTGTTACTGATCAGCGAGATAGGGTGGATTCCAGGCACGATATTTCTGGATCGGGGAGTCTTGTCGAGCGATACAACGGATTTGCTGGGCCGCAGCTTTGAGTCCACGACCGCCACCGACGGCGGCAGAGCCGATGCCTTTCTGAACGATTACACCGCGCGAAAGGCGACGATGGTCTCCCAGAAGCTGGTGCCGGCGTCTGAGGTGCGACATCGTCTGTTGGGGGATCACGGTAAATTCCTGCTTCTCTATGGTTGTCAGGTTGATTGGGACACGAACGTCGTGATCGGAGCGCGAAGGTTCCGCTCCAATGAGGCGGCTGTCTCTTTCTTGATCGAGTGCATGTCCGCGCTTCCGGCTGCCCGCATCGTGGTCAAGACTCACCCTCTGGATGCGGAGAAGAAAGAGGACACGCTGCGCCATATTATCGGACAGCGCGGCACGGTGGTGTCGGACATTCATCCGCACACGTTGATCGAGGCTGCGGACTGTGTCTCAGTTCGCAATTCGACGCTCGGCTTCGAGTCTCTTTGTTACCGCAAACCGCTCATCCTCCTCGAGAACGCCAAGTACAAGCATCCGAAGCTGACGCTCGAGGCAGCCAACATCGCGGAGGGTGCGGCGAGCGTCTCGAGTGTTTTCAACGGGACCTGCGATCTGCCGGATAGAGAGGCTCTCCGCAAATTCATGTTGCATGCGATCGATCACTATCTGGTACCTGTTCCTTATCAATATTTCTTTGAACCCGCGAAGCTCGACATCTTGTCGCATTTCGGCCAGAACCAAAGTTATCAAGCCTTGGAGCAGGTGCTGGGCGAGGCACGTCCTCTCCGCCACGCCGACGTCGATGACCAGGTGCTCCGGGCCATCGAGCGCTGCAGACTGCACCGTCCCCGGCAACACTCATTTCTATATAGGAACGTTCGGAAGATTTCAGATTGGCTATTCTGACGATTGTGTAACGCGGCGGCGCGCCGCAGGCTTACGGCTGGAGCCAGCGGTCCAGCCAGTGGTTGAACGTGTCGGCATCCCAATCGCCGACCACGTTCCGTGGGACCCGAAACGGATAGTGATCCTGGCGGGCCAGTCCGCCGGTGCCGGTGCAGGCCAATGCGTATCCGGAGTCGCGCACCAACTGCGTGGTCGCTGCATCGAACGCGTCGTGGCTGCCGAACGGGTACGAGAACAAGGTCACCGGCGTATCGAGCAGCCGTTCGAGCTGATCGCGGCTCCCATCGATCTCCTTCCACTGTTCACTGGCTGAAAGAGTGGCGAGTAGTGGATGCGTGAGTGTATGAGCGCCCACATCGACTCCAGCCGTTGCCGACAACGCGCGAAGTTCCTCGCCGTTCATCCATCTGTGAGTATCGCGGTCGACAGTGTGGATGCCCAGCTGAACTTCGATCTCGTTCAGGATCGAGTCGATGACGGCGGGTCGCAGCGGTCGCAGGCGCCAGTACAGCGCAAAGTGTGCTCGCGCGCGCGCCGCGGGTGACCGGATGTCGGCCCACAGGCGGCGGCCGTCGATGCGGACGTCGATGCAGCCGCCAGCCGGCTCGCAGCCCATCACGATTTGCTCCAGCCGATCCCACCAGACCTCTGCCCGTTGACCGAGGCGTCCGGCGGTGATGAAGAAGGTCGCAGGCAGCCCGGCTGCCGCGAGAATGTCGCACGCCTCCAGGCGGTTATCCGCATAGCCGTCGTCAAACGTAATCGCGACCTGAGGCCGAGACGCATGCGCGCACCCGTTCGCGTCCCGGAGCGGCACCACGTCGCAGCGCCGGCGCAGGACATCGCATTGCTGCGCGAAGCGGTTCGGGTGCACGGCGAAGTTGTACGGATCGTGGCTCAACTGGGTCACACGGTGGTAGAGGAGGACCAGCGTGCCGTCCGGCATCACCGCACGTCCTGTTTGACGACGCGAGCCGCGACGATAAGAGGGAACTCGCGATCGAACGATCGGAGCTCCTCCGGGCGCAACTCTTCGGCTGCCAGTCCGTAGAGGAACGCGGCGCATGAGAGGACGTTGCCGTAGCTCGTGATCTCGGCACGTCCGTTGGACAGGCCGGTCAGGAGCCACTCCAATCCGGTTTTCGTGACGCGCCACCGATCGGAATGGAACCCCTTGCGGGCTTCGTGACGGCCAAGGGCGGGGACGGTCAACAGCAAGGTACCCCCTGGGGAGAGCGCTCGCCACACATTCGCGAGGGCCGTTTCCATGTCGAGGATCAGGTGTAGCGTCTGCGTGAAGATGATGCAGTCGAATCGCTCCGCAGGGAGTGAATCGCGCTCACCAAGGTCCGCGACGATCGTGGCGGCGGTGTTGGCTGGATCGATATCGAGGATGTCTACGCTGGTGACGCGCGCGGCTCCGAACCGGTTGGTGTAGTCGGCATTCAGTATCTCGAGGCATGCACCTCGGACATCCTCGGCATGCGTCTTCAGAAAGTCCTCGATGTACACGCGATCGATCGGGGTCCCACGCTCGTATCCCCACGAACGACTGAAGGGCGTCGTTCGGCGCAGGCTGCCCCACCTGACAGTCCCGGGCGGGTGATTTGGATCGGCAACCCCAAGAACTCTCAGGACGGTGCGGGGCAACAGTCGCGCACTTCGCCGAGCGCGGTCCCGAACAGGGGACGGAAGACGCCGAAACCACGCCCGCGCCGTCTCGTGGAGTGTCAAAGCTCCAGACTTTTTCGTTGCACGATGGTCCGATCGTCCTCGTGAACGAGGCGGTCGATCCAGAGCCGAGCTTCTTCTTTCCATAACCTGTGCGGGTCCCGTCGTGGAGGATGGGTTCGATGCGGAATCCCGAATCGATCCGTTCGACTCCGGAGGAGCTCCGAAAACAGGCTCGACACGTCGGGAACGAACGAACTCACTGCGTAGCGGCGATCTCCCATTGCCGCCCGAAAATAGTACCGGAGCGCTCTCCGACCCCAACCCGCGCGCTTGGCCAGTCTTGCCAGATGCCGGTTGAACGCACTGCGATCCACGCGAGCGCCATAACGCCGTTCGATTTCGTCAGTCTCGGAGAACATTCCATCCAAGTCCAGGGAAGCGCTGCCCGGATGGAAGCGGTACGCGACCAGCGGCTTCGAGACGCATGCCGGCGGTCCTCGACGGGCCAGCCTGATCCACAGATCCCAATCGGCTGAGTGATGGAGGCGGCCGTCGAAGACGGTCGGCATGGACAGCCACGCCTTCCACACGATCACATTCGAGGCACCTGCCGGCACCACGTTACTCATCGGCAGTTCCTTCACGACCCTGTCGGGCGACACAGGTGGTCGACCTGCGAGAACCCGGTTGTCCATCGTGATCTCGATTGCGCCGGCGTACGCCCACCGTCGATCAGTGCGACGAAGGGCCTGAAGCTGAAGTTCGAGCTTGTCGGGCGCCCACAGATCATCATCGTCCAGAAAGGCGACCCACTCACCCCGCGCTTCGGCGATCCCGCGATTTCGAGCAGCGCTGACGCCCTGTGAATGCTCATGACGAACCACCCGGATTCGACCGCCGAGACTGCGCAGCACGTGGGCCGTGTCGTCGGTCGAGCCGTCGTCGACTACGATCGTTTCGAAGTCGACATTGCGCTGCCAGAAGACGCTGCGCAGCGACAGCGCGAGCAACTGGCTTCGATTGCGCGTCGGGATAATGACAGAGACGTCGGTCACGCTTGTTCCGTCGCGTCAACAGTGGGGATCGACCGCGGAGAAAAGGCGTACGCTCGTTACGCAGCCGTCGCGTCGTCGACGATGGGTTCGAATTCCCGCAGCCATGCCGCTGCTGCGCGTGCCGCCCCGCCATCGGGGAGAATCCCGAGTGTCTGTGGTTGTAGACCGAATGTTCGTCGAAGTCGATGTCTGACATACGGCATCAGCACGGCAGCGACGCCGGCCACATGGCCGTGAGCCACTGCCTTTGTCGACGTGCTCAAGGCAGTCAGCCATCGTCCTTCGCGAAGATAGCGTTCGGCCAGCCACGGGTACATTCTGCCCCAGTCAATCGGCGCATCGTGCAGTGTCTCGATCACGGTCGTCGCTCGAACGATTCGATCCGTTTCACCAAACATGTTCGACGAGTGAATCCGCTTGGCCATCAGCGGCTCGCCCACGCCGGCCGGCCAGCCGTGCTTTGCAAGCCGAATCCAGAGCTCCCAATCCTCGCCGCCACTTACGAGACGCGTTTCGAAAGGGCCGACTCGTGTGAACGTCTCCCGACGCACGATGACATTCGATCCGCCACCGGGGAGGATGGGAAATCGCGGCAGCGTAGCCATGACCTCCTGTTCGGACGGAGCGGGGCTGATGCGCACGATCCGGCCGTTCGCGATGTTGACCGAACCGGTGTAGGCCCAGTCGCGGCCGGATTCGCTCGCGGCAGTTACCTGGCGAAACAGCTTGTCCGGTGCCCACAGGTCATCATCGTCGAGAAACGCCAGCCACTCGGCCTGTGCCTGCTCGGCACCGTGATTGCGCGCGGCCGACAGGCCGCGCGGGACGTCATGGCGAAGCACGCGGACACGATGATCATCAAGGGCTGCGAGAAGCGCGGGCGTCTCGTCGTTGGAGGCTTCGTCGACGACGATGACCTCGAAGTCGACGCGCTCCTGGCGTAGAGCACTGCGCAACGTCCTCGAGAGCAGCGCGCTGCGGTTACGCGTAGGAACCACAATGGACACATCCATGCGGACCTAGGCCATCAGAAATAGCGTTCGTGCACGACGATCGTGTCGCCGGCTTTCAGAGTCATCTGCAGTGTGGCGCTGATTGTCTCTTCTTTGCCATCGACCATCCGAACGATCTGAATCCGTCGGGAAGACCCGCGCTCGCTCACCCCGCCGGCCAGAGCCAAGGCCTGCCGCACCGTCATCCCACTGGTGCGCATGACATACTCACCCGGATTGCGGACTTCACCTGACACGAACACCGTCTCGGCTCGCGGGACGAAGATCGTATCGCCCGCCCGAAGTGCCACATTCTGCGAGAGGGTTCCGCTCTGCAGACTCTGCAGGTTCACGCGGATGGTATCGTCGCCCGAAGCGTTTGGCTTTTGAGCTGGAGACGCTGGTCCTGAGCCGCTCGACGAGCGCACGATGACCACATCGGTTCCTGCGTGTTCGGTCATCGAACCGGCGCGGGCCAGCGCTTCGATCAACGTCATCGATCCGGTGAACTGCAGACTACCTGGCTGCTTTACTTCACCCATCACGAAGATCTGCTGACTGCGGTACTGGTCGACGGTGACGTTGACCTGCGGGTCGTTGACAAACCCGGCGGCCAGACGTTGTCGCACCGTGTCCTCGATAGCTCGGACGCTCAATCCGCCAGCTGGCAGGCGGCCGAGCAAGGGGAACGCGATTGATCCGTCGGCCTCGACGACGAATTTGCCTGACAGCTGCGGCTGGTTGTACACCGTGACGAGAAGCACGTCATTCGGACCCACCGTATACAGACGAGGGTCGGGAGGAGCAGGAGCGACCTGCAGCGCCGTCAAGACGAGAAGAGTTAGCACCGTTCTGCCTTCAGTTGTCCGCTGTCCCTTTACGGTAGAGCCACGTCAAGCGGATTAGAACTCGTAGCTCACCGACGAAGCAACCCGCGTCGCCTCGTAGTCCCGGTTCACCGTGAAATCTGAGGTTCGCGTTTCGCGCGACGCCTCGACCCCCACGCGCGCCCCCAGGATGTAATAGCCGATTCCCATGCGGTAGCTCAGGACCCTCTCCGATCGAGACGACAAGGGGCCGTTGGGGATCCCGAGACCGTACTGCAGTCTGTACCGGCCCACCGCTCCGCCAACGTCCCAGGCGTTCCCCACTCGGTGGTTCACCGCCAGCTCCGCGCCAGTGGGAAGGTAGTCTCGCTGATCCGCTCGATACGAATACGACAGGTCGCGCTGACCGGTGAGGGTAAAGCGTGTCCGTCCGAGCAGCGTGTAGGCGAGATCGAAGCGCGTGACCGCTGTTCGAAAGGCCGGAGCGTTTCCGTCCAAGAACGTCCGTTTGCGGAAACCAAAACGGGCGCGGCCGCTCACCAGCGCGAGCGGTCGAAACTCGACGACGGACGCGAACAGAACGCCGTCGGAATCCCGCTCGGTCGCGACCTCGAATTCAGTTCGGTCCTGCTCGATATCTGCTCCTATGGTCGTGAAGGGCGTCAAGGCATAGCGCAACTCCACGCCGTTGATCCACGCCGTCGCACCGAGATATTGCGCCAGGTCGCTGCCGAGGTAACTCGTGTCGCCCTTGTAGTCGACGCGCGACCGCCGCCTCGAGACGCCGACAGAAGTCTTTCCCGAGAGACGCAGGTCGACGCCAGCGATCCAACCCGAATCCACTTGCCTCACCGGAAGATCGATTTCGAAATTCCGTCGGTGACGCGTGTTCGTCCAGTTGCCTCCGAAATACGGCGTCACTTTGCCGAGCGGAAGCTCAACCCGCCCGTCGGTGAGAACGTCGACGGAGTTGATCTGATCCACTCTCCTGAAGTTGATGAAGTCCACCTCGCCCTGGCCGCTGAACCTCAGACGTGACGTCCGGAGCGAGCCCCGGGCCGCAGGACTTATCGTCGTGGTGAAATCGGCGATTGGCGCGTCAGCCTCGTTTACGCGGAAGATATTGTCGTCCCATCCTCCTGTTACCCGGATGGTCGGCGAAAGACTAGACTGCGCGGCGGTGCTGTCCGGCCGGTCGGTTTGGCAAAACACCGGGGACGCAATTACAGAAATGCAAGTCGCCAGCGCTGCTGTGAAGGTTTTGTTCACCTTACGTACATGTCTCCCTCGCGCCAGAGTCAACCTGACTCACCGACACCTTACTGCAACAGGGCACATCGGTGTCAAAATTAGAACTAATGGAAGGGATCGGCAACGTCAGCAGCCTTGCCGGCCCGCAGTGGTTGGCACTCCACCTTGCACCGTTCTTCGGGTTTCCTCTAAGCTGCTTTGGCTCACGGAGAGGCTCGCCTGATGCGTACCGCTGATCGACCCGCCGCACCCGATTCGGGTGCCGGTGTGTACGACAAGTCGGCAACTGACTTTCTTCAGATCCGCGATTACCTTCGAATCGTTCAGCGCCGCCGCTGGATCGTCATCGGGCTCCTGGCGGTGGGACTGCTGTGCGGCGTGCTGGTCAACTGGATGACAAAGCCGGTCTATGAAGCCCAGGCGACGATCCAGATCGATATGGATTTGAACGTTCTGGGTGTCGATCGCCCGCTCGTGCCGTTGGACCAACGGGATTGGATGAGGGAGTTCCTTCCGACTCAGTTGGGCATCCTCGAAAGTCGTAACCTCGCCCGACTGGCTTATGACGAACTGACACACACGGATGACTCGAAGTCGGAGGGCAGCAATCTCGCGATTACGTCGAATGCACCCTCCCTTTCCGAGTCGCCCAATCCAGGCGCATCGCGGCTGCCTACGGTGGACGAGATTGTGAAGGGACGAACAGTGTCCCTGGTCAAAGATAGCCGCCTCGTCAATGTTGGCTTCCGCACCACTGATCCAACCTTGTCCGCCCAGGTCGCAAACGCTCTCGCGCGTGCGTATCTGCAGCAGAACTCGCAGTTCAGATCCAGAACGACCGGCGATGCGTCCGATTGGCTCTCGAAACAGGTCGGCGAGTTGCGCAAGCTCGTCGAGGAGAGCGAGACCGCCCTGCAGCGTTATCGGACACAGCATGGTGCCGACGCGTTGATGACGGACAGGTTGGGCACGGAGCAGCAGAACGTTGTCGTGCAGAAACTGGCGGCACTGCAGGCTGCGGAAACGAAGGCGAGGACCGAAACGATTGAGAAGACCGCCCAGTACAACCAGCTCGCCGCCGCCAAAGCCAATCGGGAACCGCTGGACACGGTGCCAGCGATTGCGTCGAACCCTTACATTCAAGGATTGAAGGGAGAGCTGGCTACGCTGCAACGTCAGCTGACGCAGGCATCTAAGGAGCTCGGAGAGCGTCATCCCGACATCATCAAGCTGAAGGGAGCCGTCGAGAACGCCGAACGGAAGCTCGAGACGGAAATCTCCAATGCGGCGCGCGCCATAGAAAACGATTTCGCGGAGGCGAAGTCGCGTGAGCGTCAGTTGGCCGCCGATCTGGCGCGGCAGAAGATGGAGGTGCAGACGCTGAACGGAAAGGCAGTCGAATACACGGCACTCGAGCGTGAGGCGACTTCCAATCGTGAGGTCCTCGACAGGCTGCTCCAGCGTTCACGCGAAAGCGCGCTGACACGCGAGCTGCAACCGACGAACATCAGAGTACTTGATTGGGCGGAAACTCCAGCGTTCCCGATCCTGCCGCGCAAGCAACGCAACCTGCTGATTGGGCTCTTTGCGAGCGGAGGTCTGGCACTGGGACTGATTCTCCTGCTCGAGGCCTTCAATACGCGGATCACGTCTCCGGAAGATGTGAAGCAGCATTTGCGGATTCGGGTTCTCGGGGTAGTGCCGCGCGTCAAATCGCAGAACGGCGGCTCATCGCTGCTTCTGGGAAATGCCGTATCGGGTCAGTTCGCTGAAATGCTGCGAGGAGTTCGGACGAACCTCGTATTGGCTCCCGAACTCGGGGCAGGGCACACGCTACTCGTGACCAGCTCAGAACCCTCTGAGGGCAAGACAACGTCAGCGGCGAACATTGCTGTATCGCTTGCTCGACTGCGGCAGCGCGTGCTCTTGATCGATGCCGACCTTCGGAAACCGCGGCTGCACGAAATGTTCGGCGAAGATCAGAAGCCCGGACTGGCCGACGTGTTGGCGGGGAAGACCTCGAGCCGCGATTTTCGCAAGACGAAGGTCTCCGGGCTGTGGCTGATGCCGGCTGGTACCCCGTTGAGAAATCCCGCCGACCTGCTTGGTTCCCCCCGTTTCAGCAAACTGATTGAGGAGCTCCGAGCGCACTTCGACTGGATCGTGCTCGATTCGCCGCCCGTACTTGCAGTCGCTGATCCGTGCATGATTGCCCGGGTGGCCTCAGGGGTGCTGTTGGTGCTGAATTGTGGTCGGACCTCTCGAGACGTAGCAACTGCGGCGGTCCAACGGCTCGAGGCAGTGCGCGCCCCGCTTCTTGGTGCGATGCTGAACGGGGTGGTGCTCGATCGACAAGGCGAGTCGTATCTTCCGTACTACCATCGGAGCTACCAGGCGTACTACCCGCAGGACGACAACACGCTTCTTCCATCCGGACTCCCTGCCGCACCTTTGGAACCGTAACTCGGCATCCAATGAGGGCACAGCCCTGATTTAGGAATCGACCCGAAAAACGTCATCGGGATTTCACGATTCGTGAGTGTTGAATCGCCGGAAATCCTTGGAATCGCTGATTTCAACGGATTTCTTGTTGGTACACGGCATGGTCTCTTCACAGACTCGACCGATCGAGTTTGCCTTGAAGGGAAGAGATCCGATGCACACCGTGTCGCACGCTTGCCTCACGCGCAAGGGGCATCCCAATTGTTGGCGAGCGGTTCACCCGCTGGTGGTGAATGCGACCCTCGTCGTCGCTGTTCTAGGGTCGATAGCCGTCGTGGCTGTAGATCTGTCGGCGCAGTCCGCTTCTTCACCGAAGAATGTGCGATTGATTGCCGGTAGCCCCGTTCTCAATTCGCTATTCATCAGCGGGCCAGCCTCCGTGACCGTTGGACAGACGGCCCAATTCATGGTCCAGGG
>JBKPNV010000351.1:0-35908 GCA_046732795.1 Acidobacteriota bacterium
TTACGTTGAAGCCGGGGTCTTCTGCATCACACGATCGACGATGTCCTTGAACTCGTCGGCCGTGAGCAGATCCTTCTTCTCGAACGACTTCGCCTTCACCTGCTGCAGCATCGCCATCCGCTCTTCGTCGGTGGCCTTGACGCCGAGCTTCTCGCACCATTCTTCCATTGACGGCGGTCCGCTGTTCTTCCCGAGCACGATGTTCACCGGCTTCTGACCCACGAGTTCCGGCGCGAACGGCACGTACTCGAGCGGATGCTCCTTGCGCGCGAGGCGAACCCAGCCGGCGATGATGCCGGACTCTACTTCATACAGCTTCTCGCCGACGATCGGACGATTCGGCGGCTGCCTGACCTTGGCGAGATCCATCACGAAGCGCGACACGTCGACGAAGTTCTCGGTCTTGATGCCGATGTCCACGCCGTGGAGACATAGCAGCGACATGACGACGTCCTCGACCGGGACGTTCCCGGCGCGCTCGCCGAGTCCGGTGATGGTCGTCTGCGCGACGGACGCCCCCGCAGCGAGCGCCGCAACCGTGTTCGCAACGCCCAGGCCGAAGTCCTGGTGGCAGTGAATCTCGACCGGCTTCTTGAGGCGCTCGATCACCTTCTTCACCACGTACGACACCGCGTCCGGCGTACAGACACCCATCGTGTCCGCGATTGTCAGCGCGTCCATGTGACCTTCGGTGGCGACCTGTTCGACGATGTCGAGGAAACGATTGAGCTCGGTGCGGGTGGCGTCGATGGTGAAGAAAACGGTGTAGAGACCGGCCGCCTTCGCCGCCAATGTGGTCTCGATCGACGCCTTCATCGCGCGCTCGATCGGCCAGCCGTAACCGTACTTGATCATGTGGTCGCTGGCGGGAATCTCGATCACGACGCCCGAGCAGCCGCATGCCTTGATTACCTCGATCTCAGCCGGGATGCACCGGGCGAAGCCGAAGATCTCGGCCTTCAGCCCCAGCGCGGCGATGTCGGATATCGCGGCCTTGTCCTGCGCCGACACGGCCGGCATTCCCGCTTCGATGCGGTGGATGCCCAACGAATCGAGCTTCTTCGCGATGGCGACTTTCTCCTCGCGCCGGAAGACCACTGCGGTCTGCTGCTCGCCGTCCCGAAGGGTCACGTCGTGAATCTTGAGATTGCTGCCAAAGGCCTGCTTCTGCCGGACTTCCGGCAGGTACGACCAGGGGCTGCTGAACCACTTGTCTGTTTTCCAAGGCTCTTGCATATTTCCTCCGGCTCCGAGGTCCGCCTGAAGGCGGACACTACGTACCATGTGGGCCAGTCGATGCCGTACGTAGTGTCCGGCTTAGCCGGACCAGACTGGCCGAGCCGCTGATGTTACGATCTCACTTGGTACAAAGTCCACGACGATGCCAGAGATCCGCTTCACACTGAACGGCAAAAAGACCACCGCCTCCTACGAGCCCGGGATGCACCTGCTGGAGGTTCTGCGCGAGGAGTGCGGAATCGTCTCGGCCAAGAACGGGTGTGCACCCGAGGGAGCATGCGGCTGTTGCCTCGTGATGATCGACGGCACGCCCGCGCTGTCGTGTTTGAGGAAGCCCGAGCAGACCGAGGGCCGGGAGATCGTCACGCTCGAAGGCTTGCCGGAGGATGTTCGCAAGCGGATGGGCGATGCCTTCGTCCTCGAAGGCGGCGTCCAATGCGGCTTCTGCATCCCCGGCATCGTCGTACGGGCTTCATCGCTCGTGCAGCAGGGTAAGACCAGCGACCGCGCCGTCGTCGCCAAAGCACTCGACGGACACCTGTGCCGCTGCACTGGCTACGGACGCATCATCGACGCCATTCAGACCGCCGGCGAAGCCGCTGCGAGCGGTGACACGTCGACGCGCACCGAGCCACGGAGACATTCATTCTTCGGCGAGGAGTTCGGGCTGAAGCGAAATCCCGCCTTCGCGAAGGGAAACGGAAAGACGAACGGCGACGGCCATGGTGTCGGTCACTCGATCGCGCGACTAGGTGGCGCCGAGCAAACGCTCGGCGATAAGCAGTTCATCGACGACATGCGCGTCCCCGGCATGCTGCATGGCGCGATGGTCCTGACCGAGCACCCGCGCGCGCGCATCCTGAAAATTCATGTCGACGAAGCCGCGGCGATGCCGGGCGTTGTTCGCGTGTTCACCGCCGCCGACGTGCCCGGCTTCAGGGGTCAGGGGCTCAACGACGCGGACCAGCCGATATTCGTCGCCGAGGGCGAGCTGACGTGCTGCGTGGCCGACTTTTTGGCGATGGTGGTCGCCGATACTCAGTTTCATGCCCGTCGAGCTGCCGCGAAAGTCCGCATCGATTACGAAGTCCTCGAGCCGCTGACCGATCCATTCGAGGCGATGAAGCCCGGGGCGCCCCTCGTGCATTCCGCGGATACGTTCGCGCCGCGACCGTCGAACATCCTTCAGCCAACGACGGCGTTCGCGCGCGGAGATGTCGATGCTGTCCTGGCAACGGCCGCCCACGTCATCGACGCGACGTTCCAGACGCAGCCCATCGAGATTGCGTTCCTCGAGCCCGAGGCGTGCCTCGTGCTGCCGACTGAGAGCGGCGTGCGCGTCTACACCGACAGCCAGGGATCCGTCTACGACCACGCGCAGATCTCGAAGCTGCTGAAGGTCGATCCGCAGGACGTGGAGATCACGCTGGTGCCGAGCGGCGGCGCCTTCGGTGCGAAAGAGGAGCTGTCAATCCAGGGTCAAACGGCAGTGGCTGCGAGACTGCTCGGCCGGCCGGTCAAGACCGTGCTCACGCGCGAGCAGTCGACGCAGCACCACGTCAAACGCCATGCGATGACGGTGAAGCTCACCGTGGGCGCGGACGCCGACGGTCATCTGCTCGCGTTGCGATCACGAATCGTGGCCGATGCGGGGGGCTATCACACGACGAGCGCCAAGTGTGCGCTCCGCGCCGCGTGTCACTCGTGCGGCGTGTATCGCGTCCCGAACGTCGACGTCGACGCCAAAGCGGTCTACACCAACAACCCGAACGCCGGTGCGATGCGCGGCTTCGGGAGCAACCAGGCACAGTTCGCGATGGAAGGCGTCATGGACATGCTGGCCGAGAAGGTCGGCGTGGACGGCTGGGACATCCGCGAACGCAATATTCTCAATCCGGGCGACAAGCTCGGGACCGGCCAGGTCATGCGCGAGAGCGTGCGTGGCATTCGCGAAACGCTCAATGCCGTCAAGGACGTGTACAAACAGGCCAAGTACAAGGGCATCGGCTGCGGTATCAAGAGCACCGGGCTCGGCAACGGCACGACTGAAGGCGGTCACATCAAGATCCGCGTGCTCGAGGGCGGCCGCCTCGACATCCTGAACGGCTACACCGAGATGGGCCAGGGTATCTACACGGCGACGATGCAGGCGGTGTGTGAAGAGACGCGCCTGCCGCCCGACATCATGACCGTATCCTGGGACAAGGAGCTCGGCGAGAAATGCGGTGAGACGTGGGCCTCGCGCGGGACGACGTTGAGCTGCGCGGCAGCCCAACAGGCCGCGCGGAAGCTGGCCGCAGACATGGAGTCGGTGCCGATTACGATCGAGCCGCACTCGGCCACACACGACAACGCAATGCGGATTCGCCAGCTTCAGCATCTCGTCGGTCGCGAATACAGCGGTGAGTACGTCTGCAACTTCACGACGAGGCCGGGCACGCCCGAAGCGATCCTCAACCCGACGACTCACCTGACCTTCAGCTATGCCGCGCAGGTCGTGCTGCTGGACGACGAGGGCAAGCTCGATCGCGTGGTGGTCGCCAACGACGTCGGCCGCGCGATCAATCCGCGCCTCTGCGCCGAGCAGATGGAGGGCGGGGTCCACATGGGCCTCGGGTACTCGCTCTCTGAGAACTTCACCTCGACAGGCGGCATTCCCGATTCGCTGGGACTGCGCGAAGTCGGCCTCGTGTCCGCCCGGCACATGCCCGAGGTGGACGTGATCCTCGTCGAAGTCCCCGACGAGGTGGGCGGCTATGGCGCCAAAGGGGTCGGGGAAATCGGGTGCGTTGCCACCGCCGGCGCAGTGGCCGGGGCTCTGCACTCGTACGACGGCATCCGCCGCGTCAGCCTGCCGATGGACGATGCGCCCGCGGCCGCTCCCCTGCTTCCGAAGAAACGCAAGCGCCGCAAAGCGTAATCAACGCGATCGCTGATGAACAGAGTGCGAGTTATCGCGGCCTGCGCTCTGTTCGCGGTAGCGCTCGGGGCTTTCGTGTTGCGCGTCTCTCGAGACATGCGCGATTCCGAGGTCCCCTGGACCGCGGCCAGGCGCGCCGCGGCCGCTGAACCGCTCTATCGGGCCGAAGACGAGCACTATCAATTCAAGTATCTGCCGGCTTTCGCCGTGCTGGCCATCCCCTTGGGGCTGCTGCCATTACCGGTGGCAAAGGGCGTCTGGTTCGTCGGCTCCGTCGCTCTCCTCATCGGGCTGATGACGCTGAGCGTCCGGTTGCTTCCTGAACAACGGAAATCGACGACGCTGCTGGTCGTCAGCGCCATCGTCGTCCTGGCGAAGTTCTACGCGCGAGAGCTCGATATGGGCCAGGTCAACCTTCCCTTCGCGATGGCCGTGACGGCAGCGCTTCTGGCGATGAAAAGGAAGCGAGAGGTGCTCGCCGCCGTGCTGATCGTCTTATCGATTGCGATCAAGCCCTATGGCGCGCTGCTCCTCCCTGTCATCGTCGCACGGCGGCAACGTGCTGGCATCGTTGTGGCCGCCACCGGATGCCTGCTGCTCCTCGTGCTGCCGGTGCCGCTGTATGGATGGAGTGGCACGGTTGGCCTTCATCAGAGTTGGTGGGTGACCGTCACAGACACGACGGCACCAAATCTGTTGAACCCTGACAATGTGTCGCTGGCCTCGATGTCCGCCAAATGGTTCGGGATGACTCCCCTCTCGACTGTGTTGGCCGCGGCGGCGTCGGTGGTTCTGCTGGGTGTCGTGGTAATGGTGTTCCTGCGGCGCCGGTCCATTCCGTTCCCGGAGGGACTTGAAGGCAGCCTCCTCCTCCTGCTGATTCCGCTGTTGTCACCGCAGGGTTGGGATTACGTGCTGCTGATCGCGACGCCGGCCATCGTTTATCTTGCGAACTACCTGGATAGATTGCCCGGCCCTATGCGAGTGATCACAGTAATCGCCGGACTTACGATCGGCCTGAGCCTGTTCGACGTCATGGGGCGCGCGGCGTATACCGCGTTCATGGGTGCCGCAATTGTCAGCGTCTGTGTCCTTGTTCTCGTCGCCGCGCTCACTGGGCTGCGGCTGAGAGCAGTGGCGTAGCATCGGGTCTCCTTGGACCATTACCATGGTAATTTGGGCTATCGCGCTGGCGAACTCGAAGGTAACGGCGCAGGGGCAGATCCTCCTCAACCATCAGCATCTGACCGTTCAGGACCACGAGGTGTTGCTGCTGCACTGGATCGGTTTCAACAACAGCGGCGCCTGGGGTTCTCTGATTGCCTGATGATCGAGATCGCTCGCAAGGCTGGCCATCTTCCACTTGGTACATTCGATCGCGATCTCGGGAAAGTTCCGGGTGGGAAGACGCTGACCCCGGTGGGTAGCAGGTGAAGTCAACCCCTCTGATTGACTGAATCCCTCGAGTCGCGATGTGAGCCCTTGACTCGCTCGCGACCTCCATGTACTTCTCTTGAGTTCCTTCGACAATTCTTCAAACAGAGGGCGCACATGGGAGCTAATTTCGGAATCGCGGGACTGGACTGGCAGCAGCGCGTCAACTGGGACCGGCTGCGGAAGTATCGAACGGAGCGCGCGCGCGAACGGATGAAGGCGCACGGCCTGGGCGCGATGCTCTGCATGTACGACGAGAACGTCCGCTACATCACCGGCACGTTGACCCCCGGCTGGAACCGGCTGAAGCCCGGCCTGCGCTACGCGATCATCTGCGGCGACGATCCGCCGGTGCTCTTCGAGCAGGGCGACCTCGGCTACCAGATCGAGCGCCATTCGCCGTGGATTCCGAAAGAGAACGTCCGCTGGTCCTATGCCTGGATCAAGGGCGCGGCCGGGCCTGCATCGCAGCAGCAGGTGAAGAAGTTCACCAACGCCATCCTCGCCGAGATGAAGAAGAGCGGTGTCGGCGGCCAGAAACTCGGCGTCGACTTCATCGACATCAACATGATCCAGGCGTTCAAGGATGCCAACGTCGAGTGGACCGACGGCATGTCGGCCATGATGGAAGCGCGCGCCGTCAAGAGCGTGGACGAGCAGGAGTGCGCGCGCATTGTCGGCGCCATCGGCGACGCCGCGCACTGGGAGACGATGAAGTTCCTGCGCCCGGGGGTAACCGAAAACCAGGTCACCGCCCACATCATGCAGTTCCTCTACTCCATCCCGGGCATGGAGGACGTCGAGGACGTGATCGTCTCCAGCGGCCCGAACACCTGGCCGAACTGGCGGAACTTTTCCGACCGCATCATTCAGCCTGGCGACATCGTCTTCATGGACCTCGCCGCGCTGACGTGGAACGGTTACAAGTCGTGCTACTACCGCACGTACTGCGTCGGTAAGGAGCCGACGCAGGAGCAGAAGGACATCTACGCGACGGCGCTCGAGTGGCTCTACGACTCGATCAACGCGGTGAAGGCCGGCACGACGACGAGAGAGATCGCGTTGAAGTGGCCGTCGGCGAAGGACGCGTGGGGCTACGCGGAAGAAGATCAGGCGGCGGCCAACCTCTGGGGACATGGGCTCGGCCTGGCGCAATACGATCCACCGGTGATCTCGCGCATCTGGTCGCTCGATCACCCGATCGAGATCAAGCCGGGGATGGTCTTCGCACTGGAAACGCAGCACGGAAAGATGTACCGCTGGGGCGTGCGCATCGAGGAGATGCTGATCGTTCATGAGGATCGCATCGAGATCACCTCGAATTTCCCCGTGAAGCAGATCACCGTCGTCGATCCGATTCCGGGCTACGGGGACCATGTCCGGTGATGACGTCGTGTCCGGCATCAGCCGGACCAGGGATGACGTAGTGTCCGCCGTCAGCCGGATCAGGTCTGGCAGTCGCTTCCTCGTTCCCTTATCGAGCGAGGAGGCGACCGATCCGGCGCGCTTCGGGCCCAAGGCGGCGAACCTCGCCGCCCTCGGACGTGCTGGATTGCGAATCCCCGACGGCTTCTGTCTCGACGCCGACGCTTATCGGCATCAAGTCACCTCCATCGGCCTTACCGACGAGGTGCGAGGTGTATTCGGCGCGGAGGACCCGCAACAGGCGCGGCAGCACGCGCTCAACGTGAAGCTCGGCCTGCTCGAGCGCCCCATCGATCCAGCAGTGCTCGAGCCACTGCTGGCGACATGGCGCGAGCTTGTCGATCGCACAGGTGCACTCACTGTGGTTCGCTCGTCGGCCCTCGTCGAGGATCGATTCGGGTCGAGCTTCGCCGGCCAGTTCGAAAGCTACCTGGGTCTCGAACAGGAATCCGAGTTCGTCACCGCCGTCCGATCGTGTTGGACCGCGCTGTGGTCCACGCGCGCGCTGCGCTACATGGCCACGCACGATCTCGACCCGGCTGACACAGCGATGGCAGTGCTGGTTCAGCCGCTGGTTCATGCGCGTGCTGCAGGCGGCGGACTGAGTCAGACCGCGGACGGCACGATGCTCGTCAACGCCACGCTGGGACTCGGAGCATCAATCGCTCAAGGCGAGGTCACGCCCGATCGCTTTGAGCTGGATCGCGACGGCAACGTGCGTCACATCGCCCCCGGACGCAAGGACCACGCTCTCAGCTGCGGCCATCGTCGCGCGCCGGTAGCGCAAGCGATATCGGCCGCGCAAGCCGCCGAGCCGTGTCTCACACGCGAGGAGGTCTCACAGCTCGCCCACATGATGCGCAAGGCCGAAGACGTGCTCGGCCTCGCCGTCGAGATCGAGTGGGCGATCGACGATGAGGGCTGCACGATGCTGCAGGCGCGACCGCTGCACCTGGAAGCGCCGCATGTACCAGACGAGATCTGGCTGCAGCACCCGCGACTCAGCGGTCACCCGGCGGGTATCGGCTGGGGCACGGGACGAGCCGTCGTCATCAACTGCGAGTGCGAGATCGGCCGCGTGGCAGCCGGCGATGTGCTGGTGACACGCGTCGCCGGCCCGGCACTCGGACACATCCTGTCTCGCGTCTCGGGGGTGGTGACGGAACGCGGCGGCAGCACGTCGCATTTCGCATCGCTCGCCCGCGAGCGCGGCATCCCGATGGTTCTCGGCGTCGCGGACGCCACGCGTAGAATCCCTGACGGGGCGCAGGTGGCTGTGGATGGGGTCGCCGGGGTTGTGCGGTGGATCTCTACGTAGGTCAAAAGTCGAAGGTCAAAGGTGAAACGTCAGGTGCAGCGATGCGCTTGATGGTCGCAGCAACCGTTCTACTCGGGGCCACGGTAACCGCGGCTGCTTCACAGGCACAGGTGCTCGATCGTGTTATCGAGCAAGACATCCGGGTCCGCGTTCCCCTGTTGCCATGCACCGTGCCGGGAGTGGCGATTCGTATCGCAGAATCGCTGCCCGTTCCGCTCGGCCTCGAGCTCGTGCCGGAACCGTGCGGAGAGCCAGGCAAGCAGGCTCCCGAACGCGAAGATGAAGTCGTCCTGACCGGGATGAGCGTCAGCCGCGCCTTCGACCGGCTCGTCGAGCTCGACGAACGATACGTTTGGAGCGAGGCCGATGGCGTCCTCATCGTTCGCCCGGGCGTGACGTGGTTCGATCGCAACCACTTCCTGAATCGAAAGATTCCGTTCTTCAGGGTCACGGAGGGGCGCATGTGGACAGCGATGAACGAGATTCACTCAGTCCTTGGCGGGGCGCGCGGGCCAGCCGACGAACTACTGCCAGCCAGGACACCGCAAAGCGACCACAGGTTTTCCGTCAACCTGGGCACGACGACAGTCGTCGATGCGCTCACCGCGGTCGTGCGAGCGCACGGCTCCCTTCGGTGGACGGTTGAATACTGCAAACCGCAGGCGCTCTTTGAGTACGCGACGCTGCGTCTCAACACGTTCGACGGTGATGGCGTGGGACGCCGTTCGGCGACCCAGCGAGATGATGGCACCTGGTCCGATGCCTGCGGCGCCAGCCGGTAGTTCGCCTACTGCTTGTTACTGACGGCCAGTTGGCTGCTGCCCTTCACTCGACGCCGTCATCATTGCGGCACTGCGCGCGCTGCGTTCTCGAGCGCAGCGCGACAGGGAGCCACGATGGCGCATCCCTCCGGAATCGGCGAATTGACTCAAGGCGAGATGGGCCAGGGCCGCTCCCACGTACGGAGCGGCCGATGCCGCGCGATGAGCGGCAGATCCTGCTCCTGCAATTCCAGCAGAATGCGCACTTTCTCCTTCAGCGGAAGGTCTGCCTGCCTCCGGTGCCACTCGCGCTTTCGCCCGTACGTCTCGTCCTCATGGATACGCGGTGCGTCAGACATCGTCGGGAATCTCCGCATCGATGGCGTGCGCTGACAGGAGATCTCGCAACTTCGCGCGGTCCACTGCCCCGGATTGCAAGAGTTGCCAGGCGCGCTCGCGCGGTCGAGCGCCTCCGGCCTGCAGCGCAAGCGCGACGAGGTGCTCGGGGGCGACAACCCTGACCGGAACGCCTTCGTAGTCGTGGACCCGCGCAGTGCGAACGGCCTCCGTCACGAGGGCCTTATGAGGGCAAGAGCTGAACCGGGACGCCGTGCACGATTAGATGCTCGGATTCGAGCGCAAATCCGTGGCGCTGCGCCCAATTGTAGACGTCGGTGAGGGGCGCCAGCGATTGCCTGGCATCTACAGGCAGAATTGCAAAGACATCGAGGTCATAGGTTCGCGTCGGCTCCGCGTAAAACAGGACGGCCGTCGCGCCGCCGAGGGCATACTCGAGGACAATCCCGTCATCGCGCATGCGGGTAATCACTCGAAACACGTCGGTCAGTGACGACACGGGCGTCATTGTACTTTCCGACTCGAACAGTGAGAGGGACCAATGAGAGTCACGCTGTCGCTCGTCTTCGTCGTGTGTACCTGCTCGGTCGCCGCTCAGAGCCGAAATCCGCTCGAATTGGCGACGGCTCCCGCCCCTGCCGGGGCCATCCGCATCGCGTATGGCAGCGACCCGATGCAGTTCGGCGAATTGCGCGTGCCCTCGACGAAGGGACCTTATCCGCTGGCCATCGTCATCCACGGTGGTTGCTGGGTCGCGAAGCTTGGCGACCTGGACTCGCGAGCCGTCGCCATGGACAACATGCGTCCACTGACCGTGGCCTTGAACGATGCCGGTATTGCTACGTGGAATATCGAGTACCGGCGCCTTGGCAATCAGGGTGGAGGCTGGCCCGGTACCTTCCGTGACGTGGCAAGTGGCGCCGACTTCATTCGCACCGCCGCCCGCGAAAGGCAATTGGATCTGACGCGCGTTATCTCGATCGGACATTCGGCTGGCGCTCACCTGGCGCTGTGGCTCGCGGCGCGGCCCAAGCTTTCGAAGAACAGCGAGCTATATGTAAGTGACCCTGTGCGCGTCACGGGCGTTGTGAGCCTCGACGGCCCCGCGGACTTGAAGGCGACGATCCCGCTGCAACGGCCGGTGTGCGGCGGTCCGGTCATCACCGATCTGATCGGCGGATCACCGGAGGAGCAGCCCGGTCGATATCGCGATGCTTCTCCGATCGAGCAGCTCCCGCTCGGCGTACCACAGGCTTTCTTCACGGGTCAGATGTTTGCGGCACACGCGGCGCCCTACGAGGCGGCCACGAAGAAGGCTGGCGACCGGGTCCAGTCGATCGCGCTTCCCAGCGCCGGTCACTTCGTGTTCATCGATCCGCAGTCCGATGTGTGGCCACAGGTGATGAAAAGCGTTCGCCGGCTGCTCGCGATGGGCGACTGAAGGCGCCCATGACCTCCAGGCGGGTTGCAATGCCGCCTCTACCTGAGGTCTATTGTGCGCTCGCAGAGCTGTCCACCGGATCCGGTGGAAACTTCGATGCCACGTACGCCGCGATAGCTGCCATGTCATCCGAGTCGAGTTTGGCGACGATGATCTTCATGAGATCCGTGCCGGCCCCCGTGCGCGTCCCCTGCTGAATGTCAAAGAGCTGGCGGACGATGTAGCTGGGGGATCGACCCGCAATCGGCGGCACGTCACCGACCCCCATCAGGTCAGGACCATGACACGCAGTACACGGCGTGGTCTTCCCTTGCACGATCTCCCCGTTGACGATCTGCGCGCCGCCCAGGGTGACCAGCTGCTTGCCGCGCGCGAGGCTTCCTTCCGGTACGTAGGCGATGAAGCCCGCGTGTGGATCGCGGTGTGTTTCGGATCGTTCCTCGTCCTCGGGGACTTCGATGATGCGCCCGTTGATCGGCTCGGTCCGCGCCTCCTCGATGGCGAGAAACAGATTGCCGACAATGCGCGTCTTCGGGACGAGGCTCGTTTCAATCACCTTCACGCGTGGCGACCACTGGATCGCGCCGAAGTACTTCGCCGCTTCCGCGATCTCTTCCTCGGTCATCGCTCGGGCCAGATCGATCATCGTGTTCGTGTTCGGCTTGCGCGGGTCGGCGCTCCGTCGCAGACCGTTGCGGAAGTCATGGAGCTGCTGGGCGAAGTATGCAGGCGGGAGCGCGGCGACCGACGCGTTCTCCGGCCGGCCGAGGCCGTTGGGAAGATGGCAGAAGCCGCAGCCGCGACGTCCCTCGGTCATTTTGGCGGGCCCGTGTCTGATGATGTCCGGCATGGCCGGATGATCGCCGGGATACCAGTCGACGACGTTGCCGCCGTCGCGAATGTCCACGAGGGAGAATGAGCCCGAACTGCCCGGCAGTTGACGCGGCCTGGTCTGCTCGGCGGGATCTTCGTTGGGCCGCAGGTTTCGAGAGGGCGCCGCCTGCGGTTGAGCCTTTTCACCTGGCTTGGGAGCTTCGAGAAACCCGTATGCCCAGAGCGGCTGCCGTGTGAAATCGACGACAACCACGGAGGTGGCACCATTCGATGGACCCGGCGTTGCAGGGCCCCCTCCCACGAGCGTGCCCCGATCGTAGAATCGCGTCGCAATCCCGCCGGCCACGAACGAGAGGACACACAAGGCCAGTACACTGATCGTTCGCTGCATCCGTGCTCCCCTTTTCCGCGCAAAAGCTTATCAGCGTTTACCTTTGACCTTACTTTTGACCTTTGACGTTTAGATATACTCGCCCGATGAAATCCTTCCTGGCGGCCGTGGCGACCGTCGTGCTCGTGATCGGCATGGCGCCGAGCGAGGGCCGGCAGCTGCAGAAGATCACACTCAACTACCCGACGCGAAGTGGTGCGTCGTGGCCGCTGTTCATCGCCAAAGAAGGTGGCTACTACGAAAAGCAGGGGCTCGACGTCACGCTCGTGTTCGCGGGTCATCCCGCCGGCATCGCGATGGTCGTCAGCGACCAGGCGCAGATGAGCAGCTACAACCTCGAGTCCGTCATGCAGGCGAGCTCCCGGGGCGAGGCCCCCTTTGCCGTCGTCGGCGCGTCGCTGAACAAAGCCTACTTCGCGCTGATGACACGGAAAGACGTGAAGAGCGTCACCGATCTGAAAGGCAAGACGTTCGCGGTGAGTCAGATCGGCGATCCGCCGTACAACTACACGAGCGCGTTCCTTCGCAAGTTCGGCATGACGCCGCGCGACGTGCAGTGGATCGCCGCCGGCGCGGATGCCGCTGGCCGCGCCGCCGCGCTATCGGCCGGTCGCGCCGACGCCACGCTCCTGACGCCACCTGCCTACTTCAGGCTCGAAGAGGCCGGCTTCAAGAGCCTCGGCAACCTCGCCGACCATGACGACATCTTCGCGGCGACGACGTACCTGATGAAGAAGACGACGATCGCGGCCAACCCACGTATGCCCGAACAGTTGATCAAGGCGCATGCGGAGGCCATCAAGCGCTTCTACGACGACAAGGCGTTTGCAGTTAAAGCGTACCAGGCCTACGACAAGCAGACGAACCCCGACGTGGAGCGCCTCTACGATGGCTACGCCAAGGCCAACGTGCTGGAGCGGGTGCCGTTCGTGCTCGCGCCCGCACTGCAGGCGGTCATGGATCAACAAAGCGACGCAAAGCTCCTGGCTCAGATGAAGGCTTTCGACTTTCACACCGTCATCGACAACAGCGTCGTCGGCCGTCTCGTCAAGGAAGGCTTCTTTGAGAAGCTGTTCGGCCCTGGCGTGAAGGGCGAAGAGGATCGCAAGTCGAAGCTCGCATTTCGGTAAATGGGGTCGGGAGTCATTTAACGAGGACAATGGAGGACCCGGAGTGAGTGATGTGTCCCATTTAAATGACCCCCGACCCCGTTTTCGAGCCGATCAGGTCGGCAGCCTTCTTCGTCCGCAGGAGATCCGCGACGCGCGCAACGACCCGTCAGTGAGCCTCGACCAGCTTCGCGACATCGAAGATCGCCACATCCTGCGCGCACTCGAGCGGCAGAAGGATCTCGGCTTCAAGATCTTCACCGACGGCGAGCTGCGTCGAAGTCAGTTCATGGGCGACTTTTACGAGTCGGTGGACGGCCTGGACAACGATGGGTCGATCGCTCGCGCGTGGAAGGGACAGTCGGCCAGCGGATCCGCCGGCGGAGTGGCACTGGCGCCGCCAACCGGTCTCGTCGTCGACAAGATCAGGCAGAAGAAGCGCCTCGCCAAACATGAAGCCGACTTCCTGGCGCGTCATGCTCCCGGCGACGTCAAAATGACCCTGCCAACGGCCAATCAGTTTCCGGCAATTGCCTATCGGAAGGGGCTCAGCGAACGAGCCTACGCCACCTATTCAGACTTTCTGTGGGATATCGTCCCGATCATCAAGTCGGAGATTCAGGCGCTCGTGAACGAAGGCGTGACTTACATCCAGATCGACGCGCCGCGGTACAGCTACTACCTCGATCCCAAATGGCGCGAATACATCCGCACGGAAATGGGCGTCTCGCCTGATGATGCGCTTGACGAGGCGATTCGGGTAGACAATGCCTGTCTCGAAGGCGTACGCAACGAAGGCGTGACACTGGCGATTCACCTGTGCCGCGGCAACAGCCGCAGCAGGTGGTACGCCGAGGGAGGCTACGACCCGATTGCTGAAAAGCTCTTCAACCAGCTCAACGTGCAGCTTTTCCTGCTGGAGTACGAATCCGATCGCGCCGGAACGTTCGAGCCGCTCCGATTCGTACCGCGTGACAAAGGCGTCGTCCTCGGTCTGATCAGCACAAAACTGCCGGAGCTCGAGGCGCAGGACTCGCTGCTGCGCCGTATAGATGAAGCAAGCCGCTACGTCCCGCTCGACAACCTGGCGCTCAGCCCGCAGTGCGGCTTTGCCTCGTCGTTCGAAGGGAACCTGTTGACCGAACACGAACAATGGCAGAAGCTGCAACTCGTCACTGACACTGCCCGAAAGGTCTGGAACACGACATAGCTATGGCGTCATTTCACATTACGGTTTCCGATTCTGTCTTCCCCAACCTGGATCCGGCACGTCAGGTGCTCGCGACGATTGGTGCGGAGCTCCGCATGGCCGACAGCCCGACGCCCGAGGGTATCGTGGCCGCCGCGGCCACTTCGGACGCATTGCTCGTCACCTACGCGAAGATCACGGCCGACATGATTGGCAAGATGCCGAAATGCCGCATCATCTCGAGGTTCGGTATCGGCGTCGACAACGTCGACATCGAAGCCGCCACGGGCGCCGGCATCGTTGTCACCAAAGTCCCCGATTACTGCATCGACGAGGTCTCCGATCACGCGATGGCGCTCTTGCTGGCGATCGTCCGGAAGATCCCATCGTCGAGCGCCCGAACGCACAGCGGCCGTTGGGAGATGAAGGCCGTCGTGCCGATTCATCGGTTGCGCGGCAGCGTCCTCGGTCTTGCCGGGTTCGGCCGGATTCCGCAGCTGATGGCGCCAAAAGCGAAGGCGTTCGGGATGACCGTCGTCGCGTACGATCCGTTTGTCCCGGATGAAGCGTTCTCACGCGCCGGTGTCCAGCGCGTCGACCTGCCCGCGCTCCTGACCTCATCCGATTACATCTCGGTGCACACGCCCTTGACGCCTGAGACCAAGCATCTCTTCAACCGCGACACGTTCGGCCAGATGAAACGAGGCGCTTATATCGTCAACACCGCGCGCGGACCGATCATCGACGAAACAGCATTGGCCGAGGCGCTGGATGCCGGACAGATCGCCGGGGCCGCACTCGATGTCATGACGCAGGAGCCGCCACCCCCCTCGCCGCTCTTCGGGCGGGACAACGTGATCATTACGCCACACACGAGCTTCTACTCGGAGGAATCGCTCATCGAGCTGCAGATGAAAGCCGCGCAGGAAGTCGTCGCCGTGCTCAGCGGACGATCGCCGCGCAACCCGGTCAATCCAGAGGCGCTCGCACACCGATGAAAGCCATGTTGTTGACGGCGCCCGGCGAACTGGTTCGCGACGATGTGGTGCGTCCAGGACCGGAACAGGGTCAGCTGCTCGTCCGTGTCACGCACAGTGGGATCTGCGGCACGGATTACAAGATCTTCAATGGCGCCATCCCGGTGAAATACCCGCGGATCATGGGACACGAGATGGCGGGCGAAGTGGTCGATCCCGGCGCCAGCCCGCTGCGCAGCGGCGACCGCGTCATCGTCGATCCGCAGTTGTATTGCCGGAACTGCTTTCATTGCCGGATCGGGCAGACACATCTCTGCCGCAACGGCGTGCTTGTCGGCCGCGACCGGGACGGCGGGTTTGCGGAGTATGTGACGGTTCCGCCAAGCCATGCGTTCGCTCTGCCCGGTTCCGTCGAAACGCGGGTCGCGCCGCTGATCCAGGTCCTTACCACGTGCCTCCACGCGCAGCGTCAGATCGACATCTTCCCCGGCGAGTTCGTCGTGGTGCTCGGTCTTGGCGTGACGGGTCAGTTGCACGTGCAACTCGCGAAGGCGCGCGGCGCAACGGTCATCGGCGTCACGCGGAGTGCAGACAAGCGGGCACTTGCCGAAACACTTGGCGCCGATATCACGATAGCCGGCGGCGAGGATGCGGTCACCCGCGTGAGAGAGGCGACCGAGGGGCGCGGAGCGGATGTCATCATCGAAACAACGGGAGTCGTCGCGTCGCTGTCTTCCGCGATTCAGATGGCGCGATCGGGCGGGCGGCTGTTGCTCTTCGGGATTATCACCGCCAAAGAAGGGGCACTGCCCTTCTACGACCTGTACTTCAAGGAGCTCGCCCTCATCAACGCGCGTGTGGCCAAGAGCGAAGATTACCCGGCGTCGATCAATCTGGTCGAGCGCGGGCAGGTGCGGCTCGAACCGCTGGTCAGCGACGTGAAGCCGCTCGAGGATCTCAAGGCGGCCATCGGCATGCTCGGATCGGACAACGGGGCACGAATGAAGATCATCATGGAGCATGGATAAAAGACACCGGGTGTGATTTCCTGAAAGTGCGTGCGGAAATCACACCCGGTGTCCTGAGGAGGAAGGTATGAAGCGTCTCGCCACCATATTGTTCGCCGCAATCATCTTCGCGCCGCTGATCGGTTGGGCTCAGGGCACGACGGCCGTACCGCTCGATAAAGCCACTGTCTCGAAGGAAGTCGCGCAGCGAACGCTGATGAAGAACCAGATCAGTGCCACGGTCGCGCGTCAGCTTGTCGACGCGTGCGTGGATTTCGCACGCAATCAGCAAGGCGGCCCCGGCAACTACGCCATCTTCGTCCTCGCACCGAACGGTGACATCGTCGATGCCCACGTCATGGACGGCGTTCTTCCGATCGGAGTCGAGACCGGGCTGCTGAAAGCGAAGACCGCGCTCTACGCGCGCACGCCATCGAGCGCCGTCGCGCAGCGGTTCAGCGACGTGGAGGGCCGGGTGATTCGACTCGACCTCGGCAAGGAATCGGGTCTGGCTTACTACTTCGTCGGTGGCGGACTGCCGATCGTCGTGGAGAACAATCTGATCGGCGCCATCGGCGTTGGCGGCGGCAACATGGACGAGCAGTGCGCGTACCAGGCACTTACGAAGGTGCTCGGTCCGCAGCCGCCGTTACCAACACCCGCCGGCCGCGGCGGTCCGGGCGGCGGTGCACCGCCGGCAGGCGCTGGCGCCGGCCGTGGCCGCGGAGGCCAGCAGCCGTAAATGGTCTATCTGGTCACGCAGACCCTTAATGGCCTCTTTTCCGCAGCGCTGCTTTTCCTGATCGCCAGCGGGTTGACGCTGGCGTTCGGCGTGATGCGGATCGTCAACATCGCGCACGGGTCCTTCTACATGCTCGGCGTCTACGTCGCCTACACCGTGGCGGCGCGGACGTCGAGCCTGCTTGCCGGAGCGTTGCTCGCCGTCCTCATCGTCGGCGCGGTGGGATTCCTCATGCAGCGTCTCTTCCTCCGCCGCTTCGCCTCGCAGCCGCTGGCCCAGATGATGATGACGATGGGGTTTGCGCTGTTCTTCCGAGACGCGGCGCTCATGATCTGGGGAGGCGACCCGTTCACGCTCGCGACACCGAGGTGGCTGACGGGCTCCCTGGAGATCGGCGCGATGGTGTTCCCTTGGTACCGCCTGTTCGTGATTGCGGTGGCTGCGCTCGTTGGCATCGGGTTGTGGCTGATCAATGAGCGCACGTTGATTGGCGCACGAGTGCGCGCCACAGTTGACGATCCGGAGATCGCCGCGGCCACCGGCATCAATGTGACGCGCCTCTCCGGTGGTGTCTTCGCCGTCGGAGCGGCGCTGGCGGCATTCGGCGGCGTGATGGGTGGGCCGATTCTCGGCGGCTATGCGGGCATGGATTTCGACCTGCTGCCACTGGCTTTCGTGGTGGTCATCATCGGGGGCATGGGGAGCCTCAAAGGCGCGCTCATCGGAGCGATCGTAGTCGGCATGATCGATAACTTCGGCAAGGCGCTCGTACCTGAACTTTCCTATTTCACGCTGTTCGCGCCGATGGTGCTGATGCTCGCGCTCAAGCCGACCGGGCTGTATGGCCGGGCGTAACGTGTCGCGTCCGTGGCGAACGCCGCTCGTCATTCTCTTTGCGAGCTTCCTGCTGGTCGGTCCTCCATTCCTGTCCGCCTACTGGGTAGGCCTTCTGACACAGGTCGTGATTCTCGGCATCCTCGCGATGAGCCTCGACCTGCTGATCGGGTACACGGGCCTTCCCTCGCTCGGTCATGCCGGCTTCTTTGGCGTCGCCGCGTACGGTGTGGGGGTCCTGTCGACGACGTATCACGCCGGACTGTGGGCATCAGTGGCGGGAGGATTTGCGATCGGCACCGGCCTGGCCGCGCTGTTCGGCCTCATCGTGTCGCACGTGCGCGACGTGTACTTTCTGATGATCACGATGGCGCTCGGCATGGTGTTGTGGGGACTGAGTTTTCGCTGGATCCCGGTGACCGGCGGCGATAACGGGATCTCGGGCATCCCGCGGCTGGAGGGGCTCCTGGGCCTGCCAGCGTCGGGGCCGATCCCGTACTACTACGTAGCACTGGCCGTGTTCGCGCTATGCGGCGCGCTGATGACGATGCTGGTGAAGTCGCCGTTCGGGTTGACGCTGCAGGGAATCAGGGAGCACGAACCACGCATGCGCAGCCTCGGCTTCAACACGTGGCTGCATGGCTATGTGAGCTATGTGTGTGCCGGCGCTTTTGCCAGCGTCGCCGGGATCATGTGGGCCTATTACAACGGCTTCGTCAGCCCGACGTATCTCGACCTCACGGCCTCGTCGGAGCTGTTTCTGATGGTCACGCTTGGCGGTCCTGCGACGCTCGTCGGCCCAGTCATCGGCGCGGGCGCGATCGTCATTCTCAAGAACGTCATCAGCGCCTACACGGCGAGATGGCTCCTGATCCTCGGCATCGTCTATATCGTCACGATCCTCTGGGCGCCACAAGGATTATGGAATCTAGGTCGACGACGGTCCCGTTGAGTGGGGTCAGACCCCTTCCCGGATCTGCACACTGGGCAAATCTGCGAAGGGGTCTGACCCCATTGCTGCGACTGGTGTGCGTGGGCACGCTCGCGGTCGTCGCCTTCGTCGTGTGCGTGTGCGCAGCAGGCGTCGTCGCGGCGCAGTCCGATGCACGGCCCCCAATCAAGATCGGATTCATGGTGCCGCTCTCCGGCGGCAACGCGCAGAACGGCCGCGACATCCTGAACGGCTTCCTGATGTATCTCGACGAGATCGGCTATCGGGCGGGCGGGCGGAAGATCGACCTGATCGTCGAAGACGATGAAGCGATCCCCGCCGTGGGGCTGACAAAAGCGCGCAAGCTCATCGAACGGGACGAAGTCCACGTGATGGCGGGAGCGCTGCTGTCGTCGACCGGCTACGCGCTCGCGCCGTACATCACGTCGATGAAGATTCCGATGGTGTATCCCGTCGTCTCGGCCGACGACCTCACGCAGCGGCGGCGCAGCGACTGGATCGTGCGCACCGGCTGGAGCGGAAGCCAGCCGAATCATGCCTTCGGGGAATACGCCTACCGCACGCTCGGAATTCGATCCGTCGTCACCATCGCGCTCGACTACGCGTTCGGCTGGGAGTCTGTGGGCGGCTTCGAACGGACATTCGTCGCCGAGGGCGGTCGCATCCAACGGAAGCTCTGGGTGCCGCTCTCGGTCCACGACTTCGCGCCGTACCTGGCACAGATCCCACGTGACGTCGATGCCGTGTACGCGCTCCTGCTCGGCCGGTCGGCGCTGCAGTTCATGAAGCAGTACCAGGAGTTCGGTTTGAAAGGCCGCGTGAAGCTGATTGGAGGCGGCACCACGACCGACGAACACGTCCTGCCGTTCATGGGTGACGAAGCGCTCGGAACGATCACCGCCCTGCACTACAGTGCCGCGCTCGACACGCCGGCCAACAAGGCGTTCGCGGAGACCTATCGCATGCGTTACAAAAAGGTTCCGAGCTACTACTCCGAGAGCATGTATACCGGTGGCAAATGGCTCATCGCCGCCATCAACGCCATCGGCGGAGAGGTTGAAGATCGTCAGGCGCTCATCGACGCATTGAAGCGCGTAAAGCCGGAAGGTCTGCCACGCGGCCCCGTCGCGCTCGACGAGTACGGCAACCCGATCGAGAACGTGTACGTTCGCCGCGTCGATCGCGTGAACGGCCAGCTGCAGAACACGGTGATCGATACCTTCCCGAACGTGTCGCAGTTCTGGAAATACGCACCGGCAGACTACCTGCGCGAGCCGCTGTACGCGAGATGATGTTGCCCTGCCTGCAGCTCGAGGGTGTGTCGCGCCACTTCGGCGGTCTCACGGCGGTCGACAATGTGACGCTGTCGGTGCAAGCGGGCGCGCGCCACGCCGTCATCGGCCCTAATGGTGCTGGCAAAACGACGTTGTTCAACGTCATCAGCGGCGAATTACCGCCGAGCAGCGGAACGATCGCTTTGCACGGGGCCGACATCACCAAGCTCAAAGCGTACCGGCGTGCCGCGCTCGGCATCGCCAGGACCTTCCAGATCACGAGGCTGTTCCCGGAACTCACCGTCAATGAAAACGTCCTGCTCGCCTGCGCAGCGCTCGATCACCGTAAGTTTGCGATGTACAGGCCGCTGTCGGCGTACTCGGAATTTACTGAACGAGCCGCGAGCCTCCTCGCACAGTTCGGGCTTGGGGACATCGCGGACGAACAAGCGTCTCACATCTCGTACGGCGCCCGCCGCCGCCTCGATGTCGCGCTGGCACTGGCCGGACGTCCGCGGCTGCTGCTGCTCGATGAGCCGATGGCAGGGCTGTCGACGCCCGAGCGCATCGGAATGCGCGGCCTTCTCGAGCAACTCGATCCATCCATCGCTGTTCTCCTCATCGAGCACGACATGGACGTCGCGTTCGCCTTTGCCGCGCGCGTCACCGTGCTTCATCAGGGCAGGGTCCTCGCCGACGGTACACGCGACGAAGTCAGCGGCAACGAGTTCGTGCAGAAAGCCTATCTTGGAACTCGATGAGAGCTATGCTGTTCCACGTTCCTGGTTCCGAGTTCCGAGTTCGTGTTCGGCGTGCCGGTTCGGAGTTCGAAGTTCAGGTTCTGGAGTGCGGCTCTGCGTCTGCGTCCCGCATTCAACGTTCTCGTGGACTCACGTTCGGGCTGGGCGCTTCCCACAACGGGCCGGCCCGGAACTGTGAACACGCAACTGTGAACCCGGAACCCGAACCTTGAACACGAACCAGGAACATGGAACCTGGAACTGGGAACGATACACTTTCGATGCTCGAACTCGTCGATCTGCACACGTACTACGGCGACAGCCACGTGCTTCAGGGCACGACCCTGCGGGCCGAGCGCGGGAAGGTCACGTCCGTTCTCGGTCGCAATGGCGTTGGCAAGACAACACTCTGCCGATCGCTGGCTGGACTCACGCCTGCGCGCCGCGGACACGTCGTGCTCGAGGGTCTCGACGTCACGCGGCTGTCGGCCCATCGTATCGCTCATGCCGGCATCGGCCTGGTTCCGCAGGGCCGCCGAATTTTCGTCTCCTTGACCGTTCACGAAAATCTTCTGATCGCCACGCGCCCGGCGAAGGCGGGCGACGGCTGGAACATCGATCGCGTGTTCGCGCTGTTTCCACGACTCTCTGAAAGACGCCATCACGGGGGAAACGACCTCAGCGGCGGCGAGCAGCAGATGCTGGCCATCGCGCGCGCGCTGGTTGCGAATCCGATCCTGCTCGTCATGGATGAACCAACCGAAGGCCTGGCTCCGGCGCTCGTTGCCGAGGTCGGCCGACTGATTCGTCAGCTACGCGAGGAAGGCACCACCGTCCTGCTGGTCGAGCAGAACGCCGCATTCGCCGTTGACGTGTCAGATCGCGCCCACGTCATGCACCAGGGAACGATCGTGCATTCGTCGTCAGCCGCAGCGTTGTGGGAGAACGAGGAGATCAAGAGCCAATATCTGGGTGTCCCTGGCGGAAAGTAGATTCCAGGCGGGTCGAAAGACCCGCCGTGATTAGTTGGCTTTCGCGACAGGTGCCGCTGGCTTCGCGAACTTCGCCGCGTCGATGTTGACGTTCGGCTGCACGTCGGTCAGCTCCACGATGTCGCGTCCGTCGAGCCACGTATCCGTCCACTTGAACGGCATCTTGACCCCGGCCACCTCGCGATAATCCGAGTAGTCGGTCTGCCGCGAGATCCGTCCGACCGGCGAATCGTTGTATCGCACGTGGCGCACGAGCAGTCCTGATTCGGCGTCGAAATAGAGCGTGGCCGTTCCCCCTCGCGCCGTCGTGCCCTGCACCACCTGCACGTCACGATCGCCGATCACCGTTGACAGCCCCACCCGCCAATTCGTAAGCGCTTTCTTGAGGCCGACGGGGAGTGCCAAATCTGCCTCGAGTTTGAGGCCGTCGACTTCCTGCGGGCTCAGCGCCAGCACGGCAACAGGCCTGAGCGGCGCGGCAATCCAGCCCGAGGTGCCGTCGTAGGCAGTTGTGCTGTCGCCGGAAGCGGTTCGGATAATCGTCGTGCGCTGCCCGGCGCGAGAGTAGATCTCCAGCGGTCGTGGTTCGTTCTCCGGGCCATAGCCCGCGCTCGTGCCCTTGGCCACATAGCTCTTGAGCGCCGCAACCCGCTGCGCCCCACCAATGGCCTGGATATATTTGTCGAGAACCTCGTCGGCCTTTGGTGCGTTCGGCGCCTGTTCGATGATGGCGTTCACATCCATTGGTACGCTGCCGTACAAATCGGCCAGATCGGCCGTCGATCGTGGACGCGCGCTGCCGCGATGACACGTGTAGCACGTCACCATCTGGCGTCCCCGGAAATGCGTTTTATTGATGGTGGCCATCATCGTGACCATCACCCGCGCCATCTGCTTTCGCGGGCTGTCTGTGGCATACACGGACCAGTCGGCGTCGCCTGCAGCGTGACAGTCCTCGCACGACATGCCCAGCGACGCCGAGAAGATGCCCATGGTGCCCATGAACTCGTTCACGGGAATACCCTTGAGTACCTGCACGTTCTTGAACACCGTCTCGGCCATGGGCGGCACCGCCGGCGCAGTTCCCGTCTGACCGCTTGTGATCGCGACGGCCGAGACCCACGCGATGACTAGTGCAGCAGCAGCGATGATCGATTGTTTCGACCTGTGTGTCATAACCGCCGACTATACCGATCTGTCGCGTCCCCGGCAATGCGAGGTTTTTCACCGGATTGCGTGGCGGGTCTTCAAAGCAAGACCAGCCTCACGTCGTCGAGGATCGGATTTGACAGACAGTCTCGTGAATGACAAATTCTCGGGGTTCCGCGTGCCGTGTCGCGTGGTGTCTGGAGGCGTGATGTCCAAGTTGTGTGCTGTCACAGGCATGGGTTTCGTGGTGATCGCTGGCGTGGTGCTGGCAGCCGGAGGGCAGACACCGCCGTCCTCCGGATCGGTCACCACCGCTCAGCTGAAGCAGATCGCGTATCTCAAGGCGTCGAATGCCGAGTCGGGCGACCACTTTGGGTGCGGCGGCGTCCTGGACGGCCATGCTGGCTGGGGTGCGGCGATCAGCGGCGACGGCAGCACCGTGGCGATTGGCGCACCGCACGAAGGAAGCGCCGCCAGCGGAATCAACGGCAATCAGAGCGACAACTCGATGGACGGCGCCGGCGCTGTCTACGTGTTCGTCAAGAACGGCGCGAACTGGCGTCAACAGGCATATGTCAAAGCATCGAACCCGCAGATGAGCAGCGAGTTCGGCCACGCCGTCGCCTTGAGCGCGGATGGCAACACGCTCGCCGTGTCGGCGCAGTTCGAGGGCAGCAACGCCAAAGGCGTCAACGGCAACCAGAAGGATCGATCGATTCCGCAGGCGGGCGCGGTCTACGTGTTCACGCGCAGTGGCAACACGTGGACGCAGCAGGCCTACGTCAAAGCCTCGAACACGGGTGAAGCCGGCACGGCCGACAGCTTCGGCGACGGCGATCAATTCGGCGTGTCGCTGGCGCTCAGCGACGACGGCAACACGCTTGCCGTCGGCGCAATCGCGGAAGACAGCGCCTCGCCGGGAATCAACAGCGACCAGGCGGACAACTCGGCGATGTCGGCGGGCGCGGTGTACGTGTTCGCACGCACTGGCAGCACGTGGGCACAGCAGGCCTACGTCAAACCCGCCAACCCCGATCCCGGAGATCTCTTCGGCTACAGCGTGTCGCTCAGCGCGGATGGCAGCACGCTTGCCGCCGGCAGCTACGACGAAGGTGGATCTTCACGCGGGATCAACGGGCCGCCGGACAACATGCGCCGCGGCGCGGGCGCGGTCTACGTGTTCTCCCGAGCCGGTGCGACCTGGGCCCAGCAAGCCTACATCCATGCGTCCAATGCCGAGGCCGGCGACTCGCTCGGCGTCAACGTCGCTCTCAGCGACGATGGCAATACGCTGCTGGCGAGCTCGTTAGATGAGGACTGCAAGGCGACCGGCGTGAACCCGCCCGGTTGTGACAACGATCGCGCCGACGACATCTCCACCGGAGCCGCGTACGTTTTCGTGCGCAGCGGCACCACGTGGACGCAGCAGGCGTTTCTGAAGTCATCCAATACCGGGCCCAACGACTGGTTCGGATCCCGCGCCGCCTTGAGCGGCGACGGCAACACAGCCGCGCTCGGGGCGTCGCTCGAGGACAGCTCCGGCAAGGGGATCAACGGGAAGCAGGACGATGACGCGGCGCCGGAGTCTGGAGCGGTGTACGTGTTCACCCGCAATGGGACGACATGGAGCCAGCAGTACTACGTGAAGAGCTCCAACGCGGAGGCCTATGACGAGTTCGGCGGCTCCGTTGCGCTCAGCCGCGACGGCCGCACGATGATCGCCTCTGCGCATGCGGAAGATGGCGGGTCGAAAGGCGTCGGCGGGAATCAGGCCGACAACTCGGTCATGGAGTCCGGCGCAGTCTACATCTTCGGTTACTGAACGGCGGGTCCACAAAGCAAGGCCCGCGCTACGCGATGTCTCGTTCAATGGTGGCTCGCGCGCGGACGTCGCCGGCGCTCCGCGCGAGCGGCAGCAGCGCGCACTACGTCATCGCGTGGTGCTCCTGACGAATTGTCCGAATTGCTTCAGTCTCTTCGCTTCGCCGCGGTCGTTGGAGTATCTTCAGCCCAACCAAGTGGAGCCTGCAAGATGCAGACGAAATCGAGTCGGCGGTCGTTGGCGATCCCGCTCATCGCCGTCTTGCTGTCCGTACCTGCTGCCGCGCAGTGGATTAAGTATCCGACGGCTGGAGTCCCGCACCTCCCCGACGGCAAGCCGAATCTCGCCGCCCCGGCGCCACGCGCGCCCGACGGCAAACCGGACCTTTCCGGGATCTGGGCACCGCGTCGACAGGCGCTTAAGGTCGAGCAGGGCACCGTCAACATCCCGCCGCAGATGGTGAACATCGCGGACGGTCTGGAGGGCGGGTTGCCGTATCAGCCCTGGGCGCGCGCACTCGCGGAGACTCGCCAAGCCGACAAGTCGAAGGAGGTGCCGTCGAGCCGCTGCCTGCCGCTCGGACCGCTGCTCGCGCACACGTATCTGGACCCGCGAAAGATCGTTCAAACACCCGGGTTGCTCGTGCTTCTGAACGAGCGCGACTTCTCGTATCGACAGATCTTCATCGACGGCCGGCCGCTGCCTGAAGACCCCAACCCGAGTTGGTACGGGTACTCGTCTGGGCACTGGGACGGAGACACACTCGTCGTCGAGACGAACGGGCTGCGCGACGGACTATGGCTTGACTTTCAAGGCGATCCGATCACGGCTTCGGTCAGAATGACGGAGCGATTCCGCCGGCCGAATTTCGGTGCGCTGGACATCGAGGTCACGATCGACGATCCGAAGGCCTACACGCGACCATTCACAGTCACCGTGCACCAGTTCCTCATGGTCGACACGGAACTGCTCGAATTCGTGTGCCTGGAAAACGAAAAAGATCAGTCGCACCTCGTCGGCAAGTAGATCAAGAGATTGTCGTTCGTCGAAGAGGGGCTGTGCGGGTTCGCGATCACCGACGCCGACGGGTATGTCTCGTCTTCTTTCAGCTCCGCAACGAGTAGCGCGCCCCGTTCATTCATCTGTTTTGTCGAACACCTCCTCGACGCTGGGCCGAAGGCAGCGGCGATGCGGTTCTTCCATGGCGTCATTTCCGAGGAACCCCGCTGCCGTCCTCGATACAAGGCACGCCAAGCCCACCGCAACCGCAATAGCGTTTGCACATCGCAGGAGGCACGTACTCCTTGAGCTTCTTCCGGTACTCGGGATACATCGTCTCCGCGCCACCGAGAACGGCTTCTACCGGGATGTTGTGCCGCTCGGTGAGCTCGTTGATGAACGGATTCTGTCCCGGTAGATAGTGCGGCACGATGTCCGCCGAATCGGCGACGGGAAGCTCCGCGATCGGCTCACAAGGCGATGCCACCCCATTTCCTAGGTTCAGATTCCCGTCGGGATCGAGCGCCCAGACGCGGCTCCGCACCAGCGGCTCCGAGAAGTAGACAGGATCGTCGATGACCGCCCGAATCGTGAGGAGCTCGCCATGGCGAAACACGAACATCGTCATCGTCGCCTGATCACTGACGGGAGCGCCATTGCGCCGGATCTGCGTAGCCTTCATGTGTGTCGTGGTGGTTATGAGCGTGTTCCCTTCCCACCGTCCAGTCGTGAAGCCGCCGTACGTACGAGGAGCATTGGGCGACGGATGTGGACGGCCATCCATCCAGATCGTCGTCACGTCGCGATCGACCCAGGCGCCGATCTTCCACGCCACCAGCCTGGCAGAGACCGGATCGAATTCGTTCCAGATATGAAGACCGAAGGGGCCGAGCACGATGTAGAACGGCGTGTGATAGCCGCACTGCCCGTCGGGCAGCGACAACATCGAGTAGTTGTAGCTCAGTGCCCGGGCACGTCCCTCGTCATTGAGCGGCAGTCCCAGGTAATCGACCGGGTCGGGACCGGGGCCGCGCTCCTGTGCATCCTGGCTGGATCGGGACGCCCACTTGCCAGTGAGATCGAACTGCGCAAGAGCTGGAACGCTGATGAGCATTCCTGCCAGGACGAACGCTCCCAGCCTATAGGGATTCATGAGTCGAGCTCCTGGAGGTCCGGCTAAAGCCGGACACTACGAACGGAATCAGCGGGCCGAACACGGCGTCGGATCCCATTTGGCGCCATCGCGTTCTTTCTTGAAATTGAGCGCCGTGACCCACGGCTCGCGAAGGTACTTGTCGTCCTTCACCGTGGTGGTCAGCGTGATCCATTGATCGCCATTCGGATCAGCAGACACGTCCCAGTATTCCGTCAGCACCGCGTCGGCGCTGTAGGGTACCCCGTTCTTGCGCAGGTATCCCGGACGCAGATGGGACGTGACCACCTTCAGCGATCCACCTTTCGAGGCTCCGCCTCGGGCGGCAGGTGGTCGCTCCCACCGAGCGATTGATTCCCCCTGCCAGGTTGGCGCCCCACGTGGCGATCTCTTGTCGCCAAAGTAGAACAGACGCGTTTGAGTGCCGGCGTCCGTCTCAACCTTGAGCGTGCTGACGTCCTGCCACGTGATCCGGACACGGGTTGGAACCGCCATCAGCGCAGGCGCTCCATAGGACTTGCACTGCTCACCGGCCGCTTCATCTCTCGCCGGATCCCAGTTGTCGCCCGCCTTCTTCGCTTCGAGCGTAATTGGAATGCTCGCGTAATCGCCTTTCGCTGGCGTGACCATGCGCCATCGCCAGTCCTGCGTGACGACGGACACCCAGTAGCCGGTCAGATCGATTGGAGCGTCGGCGCGAGCGGTCGAGAGCGGTGCTGGCGTGCCGCGGTTTTGCGCGCCGACTACGGCGGTCGCCACGAGGCTCAGCAGCAGCGCGGCGAGGGTGGACCTCATTTCTTTTCGCTCGAGCCGATGAAAACGGCTTCGACAAATCTGTCCGTCACGCCAGTATCAGATCCGTAGCGAGCCCGGAAACCCTTCGCGGGATCGGCAGCCTTGACTTGCTCGAGTGTCAGGCCCTTGACGACCATATCCGCGATTCGGTCGCGAACGATCGTCACCACATTCCTGTACTCGACCACGTCGCCGTAGTCGGCGACGAAGCCATGTCCAGGGACCACATAAGTTCGCTCATCCCGCCATCTCAGAGGGAACGGCGGAATCATCATTTCCAGGAGGCGATTCAAGGCGTCGATTTCCCCCTGGATGCTGCCGCCCTTCGCCACATCGATCGTTGGAAAGCGGGTGGTATCGACGATGTCACCGCTCACGATCACATCGGCGCGCCTGAAGAAGACGATGCTGTCGCCATCCGAACGCGCGGCTGGCATGTGCATCACCTGAATGCCGTCGCCGTTCAGATACATCGGATAACTGCGACCCGAATAGGTTTTCGTGGGCAGCGCCGCAAAAGGAAAGGACGATTGAGGCGCGCTCATCCTGGTGAACACGTTCTCGTGCGCGAGGACGCTGGCGGCCCCGCCGCTGGTGTAAACGTCCTCGCTGACGCCACTGCTCCCCTGATGTCCGAGGATCGTCTGCCCCGCCTTCGAGAGTTTGTCGTTACCACCCACGTGATCCGCGTCGGCGCTGGTGTTGATGACATAGCGAATCGGACGGTCTGTGAGCCGCTTGACCGCAGCCAGCACCGTATCCGCCATCGGTGCTGAACCCGTATCCACCAGCACGACACCCGCCGGACCGAGTTGCGCGGCCACGTTACCGCCGGCGCCGGCGATCATGTAGAAGTCGGACCGGACCGCCACGATGTCCAGTTCTCCGCTGGTCTGCTGCGACGCCACGGCCAGCAGTGCCTCAGCCCCCAGACCCAGACAGAAGACACCAGCGAGCAGCAGCGCGGCGAGTGGGTACGCAGAATGTCGGCGCATCATCTGCCTGGTCTACTCCCCGGTCGATGATCGTGGCTCTTTGAACCTGCCGGTGTTTTATTTAGCCGCGGGTGCACCCGCGCCTGCGGGAGCCGGCCCTCCTCCGCCCGTGCCGAGCGTCTCGCCGTTCGCGAGGACGACGCTCCGGATGCGTCCGACTGGCGCACCACTCTTCACCGGTTGAAGGGTAACGGTCACTTCGTCGCCGACCTTGAACGATCGTCGAGCCCAGCCGCGGCGCGACATGTCGGTCGGATTCTGGGTCTCCACCACCCAGTTTCTCACCGTGCCGGTATCGTCCTTTGCGTCGAACTTCAAGAAGCAATGCGGATTGGCCCAGATCCATTCCGTGACCGTTCCTTTGAGAGTCAGCTCTTTTTCAGTGTCGAAGCTGGCGGCGCCGTGGTGGGCGGCAAGCGGCTGGGTCGCGCTGAAAAGACCAACGACTGCCACAAATACCAACATGATTCTCACAAGACCCTCCGTAAACGGCGTGCTACGGCTCGCGAAGCAGCGGGATCGACTGCGCTGCCGCCGGCGTCGCCCGACTCTGCACGTACGCATAGATGTTAGCCAGATCCGCGTCGCTGACAACCTTGGCCGTATACGGCGGCATCTGTCCCGTCGGCCGCCTCACGTAGCGGCTGAATGCCGTAAACGCAATCGGTCGCGGGCCGAGCCGCGGCCCCGTCGCGCTCGATCCTTGTGCTTCGCGGCCGTGACATTGGTAGCAGCCGTAGCTGAGGAAAAGCTTCTTCCCTTCGTCAGCGTTGCCGGAGGAATTCGCTGTTGCTGGTGCCTGAGCGGGCGGCGCCTGCGCGCCCACCACCGCCGTCGAGACCACGGTAACGATGATATACGCCGCGAACAGCATTCGAGTCATCGCGGTTGCGTCACGACGTCGATGAGCGACGGCTCGCCGCGTTTGACGACCTCCAGCGCTCGCGCGATCGCCGGCGCCAGATCAGTCGGGTTGGTGATCGGTCCCTGCGCGTGGACTCCCATGCCCTGCGCGATCTTCGCAAAGTCGACGTTGGGGTCCTCGATCGTCGTGCCGATGTGCGCGCGCGTGATACCGCGGTTATGCCGGTTGGCCATGCGCTGCACGTGCATGACCTCCTGGTGATATGCGCGGTTGTTGTGCATCACGGCGAGCAGCGGAATCCGGTGATGCGCGGCAGTCCACCAGACGCCGGGCGCATACAGGAAGTCGCCGTCGCCCTGGATCGTGACTGATAGTCGCCCATGCTTCTTGTTGGCGAGCGCGGCGCCGATGGCGGCCGGCGCGCCATAGCCAACGCCGGCGCCACCCGAGCCGCCAAGTGACTGGTAATGCTTGTCGCGACTCCAGAGTCGCGCCGTCCAGTCGCTCATGATGCCGCTCTCGGCAACCATGGCCCAGTCTTCCTTCTTGATCTGGCCCCACAGTTCCATCGTCAATCGCGCCGTGCTGATGGGACTCGAGTCCCACGCGTATGATGCCTCGGCGCGCGCGCGATCGAGCGCCGTCGCGTGCGCCTCGGCCAGCCGCTTACCGCGCTCTTGAAACGCCGTGCGCTTGTCGGCCGTGATCAGCCGCTTGCATGCCTCGGTCAACGCGGGCAACGTGGCCTCAGCGTCGGCGGCCATCGCGACGTCGACCTCCGGGTAACGCTGGAAGTCCTGGTAGTTGCCCTTGGTCGCGAGATCGAGCGCCGTGATGCTGATCAATTTCGTGCCGGGCTTCACGAGCGATCGGGATGTCCGCATCAGCCCGTCGCGAACGGCACTCACCGTTCCCCAGAAGTCGGTCAACTCGAGACCGAGCACGACGTCAGCGTCGGCGATCAACTGCCGGGCGTTGCCGGTCTGATTGAGAGGATGCCGCGACGGGAAGTTCATCCGCCCACCCTGATCGATGACCGGTGCCTGAAGGGCCTCGGCCAACTCGACGAGCCGCTGCATACCCGCAGGGGTGCGCGCCGCGCGATCGGCCACGATCACGGGGGTGCGTGCACTGACCAACAGTTGTGCCGCTTCGGCGACGGCGCCGGAATCGCCTTGCGGCGGCGTGGCCCGAGTAAGCTTCGGAATACGAAGCCGCGAGGTGACCTCGGGCGAGATCGGATCCTCCTGCAACCCTCCATCCAGCACGAGCAGCACCGGCATCGTCGGTGGCGTCATCGCGATCTTGTACGCGCGCATCGCCGACTCGGCGAAGTGCGGCAGTGAGATCGGCTGGTCGTCCCACTTGATGAAATCGCGCACCATCGCGGCGGCATCCTGGACGCTGTGTGCCCATTCGACGCCTGGCCTCCGGAGCGTCGCATCGAGCGAGTTCCCCGCGAGGACGTAGACCGGCACGCGGTCGCAGTACGCGTTGTAAATCGCCATGGCCGCGTGCTGCATGCCCACCGTGCCATGGCACAGCACTGCCATCGGCCTGCCTTCGGCCTTGTAGTAGCCGTGGGCCATCGCGACCGCGGACTCTTCGTGACAGCACGTGATGAACTCGGGCTTCGAGTTGCCGCCGTAGTTGATGATCGATTCGTGGATGCCGCGGAAGCTCGATCCGGGATTCGACGCCACGAACTCGAAGTCGAGCGTCTTGAGGACGTCGACCATGAAGTCGCCGCCCGGACGATCGGTGGTGATGACTTCGCTGCCTTCGGAGGGATCGACTTCGCGCGGCGCGACAGGGGCGCTTGCCTGAGGCGGCGGGCCTGCAGGCCCCCCTCTACCGGCCTGCGGTCCAGTCTGGCCGGCCTGATCTGCGACCGCGCCGGGCACAAGTGCGGCCGCTCCGGTGACGGCCGCGCTCTTGAGAAAGTCACGACGATCGACCGACAGCTTCTGTGACATCGTCTTCTCCCGATCGGGTGACTACATTCTTGACTTCACGATCGTTGATCGTAGATTCGTTGGTGATTGTAGATTGTTGAATGGTGATTTGTGTCTTCGCCGACGCCGCCCTTCAACAATCGCCCAATCAACAATCAACGACAATCAATAATCAAAGATCGCCAATCAACAAATGTTCTATTTGCGTGGCGCGGGTGCAGGCTTCGCGAATCGCGCGGCGTCGATTGCCACGTTCGGCTGCACATTGCTCAACTCGAACACCGATCGCCCGCTCAACCAGCTCACGATCCAGTGAAACGGCATCTTCACGCCGGCGACTTCACGGTAGTCCTCGTAATCCACGCGCGTCACCAGTCTGCCCACCGGAGACTCGCTGAAACGGATCAGGCGCATCAGCAGCCCTGACTCGGCATCGAAACACAACGTGACGGTCGCGCCTGCGGTGGTCGTCCCCTGCACTGTGAGCGCTTCCTTGTCGTCGATGAGCGCCGGCGGCCCGACGCGCCATTTCGTCGCGATGGTCTTGATTCCGCCAGGAAAGAACAGCGCTGCTTCGAGCTTCACGCCGTCGAGATCCTGCCCTGTGATCTCGAGCAGAGGCACCGGCTTCTCGGCCTCCGGCGCCGCGATCCAGGCCCCGCGACCATCGATGACGGTCGTGCTGTCACCGTTCAATGTGTGGACGATTGTCGTGCGCTGCCCAGGTGCCCGCGCGTAAATGTCCATCGGAGTGCTGTCGGCGTCATCAAACCCTTTGTAGGTGCCCTTGGCGACCAGGCTGGTGATCTTCGCCAGGCGATCGGTGCCGCCGAGCGCCTTCAGATACGTGTCGAATACCTGATCGGCGGGAGGCTGGCCCGCCGCCGCTTCGAATGGCTCGCCGGGCTCGTCTGGCGGCGGCGAGCCATAAAGCAGATTGAGACTCGGCATCACGTTTGGCTTCGTGCTGCCGCGATGACAGGTGTTGCAGGTGACGACCTGCCTGCCGCCGAAATTGCCCTTATTGATGCCCGCGACCATCTGCACCATGCGCCGTGCCGTCCGCTTCAGGTCGTTGTCATCCGCGTACTTCGCCCAGCTTCCGCCGCTCTCGTCGACGTGGCAATCGGTGCAGTTCATCCCCAGGGCCGCTGAGAAAAACCCCATCGTCCCCATGAACTGGTCGACCGGCATGCCTTTCAAGACCTGGACGTTCTTGAAAACCTCCTCAGCCAGCGGCGGACGTGGGGCAGCCTGGCCGCCAACCAGCGTGGCACTCACCAGCCACAGCGCCGCCGTCGCGGCCCACCCGGCCCGAACCTGGAACCTGGAACCCGGAACACGAACCCGGAACCTGAAACCTGGAACCTGAAACGACACCTAGCAGTTCCTACTTCCAGCTATTCATCGCTTTGCGTTGCAGCGAGTCCGGAGTCAACTCAGCCAGCTCGATTCGAAGGCCATTCAGATCCGTGACGTTCGACAAAATCGCTTTCGAGAATCCGCTTGGCGGGCCCGGTTCTGCCGCGGTGGCTCCGCGCGCCCGAAACGCCGCGACCGCCGTCTTCATGTTGTCCACAACAAGCCCGAAGTGCGTGACTCCCGCGGGCCGCTGCTCGTTGGCCTGCTGGATCTCCAGGAACGTATCGCGACTGATCTGCATGTAGATCCCCGTCGGCTGTCCCTGCTGATTGGTGTTGCGGAAGGCTTCCTTGAACCCCATCTTCTCGGTGTAATACGTCGCCGCCGCGGGAATGTCGGGGACGGCGATCCCCACATGATTCAGCCACACGCCCGTCTTGTCGCTCTGCGCGACACCCGTCTGGACCCAGGCTCCAACGAGAATTCCGGCAACGAATAGAGCGAGACCACGCATGATGCGCTCCTTGTCAATCAATCCACAATCGCCAGTCCACACTCACCGACGAATCAACAATCGAGAATCGTGAATCTTCTCCGCCCTATTTCACGCTGCTGCTCGGCGGCTCGTACGGAGGCGGATCGATGCTCCACGTCTTGAGGATGTTCATCTGGTTGTCGCAGTACGAGTCGAGCAACTCGGTATCCGGCAGCAACTCGAGCGGAATCGTGTTCGTCCATGGCTTGACGTACGCCTTGGGATCGTCAATCGTGACCGTCACGTTGACATGACCGAAGTCCGGGCGATTCCACCGCTCGGTGACCTTGAGCGCGTCGCTGTTCGGCCATGCTTCACGCGCGCTGAGCCAGCCCCGATCGCGGAACCCGATGCTCTCCGCCACGAACGTATCGCCTTCCCAGCGGCCGACGGAGTACCCCAGCCATGCTGGCTCGACATCGGATAGCTTCGGCAACGGCCGCCCGTCGGTGAAGACCTGGCGGAACGTGTTCCCGACGATCGACTCGTGCAGGAAGATCATCATCTTCGGCGTGTAGACGATCTTGAACGGGCTGCGCGTGTAGACGCGCGGCACTCCCAACGGCAGGCAGTAGCCGTAGGGATCGTCGACGTGGTTGCGGTCCATGCGCGCCTTGCGAATGGCCGTTGCCCACGGCGTCGTCACGACGTCGCCCGGCTTCAAGCCCTGCGCGAGATTATGGAAATAGATCATGTTCCCGGCGTCCCAGATACCGGAGAGGTCGACGTGACCGTCGGCGGTCCGCGGCGGTGGTGCCTTCAAATTCGGCTTGCCGTCCGGCGTTCGTGGAATGCCAGGCGTCGGGTAGTTCACCCATTGCGCCGTCATCGTTCCCGTCAACAGCACAAGGAGCGTGATGGTGGCCAGTCCCGTGCGTGGTCTCATAGCGATCCTCCCGGGTTGTTTGACGGCACAGTCGATGCGCGATGCGTGCGAGTTTCAGTCGATCGACGTCGCCATAGAGCGTCGAGGCTGAAGGCACCCGGTCCCGCAGCCCACAAGAACAGGAACAGGTAGCAGAACAGAATCGAAGCTTCCATTCCAGGCTGCTGGAAGCTGAGCCAGAAACCGCGCGGCGCCCACGACCTGAAATACGCGACCGCCATCTCGCCTGACAGGATGAAGGCAACCGGTCTCGTGAACAACCCCAGAATGATAAGCGGACCGCCAAAAGACTCCAGCCATCCGGCCAGGCCGCGCACCGTCATGATGTCACGATCGATACGGCCGCCGCCGACGGCGAAGAATTTCTCCAGGCCGTGCATGATGAAGAGACAGCCGGCGGCGATCCGCAGTACGCCGAGCGCAATTGGCGCCCATTTCTCGTCGTATGAGTCGCGCCCGCGCAGACGATCGACGCTCCATGCCCCGCCACCAGCCGCGGCGAGGTAGAGGAAGAAGAAGCCGTTCAAGAGAATCGGATCGCCGCCGTTGCGATGCGGATAAGGCCCGCGCGTCAGCGGACCGACGAAGAACAGGATGATGTAGCCGATCGCAAGCAGCAGCGCCGTCTGCCTCGTGAACAACCCGAGCATGATCAGCACGCCGGCAGGCAGCGCAATCAGTTCGAGCAAACCTTCGAACGACATCCGCGCTGCGGCACTCGCCTCCGGGAAGGCGAACACCTGCTCCATTCCGTGCCGGAGCACCAGGAACCCGAAGACGATGCGGGCCACGCTTTGCAGATAGCGCGTGAGCCCTGCGGGAATCGCAATGGAGTTAGACGGCATCGTTTCCTACTTGCCCATGTTCTTCTTGTAATCCTGCGCCTCTGTCGCCGAGCAGATCATCTCCATCAGGTCGACATTCGACGGGATGAGTTTCAAGGGCAGCTTGTTACGGCCCACCCACGGCTTCGTGTAGGCCGTTGGATCGTCGATGGTCACGGTGAGTTCCATCGTGCCCTCATTGATCCGCTGGTACCGCTCGATGACCTTCATGTCATTGCTGTGCGGATTGCCGGCGTTGTCGAGCCACGTTTTCTCATCGAGCCCGATGGTCTCGACGACGAACGTGTAGTCGTCCTCCCATTTCCCAACCGAGTAGCCGTACCACCGCGGGTCCGGGTCCTTGGGTAGCGCGCGGCCATCGGTCCAGATCGTTCGGAATCGCTTCTCGAACATGTAGAGCATCAACACCTGGTTCGGTGTCTGAACGACCTGGAACGGCCGCAACTCGAAGAGCAGGTTGCGCGGAAAGCCGGCGGGATCGCACATCGTGGAGAGCGGATCGTTGATTTCGCCAATCTGTGACGCCCGCGGTCCATCGCCCGGTCGATGGGTGCTGACCTTCTTTTCGCCCCAGGGCGTCAGAGCAGATGTCGGCGATCCGCGGGGCGCGA
>JBKPNV010000352.1:0-2790 GCA_046732795.1 Acidobacteriota bacterium
GGATCTGATCGCGGGAGGCGGTTCGATCGCTGGCGTTTCTGCAGACGGCGCATCGTCAGCGAACTCGAGCGTGAGTCCTGCCTCGATCGGACGCGGAGCGCGCGAAGTCATCCGTGAGCGGGAGAGCTCCGGCGCGCGCCGAACCGAGAGCGGTGGCCGTGGTTCAGACGGTGTTTTGATCAGCGGCTCGTACTCTTCTCCGGCTGGCGAAAAAAGTGGAAACGATTCGACCGGAGACGCGCCGCTCGACGCAGACGACTTCGTCGAAGGGTCAGAGCTATCGAGCCACAGGTCGCCAATGGGAACGTCGTCGCGCACCGGCTGAGTCAGTGCAAGATCGGCCGGTTCGCTGACTGGCGCGGCAAGGAGCGAGAAGTCGTAGCCGCAATTCTTGCAGCGGTCACCGGTCTCAAAACCCAGGTAGTTGCATTTCGGGCACTTCATCGAGCTCGCTCTCCGGTGACGATGCCGCTTCTTGCTGTCGACAAGAGCACATGCTGGATGTCGGAGCGCAGGCGATCTGCTTCGAGTCGACGTGGATCGCCCAACTCGATGCCATCCAGTTCGTGGAGCGCCTCGCGCAATCGACCGGTATCACGAAGCGATCGGGCACGATCGAGTCGACGCTCGCTGTCGCGGACGATCGGAAGCGGCTCGCGCGACGCCGCATCGCCAGTACGAACTTCCACGGGTGACTCGCGAAGCCAGGAGGCAGTGCGAAGCGCACCCAGGAGGATGACAGCGGTGATCGCGACGCTGGCCGCACCAGTGGCCAGCCAGTCGCGGCGCCGAGTCGCCTCGACTGCCGGTCGCCGCCTGACCGGCGCGGGCCGTATCGTCGAAGGCTCGCGCGCAGGCGCGGCGGCCATGCTATCGACGTGCCCCAGGCGCTGCAGAAACACCAGCGCACTCTCGTTGGGACCGCCCTGCTCTACGGCCCGTGTCAGCAGATCGCGAGCTCGTTGCAGGTCGCCGGCCTGGTATGCCGCGATCCCCTCATGGAGGCTCTCCTCTGATTCGCGCTGACGCTCGGCCAGCGCGCTGCGCGCGCGTTCGATGTACGCACGCGCCCGCCCGTGACCCCGTTCGAGGAAAGCCACGCGCGTCCACACGTTGATCGCCTCTTCGTAGTTGCCGCCGAAGTAGTGATCGAGGCCCGACAGCAGTAGTTGCTCGATGCGAGCGGCGCGATCGGCCTCACTCAACGGACCGGCGTCGGCAGATTCAGTACGGAGCGGCTCCACGCCGATGTCATTATCGGACATGAAGTTAGGCGGGTCAATGAATCTCGCATCTTTACAGGCCTTGGCGACGGAGTTACTTTCTCGCCAAGCCGGGTGAGGTGAGGGCGCATGATTGAGCTGAATGGACAGGTGGCACTTGTCACGGGTGCGAGTCGGGGTGTCGGGCGCGGCGTCGCACTGGGTCTGGCTCACGCTGGCGCGAGGGTTTTTGCCACGGGCAGACGAATCGCGGAAGCAGAGCTCGAGCCGAGTATCACCGCGATCGTGTGCGACCACACCGACGATGAGGCGGTGACGAGAGTATTTCAGCAGATCGAACAGACAACTGGCCGCCTCGACATCCTCGTCAACGTGGCGTGGGGTGGCTACGAGCGTATGGTGGAAGACGGACGGTTCACGTGGATGTTGCCATTCTGGGAGCAGCCGGTTTGGCGGTGGGACGCGATGATGACCGCTGGTGTTCGCGCGGCCTACGTTGCCAGCCAACATGCGGCGCGCTTGATGGTGTCGGCGCGGCGGGGACTCATTGTCCACGTCTCGTCGTGGGCGGGCAAGAAATACGGTGGCAACACTGTGTGCGGGCTCGCGAAGGCGGCGACCGATCGTATGGCGTCGGACATGGCGCATGAACTGACGTCGCACGGTGTGACGGTGGTCTCGCTGTATCCCGGTCTCGTGCGCACGGAGGGCGTCCTCGGCGCCGGGGTCTTCGATCTGAGCAACTCTGAAAGCCCGGAGTTCATCGGCCGCGCGGTCGCCGCACTCGCGGGCGATCCCAATGTGGTGAGATGGAGCGGATCGGTCGTCGTGGCTGCGGCGCTGGCGACCGAATACGGATTCACCGATATCGACGGCAAAACGCCCCGTCCGCTCACGTGGGCCGAGGTTTAATCACACGCCATGGCACGTCTCGGACGCACTGACCTCGACATCTTCCCGCTATGCTTCGGCGGTAACGTCTTCGGCTGGACCGCAGATGAGCGCGAGTCCTTTGCCATCCTCGACGCCTACGCAGCGGCCGGCGGTAACTTCATCGACACCGCCGATTCCTACTCGGCATGGGTGCCGGGACATGTGGGTGGTGAGTCGGAAACAATCATCGGCCGATGGATGGCCGCCCGCGGCGTGAGAAACAAGATGGTCATCGCCACCAAGGTCGGGAGGTGTCCTGGCCATCTTGGTCTCGCCCCGAAGAACATCCGCGAAGGCGCCGAAGCATCATTGAAGCGGCTCGCGGTGGATCGGATCGATCTTTACTACGCGCATGCGGACGATCCGGCGACGCCGATCGAAGCGTCGATGCACGAATTCGACGCACTCGTTCGCGAAGGCAAAGTGCGCTACGTCGCGGCGTCGAATTTCACCGCTTCGCGCCTGGCCGAGGCTCTGGCTATTTCCGGACGCGACGGACTCACGCGTTATGTCGCCTTGCAACCGCACTACAACCTGGTCGTGCGCGACGAGTACGAAGGGGCGCTGTCCGATCTGTGCGCGCGTGAGGGACTCGCGTGCCTGCCCTATTTCGCGCTCGCGAAAGGATTTCTCA
>JBKPNV010000353.1:0-9194 GCA_046732795.1 Acidobacteriota bacterium
TGCGGCGCTTCTGCTTGAGGAGGGCAACCGCCTCTTCGAAACGTTCGCGGAGCTGTACGGCGTCGGCACCGGGTCGTGCTTCGGTGCGCGACTGTTGCACAACCGCCGCAACCAGGTTGTCGCTCGCGCGATTGGCGCGCAGCCGCTTGAGCAGCTGCGAAGCAACCCAGATGAGGACGACGACGGCGATCGCCACGAGCCGCGCAGTGGCCGATTCGAGTGGACGCCACTCCGCAAACGCGAAAAGCGGTCCCGCGAACCAGATGAACAGCGCGAGCAGGATGAGTCCGAGGACGACCAGGAAGACGCGACTTCTGAGAAAGGCGAACATGGGTGTCACGCGCCTCGCACGTGAATAATCTCGACCCGTCGATTACGAGCGCGATTCTCCGGAGTCGATTCGGGCTTATAACGAGGCTCGGAGGAGCCGGCACCGTTCGGTTCGAGGCGTACCGTCTTCTGTATCGCGGGCTGCATCAACCTCACGACGCTCATGGCACGCTCGCGAGACAATTCGAAATTATCCCGATACCGAAGCGACGTCAGCGCCTGGTCGTCGGTATGTCCGCGCACGAGCACCCGCCCGGGTACCTGGTTGATCGCTGCGGCGATGTGCTGAAGCGTGACGTTGTATCGCGCATTGACGGTGGCGCTGCCCGAGGCAAAGAGGTCGTTTGCCGTGAGTGTCACCCGCGTCAGTCCACCGTCCTCCTCCACCGTAATCGCACCGGCTTTTTCATCCGCGGCGAGCAACTGCTTCAAGGTCGGCCCGGCGGCAGGCACTGCGGCGCGAGCCGTAAAGTCCTCGAGTCCGACTTTCGCGAGCTCGACGTGCAGCGGCGCCGCGGCATTTCCAAGCCGCGCGTAGGCGACGACGAATGTGACCGTGACGATGGCGAGGGCCGCGGCGCCGACGACCCACCATGGCACGTAGCGAATCAGCGGATTGCGACGATCCTGCAAACCGCGCCATCTGAGTGACAGATCCGTCTGTGAGATCCCGCGATGGGCGCGGATCTTCTGATACAGATCGTGTTGCACTTCGAACAGGCGCGAATCTCCTCGATCAGCAACCTGGTACTTGCCTCGGAAGCCGAAGGCCAGACACAAGTACTGCAGCTCCATCAAGTCGATGTGCCGCGACGGATCGCTCGACACGCGGTCCAGCATCTCGAAGAACTTTTCACCGCCCCAGGCCTCGCGATGCAAGGCCACGAGCAGCGTCTGCTGCGCCCACTCGCTTTGGGCGCCCCACGGCGTGGAAAGCACGGCTTCGTCGAGTCCTGCGCACAGGACATACCGCGCCGCCGTCACCACTTCACTCGGCACAGCCGCCGTGCGTGCCCGCTCCTCGAAGCGGCGAATCTCCTCGAGGGCGTGGCGCCGCAACCCGGCGACATCGGGAACCGACAGCGTGCTGCGAAGCTGACCGGCGAGCAGTAACAGCGGGCTGGCGGCGCGAACCAGCGGGCTCAGTCCGAGTCCAAGCCACTGCTGCGCCGACGAGGCGACCGGCTCGGCGTAACCGCCAGGGCGTGCACCGGCGGTAAATGTTTCTCCCGGCCCCGGCGCCGGCGAATACCCCGATGGTGGCGGGGTGCCAGGACGTCGGCCGCCACCCGGCCGGGGCCGAAGCACAGTCGCGTCTGACGGCTTGAACGGATCGTCCATATCCGGCATGGCCTTGGTCCGATGTCAGCTCCGAATGGCCCAGAACTCGAGTGCGAGCCCTGGAAATTCACCGGCAACATGCATGGCGACACCGCCCGAATTCTTCAACTGCGCCCACAGATCGTTCCCCTGATCGAGTTCGAAATAGACGAACCCGGCGTGATACGGGATCTGCCTGGGCGCCACCGGTATCGCGTGCACTGGCACGCCGGGCAGTTGCAGGTTCACGAGATCGCGAATCTTCTCGACCGGCCCGATCTTGAGCTGCGTTGGAAAGCGACGGCGCAAGTCTTCGGCCGGCACATCGGCTCGCGCCGCGAGCACGAAGACCGCCGTGGCGTACAGCGCACGATCCGCAACGGTCGCGACGCTGATCCCGAACTTCTTCGATTCAATCGGGATGGGAATCGCTGCTGCCTCGAGCACGGCGCTGAGCGACGCGCGCAGCGCGACGATCACCGGTTCGAACGACTCACGCAATCGATCGTGCCGGTATGATTCGAGCTTGGACGGCCGCTTCGACGGCGTGGTGAACGTCGCGAGCTCGCCTGCGGCCGACACGCAAATCCGGTACAGATCCTCGGGGTGCAGCACGCCGGAGTCGACATGATGTGCGAGCAGCGGCTCGTAGCGATTGATTGCCTGCAACATCAGGAAGTCGGCGATCTCCGCGGCGGAGCCGCGTCCCGTGGCGGCGACGCGGCCGCCGAGCGCCTCTCCCCGCTGATGCAGGAGCCCGAGCAACTCCGTCGTGAAAGTAGCCAGCCGACGCGCGATGCGCGAGTCCATGACGGTCGGAATGAAGCCGTCGTCGAGCACGACCTGCTTGTCCGCGCGGCACTCGACGATGTGTGCCAGCGGTATGCAGGCGTAGGCATCGGTCACTTCGCTGGCCAGCAGGAAGCAGGTCCGCAACCCGCCGACCTCGAGCAGCGACGCGTCGGTGCCGCTGGACGTCACGTCGCGCGCCTCCAGCTCGCGGATGGCGTGTCTGGCCAGACCATCGGGTGAGGCACGGTCCACGTCCACGGCTCCGGCCCGACGAACTGGGACCGCCAGATACACCACTTGATCGCGCACCTGCGAGCCGATCGTAATCGGCGGCGGCAGCGCGTCATCGTCCGGCATCCGGACGGGCGTCCCGTCGGGAAACACTCCCGTGGCCGCGCGCAGCCCGAACTTGCCGATGCTGAGGAGATCCGGTTCGAGCTCGAGCGAGGTGAAGCCCCAGCTATGCGGAATGAGCGCCTGGCATCGCGTCTCGACGTAGCGCTCGAAATAGCGATCCTGCTGCTGAAAATGCTGCGGCCGCAGAAACAGGCCTTCGGACCAGACGACTTTGTTATAGATTGACATTCGCCTTGCCGCCGTAGCTGGGCACACTCATCTCATGCATGCCGTCCCCTCAGTTCGGGACGGACAACACGACACGCGCGCGTTCGACAGCAACTGTGACCTCGGGCGTACTGCGAGGGGCCTGCAGGATGGTCCGCCACTGCGCGTTGCGAATATCACGATACGCAGCGATGATGCCCACGAACTGCGCCTCCGCCGATACATCGAACTCCATCGTCCGCTTTTCTGAAGGCGCCAGCGTGTACTCGCTGCGGCCGATGAGATCCGGTCCAAGGACCTTCATGTCGTCGTCGAACAACGCGAAAAACTCGGCTCCCTTGAAGGCCCCATCAGTCTTGAGCTGGTAGACGCGGACGACGACCGGAGACGGGCGGCCACTCGCATCAGGATTGGAATCCGCTGCCGCTGCCAGCGTGAGGCGGGTGCGCTCCACTTTCGGCGCCGGCAGCTGCGGCGCTGGCTGCGGTGCCGGCTGCGGCGCGGCCGGTGGTGGTGTCTTTCCACCACACGCGATCGACAGAAGGACGGCCGCAAAGACCACTGCCAGAATCGAAGTGCGATGGCGGAGCGTCATGATCGAGTTCCGTTCACGCGTCTACGGCGTCTGATCCCGGTCCCGGGATTTCAGCCGTTCGAGTTGTTGCTCGTATGCCCTGGCGAATTCGTCGCCGAACAGCTCGCGAAAGCTCGTGTCGGCGTCAGAGACCATATCATTAAATTTGTCGCGGTACTGCTCCCAATAGCGAAGCTTTCCCGGCACCAGCGAACCGCGCGCCTGACGATCGAACTCCTCCTGCAGACGATCCGGATTGAATTGCGCCAGCACCGACTCGAAGGCGACACGGACGCCGGCGAGAATGGCCATCTGATGATTCTTAACGTCGTCGAAGGCATCCTCGAACGATTCAACCGGACCAAGAAACGCCGCGTTTCGTTTGACCAGCAAGTTGTATAGCGCGTCGTCGACGTTGGCCGAGAACTTCAGCGGATTGTTCTGCGCCACCTTGAAGGTGGTGACACGCATGCGGAACTCGTCCTTCAGTCGCTGACGGGCCTGCAGGACATCGATGACGCCCGCGACGACGACGCGAAGGATCTGCCCGAAGTTCTTCGCGAGCTCCGGTGTGACGACGGAGCTATCGATACCCGCGCCGGCGAGTACTGCCGCGAGAGACACCTCCGGCGCCGCACTCTTGCCAGGGCCGGTTCCAGTGGCTCTATTGGGTGCGCCCTTTCCGGGCGACGGCGCCACCGGCCGCGCAGGCTCGGCTCGCCCTCGTGGTTCGAGAGGCTTCGCCGGTGCATAGGGCGGCTGCGAATCCGACTTCAACGGATCATAGTCGTCCGGAATGGGTCCGCCAGGCCCGGAGGGAGCGGGAACAGGTACCGCCGGCGGCCGATAGTGCTCATGGATAACCGGCCCCCGCAAGAGATCGTCGACGCGCGGCGCAGGTGGCTTCGGCGGACCCGACGGCTCGAAACCAAGTACCCGCAACGGATCCACGTCGCTCGAACCGGGCCCAAGTGGATCGATTGGAATGATCGGAGGCGCATTCGGCGTCAAGACCGCGGGGAGCGGCGTGGGGCGGTCCACCGGATCCGGCGCGAAGGGATCGTCGATGGCCATCGCCGGCTCAGTGCCAATCGATGCCCGAATCTCGTAGGGCTCGATGAAGATGCGATCACCCGACTTGAGCGCGTACGGCTGGCCGCGTGTCAGCCTGTTCTCGGCAGTATTGACGAACACGCCGTTGGTGCTCGTGTCCTCGATGTGGAAAACCCCATTGGCGTATCGAATTCGTGCGTGGCGGCTCGAGACGTAGGGATCGGGCAACACCCAGTCGTTGTCTGGCAGGCGGCCGATTGTTCCCCCGGCCGCACGAAAGACCTTTCGGTTCTCCGCCGACGGGTTCCCCTCCCGCGGCCCCGTAATCTCTAACGTGAGGATCATCGCGCTCTTGCGTCAGATTACCGCGTTAACGACGCGCGCGCACACCGCTCCTATTGGGCGGCTGCCGTCCTCGCCGGTGGCCCGCCGGGAGTCCCCGAGTCCTGGAAGAAGGCGAGGAAGCGCGGACTGAACGCTTTGGGACTTGGTTGGAATCCCGGCTCGATTTCCTTGCACCGTCGAATCTCCGCGAGCGCGTTGGTGCGCAACTTGTCGTCTGCCTCGCCGGAACGCACATACAACGCGTAGAGCGAGGCTGCCCGGAACAGGTGCACATGCACCTGCAAAAGCACATCAACAGCACTGCCCAGCGGATCGAGTGCGCTCAAGACCTGCTGGTATTCACCACTGAAGTACAGTCGCGCGGCGTGTTCGAGCGCCTCGTGCACGCCGCGCTCGCGCAACGTCGCCGGTCCGAACTGCTTGATCAGCGCATCGATTTTCGTTCGCACCTCGACGGCGAGACGCATCGCCTCCTCGATGCCGGCCGCGTTTTCGTTCTTGCGCGAGCTCTCGAAACGTCGCTGAATCGCGCTGCGCGACTTCTGCAACGACTCGTTTTCCTTCGCCATCTCGGGCGTCAGCTGGGCCGCCTTCTCGACGACCAGTCGATCGAGCGTCTCGAACGAGTTCGTCACAAACGACAGTTGCTCAGTGGCCGCGGCAACAAGCTGTTGAAAACGCTGCTGGGCCTCGCTGCGCACCAGATTGTTCAATTGCTCCAGCACCCTGGCGAGCGCATCCGACGCCTCCTGCGCCTGCCGGAGCGCCTCACCCGCGGCAGTCGCACTCTGCGTCTTCTCCGCCACCGCGAGGCGCTCGCGCGAGCTTCTGATGAGCGCGCGGCCGCTGTCGCGCGCCGTCGCGAGCTCCGGCGGAATCACAATCTTCGCCGCGTCGATAGCACGCTCGGTTGTCTCGATTTTCGAGAGGACCTGCTGTGTCTCGGCAGCCTGCTGAGCAATCAGCGTGCGAGCACTCATCGCGGCTCCGAGCTTCGCGTCGAGAGGACGAAGCACGTTCGTCACACGAGTCGTGGCATTTCGCGCTTCGTTGAAATCGGCCGCCAACCGCGACGCTCGTGCCTTCAGGAGACCCTTGTATGCAACGTTGAGATCCTGCCGCGCGCGCTCGAAATCGGCCTCTCCATCCTTGAAGACCTCAGGATTTGCCCCACGCAAGGTCTCGAGCCGCTTATAACTGTTCACGGCGTCGTTGTAGGACTGCTCGGTCGACGCCAGTTGTTGCTGGTAACCGTCGCGAAGCAACACGCCCTTGGCCGCGCACTCCTTGTAACCGGCGCGGAGATCCGCCACCGCCTGCTGGATACCGAGAATCGCCTTCTGATCTTCGGACGTCTCCCACTCTGCCACGGCGGCGGCGCAGTTTCCCTGGTTCTTGAGCGCCTCGCCCAGATAAAAGTGCGGAAGGTACTCTGTGGAGTTCCCCCCGAAGATGATGCGAGCGCGAACCTGCACTTTGCGAGTCGATTCCGTGGCGTTGATGCTGATCGCTTTGCGCATCTCGTCCGCCATCTCGCTCCACTTCTTGTCTCCACGCGCGGCGATCCCTCTCCGGAACGGTTCATCTTCCGCCTGCGCCCATGCCGTTGCGGGCAGCAGCGACAGCGACGCCAGGACAAGCACACTGCCGGCGATGCGACGTGACACGACGCTCATGGATTTCTCGCTGCTGCCGGCGGTGGCACCGGCGACGATTGGAGTGGAGTCGCCGGTGTCAGGACCGCTGACGGTTGCGTCAGCGCCGAGGGCGCTCCGGGCTCGGTCGGCACCACTCCCGTTTCCGGTGTTAGTGCCGTGGGAGCGGAGAGGTATTGCTCGAAATACTCCTCCGCAGTCAGTTCACGGAAATGAATGAGCGGCACCACCGTCGAACCATTCGCTTGCACCTGCACGGTGATCCGCTGTGCTTGCGATTCTGGTGGCGGTCCCGCGATGGCCACGTGATATGTGCCCGCTGGAAGCGTCAACACGAGCGGCGTCGATACCGAAGATGGCAATGACACGCTCCCGCCGCCCTCGGCTTCAATCGAGGTCACCGTTCCCCATGGCGCGGCGTCGATGACGGCCTTACCTGTTGGAGTCGGCGCGCTGAGCATCGTGGACCCGACGACGGCAGCGACAATCACGGCGATGGCACCACCGAAGATGCTCAGCGCACGGCGATCGCGAGAGACCTTGGAAACGACCGCACCAGCCTCGCCAACGATTACCCTCAATCGGATAACGATGTTGGCAACAATCGGCCCAAGCGCTGGAGCCTTCTTCGCAACAGCCGCACTTTTGACAGCAGCGGACTTCGCGGCTGACGCGCTCTTGCTCTTACTGACACGAGACTCCTTTGCGACTTGAGTCTGCGCCACCGGTTGACTCGGTGCCGATGGCGCAACAGGAGGTGCGGCCGGTGCCGGAGCGGTTGCCGCCGTTGGTGCGGGAACCGGCGGCGGAGTTCTGCGCGGGGGCGCGATAACCGTGGCGTCTGCCGGCGGCGCGGTGTGCAGCCGCAAGACCGTGCGATCCACGATTTCCTGGGATGCCGGCGGGACCGCCATCGGTGCGACCTGATCCAGCCGTGTGACGACTTCGGACGGGCGCCCACCCAGGTCGGTCCACAACGTCTCGACACTCGCCGCCGGAGCCACTGCCGTGGCTGCCGGCTCCGCCTGCGTGTGGCGGCGCAGCGCCGTTTCGATTTCTTCTTCCAGCCGAAGCGCGCCGACATGGTTCTCGTCGAATGTCAGCGCCTGCTGGCATGCGTCCAGCGCCGGCTCGAGTTGCCCCTGCGCAAGCAGCTTCCGCGCTTCCTGCAGCGCCGCTTCCAGTTGCATCGTTCGGCGCCGGGCAATCGCCTCACGATCCGTTCGCCTCGGGTCAGGAGGTGGCGTGAGTTGCGCGACAGCGACGGCATCATCCTGGCGCCGGCGCGCCGACCCGGTTCCTCTCGACCCGGTGGGCGGCGGCGTCTCGCGAGTTACCGCGACTGTATTGACGTTCCACCCCTGACCCGACGTGTCGCGACGCACGCGCGCGATTACGGCGCGCAGGCTCTCGGTGTCCGGGAAGCGATCGGCGGCGTTCTTCTTGAGCGTCTGCTGAATGATCGAGATCAGCTCGGGTGGGGCGTCCGGAGCCAGACGACCGAGTGGCACCGGCTCCTCGTTGAGGATCCGGTGAGTGATCATCGGAAGCGTGTCGCCGGGAAACGCGTCGGTGCCGGCCAGGAGCTCGTAAAACACCACGCCGATCGAGAACTGGTCGGCGCGATGATCGACGGGATCGCCGGTGATCTGTTCGGGCGCCATGTATCCCGGCGTGCCGATCATCACCGACGTATTCGACGCAAGCCCGAGCATGCGCGCGATCCCGAAATCCAGAATCTTCAGTCGCCCCGAACGATCGATCATCAGGTTTGCCGGCTTGATATCGCGATGGACGAGCTGCATCTGGTGCGCGTAGCCGGCGCCGGCGCAGAGCTCTTCCATCCATCGGATCTTGTCCGCCAGTGTCACCGGAGTCTTGCGGCGGATGAAGCCGGCGAGGGTTTCGCCTGCGACGTACTCCATTACGATGTACGGTTGCGACTCGAATTCTCCGAAGTCATAGACCGTCACGATGTTCGGGTGACTGAGCGCGGCGGCCGCCCGCGCTTCACGCGAGAAGCGCTCGCGGGCGTCGGGCAGGTCGAGATCGCCAGCGAATACCTTGATGGCGACCATTCGACCGAGCACAGGATCGTGGGCGACGTACACGGCACCCATTCCCCCGCGGCCCAGCCTTCGTTGGATTTCGTACCGCCCGACCTGGGTACCTGGCTCGAACATCACCGTTCCCTCGGGACCTGAATCTCCTGCTCTGCAGTGCTGCGTACTATAAGGCCAAGTGCCCGAGCCGGTGACCTGAAAACCCGGTCTCCGAAGGCGTTATCGCCAGGGTCAGATGGGGCTTGCCGATCTTTTTTTGAAAACCCGCGAAATCGCCGCTGAAAAGTCAGCGCGCCGACGAACTTCTCGGATGCCACCCGCTTCAGGACCCCACCGTAGTCAACGTGATCAACCCGCGTGCCGAACACGCAGCCGACTTGACCGGCTCGCAACACCTTACCGACCTCTCGATGAGCGCTTCAGCCGCGAACGGCTTTTCGAAACGACGGCGCTCGGCGATAACATCACGCCGGTTCGCATGAGGACAGTACCTCGGAA
>JBKPNV010000354.1:0-12225 GCA_046732795.1 Acidobacteriota bacterium
CGCGCGCGAATCTGGTAGCGATCGAAGCCCTCTCGATTTGCGCGCATCGTCTCGCCGGCGTCCCCGCCGGTCGAGAGCCACGCCCAATGCCACGGCGGGAGCTTCGCCTTCGCGACCGGCTCGAAGTCGAGGACGGACAGAGCGTCAGCAGCTGATGTGATCAGATCGCTGGCAGCCGAGGACGCGCCAGATTGTGCGGATGCATACGCTGCATCCACCCACCCATCGGGTAGATGCAGGTGAGGCAGGAGCGAACTGGTGGCGAGAAGCTGGAGGAGGCGGCGACGATTCGGACGCACGCGCGCCCTACTTGCCGGCTTCGGGATCTTTGGGCGCGCCGGTGCCCGAAGAACCCATGAACAAGCGCTTGCCGTCAGGCAGGATCAGGTCGGCGCCGTTGGCGCGATTGGCGCCGTTCTTCGCCTGATAGCCTTCGATCGTGATCTCGGTGCCCGGCGCCAACGAGTTCTTGGTGAAGCCGCGGCGAATGAGGGTGTTCGGCGTACCGCCTTCGATCATCCACCTCGTCACGGTGCCATCGGGGTTCTTGACGTCGAGGTGAATCCAACTGTGCGGGTTGACCCAGTCCATCTTGACAACGGTACCCTTGAGAGTGATCGGCTTGTTGGCGTCGAACTCGGCGGCAAACGAATGATGCGCGCTCAGCGACGCCACACTGATGGCCACGATTGCGATCGCCAGTACGACTCGGTTGCTATTCATGACTCGTCGATGTCCTGTTCGTGATGCTCAGCGCTCTTGCTTGTCGTCAGCCGGATCCGCGCCGCTTGGCGCCTGTCCCTTGCCGGCTGCCGCCTTCTCGGCATCACGGGCCACCTCGAGGAGGTTGAACATGCTCAGGTTGGCCTCGTGGCACGCGTACTCGATCAACTCCCCTTCTGTCGGCCGCATCGGCAGCAATACCGTCCACGGTTTCTCCCACGTGGTGGGGTCGCTGACCGTCAGCCGAAGCTCGAGCCGGCCTTCATCCACGCGCGTGTAGCGCTCGGTGAGATGCAGACCGGTCGTCGATCCACGGTAGTTGTTCTTGCCGTTGAAATTCGTCGTTTCGACGACCAACGTGTCCCCTTCCCACCGGCCGCGCGTGTCGCCAATCCATGCCGTGACGTGCTCGTTCAATTTCGGGCGGCCATCGAGCGGCACGATCCGCGCCTCGTGAATCATCTCGTGCACGATCACCGCATAACCTGGCGCCTGGACGATCTGGATGTTGTTGTTGTACAGCGTCGGGAGGCTCGCGCTCGGCAAACCGTACGTGATGCAACGTTCCTGGTTGCCCCGGTCGAGCCACGACGCGTTCACCGAGTTGTTGCGATTGGGCGCGCGGGCCTGTCGAGCCTTGCCTTCAGCGGTCAGCGCAGGAATGCGGCCATCGGGTGGATCGATGATCAGTGACGTGCGATAGCCGTCGGAAATGAAGCGCCCGGGGTCGGTCCAGTACTGCGCGTGTGTCAGACCAGGCCGAATCTCTTCTGGCGGACCGTCCATGCGCCGCCCGGCACGCGCTTCGAGTGTCTTCTTCTCCTCCTCGGTGTAGAACTCGCGAGTGCCGAACTCGCGCGCGCGTTCGAGTGGCGTGATAGTCCGATAGTCCCATGTGCCTTGCAGGTCGGGGTCGCCCCACGGGGTGCGCGGCACCGGCTTGGGCTTCGAGGCAGCGGAGGTCGCCGCTGCGCCAGGAGCTTGCTGCGTCTGGGCTGTGATCACGGAGAACCCGAACGTCGCGGCAAGCACAATGGCGACAGGGCCAGTAACCCACATCCTCATGGACCGTCTCCTTCTACTCGAGAGCGAATCATGCCCTTACTCACAGCTCGCGTGTGTTGGTTTGGTCGGCAACGTCGTTTCCTCCGGATCGGCGGAATTTCGCCGCAGCCTTACGCTGATTGCCGCACCACAAGCGAACCGTAACGTAGATCCTGTGGAAATCCTACAACTATGCGCGTCACTTGGGGAATTCCCCAGACAGGCCATTCGTCAGGCGCTCAATGAGTACCGACGAGCACGCCATTGCCCACAATGGCGTGCATGACCGCGTTTTCAAAGTCGAGGCGGACCTGCTGATCCGGAGTCTGGGTCATCAGGATGCCAACGACTCTTTCCTGCGGATCGACGAAAAAGTGGGTTCCATAGGCACCGCTCCAGCCAAATGTCCCGGCGGACATGAACGAGCTGCGCGCGATGGGATCATTTACGACGCGGACGCTCAATCCGTAGCCTTCGCCCTTGGTTCTGCCCGGCAACGTGTCAGGGACGGCGACCGACGTCATCACCTCGACGGTCTTCGAGCCGAGCAGTCGTTTGCCGTTGAGCTCGCCGCGATTGAGAAGCATCTGCGCAAACTGCAGGTAGTCCTCCGCCGTGCTCATCAGGCCACCGCCGCCGGAGAAGTAGGCGCCGTTCATGAAGCCCGGGTTGTTCTGCTTCTCGAGTCCATTCGCGCCGCGGCTGTAGCGCGTGGCCATCCGCGCATTGCCCTCAGCCGGATAGAAGAAGGTGTCCTTCATGCCGAGCGGATCGAAGATTCGCTGCTTCGCGAACCGATCGAACGGCATTCCCGAGGCGATTTCCACGACGCGGGCCAGCGCATCGAAACCCGCCTGCGCGCTATACGCCCAACGGCTACCCGGCTGGAAGTCGAGCGGCACTTTACCCAACCGAGGCAGGTAGTCTGCCAGCGTCTCCTTGCCTTTGAGCGCGACGCTGCGAGCTTCCTGACTGCTGATGCCGCCGCTGACGAGGCCGGACGTGTGTGTCAGCAGATCGCGAATCGTAATCTCACGCTCGGCGGGGACGGTATGGAAGCGCGCCGGCGCGCCCGGCGCTGCTGTCTGCCCCCCCGCCGCGGGCGTCGTCACGGCCACCGTGAGATCCTTCAGCTCCGGGATGAACTTGGAAAGCGGATCCGTCAGGCGGACCTTGCCCTCCTCGATCATCATCATGATTGAAGCGCCGACGATCGGCTTGGTCATCGACATGATGCGGAAGATCGCGTCCTTCTGCATCGGTTTGCGCGACTCGATGTCCATCAGGCCCTGAGCTTCGAAATGCGCCACGCGGCCGTGCCGCGCGACCAGCGTGACCGCGCCCGAGAACGTCCCGGCGTCGATGTGACGCTTGATCAAGTCATTGATGCGTTGCAGGCGATCGGCAGAGAGGCCGACTTCTTCGGGCCGGACCATCGTCGCTGCTGCGATCGGCCACACGGCAACGGTGCACACCAGAAGAACCAGGGCAACGCATTTCGCGGCGGAGTAACGGGCAATCAGCATGGCAGTCCTCGCGACCGAGATGATACGGCAATTCAAAAGGGTGTGACGGGCCGAAGGTGCGATTCGGAGCGAAGGGGGGATATCAATCGAGGATCTCTGCGTTGAGCTCGATCACATTGCCATCCGGGTCAGTCACGTACAGCTGTGCCCACGGTGTCAGGTTGCGCGGCTTTTCGAGGACGTCGACGCCATGGGCACGCAGGTGCTCGAGCGTCTGCCGGTAACTGCGAACGCGCAACGCCAGATGGCCGTCGCGGTCGTCGATGTCGCTGCTGCGGCGCATCGTGAGCGTTGGCGGATGAACGATCAGGTGGATCTGCCGTCCGCCAAACTCGTACCACGCGCCGCCGAAATCGAACGGCGGTCGCGCGACCTCCTCGAGTCCCAGCACGACGCCGTAAAAGTGTTTCGCGCGGTCCACGTCGGTGACGCAGACGGCCACGTGATGCAGGCTCTCTACTTCAATCACGATCGCACCTTTGACCCTTTACCTACCTTCAACCTTGGACCAACCTTTGAACTTTGACCTTTGACTTAGTGCTCGCACCGCGCTCGTCGGTACGAGAAGTCAACACGCCGCGACTTCCGCTCACCGTGCCTTTGTCCACGCCGCGTGGGTTGCCCTGACGGATGCCTTCGTGGGCGAGGCGGCCCCGCGCGGAGGCATCCATTGTTCTTCGATCGTTGCCTCGCCTCGAACGGATTGCCAGCATCCCTGCAACCACGGGCGCGATCGGCCGTGGGCTGCGCGTGGCCGCGATGACCGCGCCGGCCGTCAAGGCCCACGATTATGAACGGACCTGATACCTCGTACGTGTGACCTGTCACGTAGTCCCTCTCGCCTGGTACCTCTGACCTCACGTTTGACCTTTGACTTTTGACCTTTGACCGCCGCGGATAGTATGCCCGACCACGGGCTGGTTCTTGCATCCCGTCCGACCCGAGGTGATTGAACTATGTCTCCAACGGCGAGAATGTCAGTCTTTACCCTGGCTCTGACACTAGTGATCTCCATTTCCAGTGCAGTTCCAGCGCGCGCGCAAGGATTCGTCAGTCCCTTCATCGGCTACAACTTTGGCGGCGATTCCGGCTGCCCTGAAATCACCAACTGTGACGACAAGAACCTCAATTGGGGCGTCGGCATCGGCGCGTTGGGGCCTATCTTCGGCGCTGAGCTCGAGTTCGGCTTCATTCCGGACTTTTTCGGAGAGTCGAACACCCAGTCATCGAGCGTGTTCACGCTGATGGGGAATTTCCTGCTGGCACCAAGATTTGGACCGGTCCAGCCCTACGGCGCGGTGGGACTCGGGCTCATCAGATCGCATGCAGAGCTGACGGTGCCGGGTCTCATCCAGAATGATGAAGACAACAACGATTTTGGGTGGGATGTCGGCGGTGGAATCTTTATCTTCTTCGGTGACCACTTCGGCATCCGTGGCGATGTCCGCTACTTCCACGCGTTTTCGGCGCTTGAATTCGCCGGATTGAACCTCGGTGAAACCAAACTCGACTACGGTCGGTTCAGCGGGGCACTGGCGGTGAAGTTCTAGATGAGGGGCCGGTAACTCTTACACCTGTTCGGGTTGTTTCACGCCCGCCTGAGTTAGGGTAGTGTTGGCGGGACAGGTGTAGGTAATGAACCGGCGGCCGCCCGAAACTTCAGGTACGGAAACGTTGCTCATCGTGGAGAACGAATCGGCGATTCGTTATCTGCTGCAAGTGGCGTTGAGGCGAAACGGCTATACGGTGCTCGCAGCCGAATCGGGACGCGAAGCACTGCAGTTAGTGCGCAACCACGCCGGCGCAATCCACCTCCTGATTACGGACGTGATGATGCCGGACATGGATGGCCCGGAACTGGTGAGGCAGCTCTCCGCGATCCGGCCCGACACGCGAACGCTGTTCATGTCCGGATACATGGATGACACGCTCGGTGAGGGCGGGATCCTGTCGACGAACGCCAACTTCATCCAAAAGCCTTTTTCGCCGGGCACAATCGCTCAGCGGATCCGCGAGATACTGGACGGAGTGGAACGATGACAAGAGGCGCCGCATTGTGTGTCGCGCTGATTCTGTGGACGGCGCTGGTTCCGGTGGCGCAGGAATCGACTGTGCCCACCGCGGGCGATCTGGTGAGCACATGGACGCTCACGTCGGTCGAACGCGGCATCTCCAGCGAGAAGCCGGAGCGGGTCCAGAACGCGCGCGGCCTGCTGATCTTCGACGCCGTGGGCCACGCCTACGAGTTCTTCACCACCGCGAGCCGTCAGCAGCCGGAAACGGCGCAAGCCGATCCGCTCGGGATGTTCAATGCCTACGGCGGCTTCTGGGGCGGCTATCGCGTCGACTCCGCCCAGCAGCGAATCAGCTTCAGAGCGCAGGGCGCCATCAGCATCGTCACGCAGGGACGCGAGTTCTCACGATCGTTCGCGCAGACCGGCAACACGTTGACGATGACATCAATCGATGAACCGCACGCCCAGGGAGGGACTCGCTGGACGTGGCAGCGCGTACCGACCATCGATCACCTGTCGCCGTTCTATCGTCAGGCGGTCGGCTTCTGGGAGCACGTCGTCGAGCGGCGCGTGAACGTCTCCACGGGAGCGGTGGTGTCGGAGTCCAAGCGTGCGCCAAGCGTCATCGTCTACACACCGGGCGGGTTCGTCGGTGTGCACTTCCCGACGTTGAACCGAAAGCCGTTCGCCGGCGAGGCGCCGACCGCCGACGAGGCGCGTGCCGCGATGCAGGGATACCTCGGTTACTTCGGCGCGCTCACCGTGTATCCCGGCGAGGTGTTTCACAACATTCTGGGCGGGGTCAGCCCGGCGGCGGGAACGATCCTGCGGCGCTATGCCGACATCAAGGACAATACCGAGCTCACCGTGAGACTGACACCCAACGGGAATCAGCAGGTGCAAACTCAGACGATCGTCATCCTGCACCGCCTCAGCGGGGTCGACGACATGTTGCCCCGGCGCTAGCGCGCACGTTCGAAGTTTGAGAGTTCAAAGTGAAGAAGTACGTGACTTCTTCACTTCTGAACCTGCAGTTATCTGTAGTACTCCGGCGCCTTCTTGAGCGCCGCATGTGCCGTGAAATCGTGCTGGATCCACAGCCGCGCCTTCCGCTGCGTCATGAACGTTTCGAGCGCGGCGCGTGACGCTTTCGTCTGGTCGACGTTGAATTCGAACGTCGGATATTTTCCCATCGTGCGTTCCGCCGGGTAGTGATACAGGTCGCCCGAGAGCACCACGGGACCGGTCTCCGGCAGATTCACATAGAGCACCTGGTGGCCTGGCGTGTGCCCCGGAGCCGCTTTGAGGATCACCGTACCGTCGCCGAAAACATCGTGCTCGTCGGCCGTCACGATCACGGTCTTACTGTTCTTGAGCGCGCCGTAGGTGTCGGGCCTGCTCGTGCCGCCAGGCGTCTCGCCGAACATCGCATCGCGCTCGGCCTGCCGCACCAACCACGTGGCACCGGTGAACAGGCTGGCGTTCGCCGTGTGATCCCAGTGGGAATGCGACAACGCCAGGTAAGTAATGTCCGACGGCTTGTGCCCGGCCGCCTGCAACTGGGCGATCAGCGGCCGGGTGATGGTGACAAATCGTTCTTGCCCATCGGAGAGAACCAGCCGCTGGCGAACCGGGCTTCCCGTCGGCATCCACTCGCTGTCCGGGACAGCGCCCGTGTCCCACATCAGCAGGCCCTTGGGGTGAGCGATCAGATACGCGGCAACCGACAGCTGGGTGACCTTGACGTCTTCCTTGGTCAATTGATACCGCGCCGGATCGGACTCGAGCGTGCCGCCGTCGAAGACGTACAACCTGATCGCGGCTGGCGCCGGCTTCGACTGCGCACGAACCGAGTGCTCCGTCACGTACAGCCCCGCAGCGATCACGAGCGCGGCCGCCAGTGTCGTGAACGTTGTCCTGAGTCGCATCGCTTCGACCTTTCTCGAGCGTCCGGCTTTCGCGTTGCGCGTGCACCGCAATCTGCGCGCGATCAGGCTGGGACCGGCGCGTCGATGCCCGCCCACAGATTCATCGTGCTCAGCTCCTCACGGCCACAAGCCTTGAGATATACAAACAACTGCGTTCGGTACGCGGCGCATCCGCACAGCACGAGGTTCACGAGGAACGCCCCGCGTGTCGTCTTGTTGCCGAACATCTCGATCTCCTCGCGGAAGGCGGCATCGGATATCTCGCCCAGCAGGCTCGCGTACAGATCGCCATGGCCGGCAATCACGGCAAGCGTCTGATCGAAATCGCGCGCCGCCGCGGCGTTCTGTTCCACCGTCCACTGCGCCGGGTCGAATGCGCCGGCCTTGGCGAATTTGACCAGCATGGGCCCCATGATACTGAGATATCGCAACAGCTCCATGGCGCTCCGCTGCTTGGGCGTCGGACGGTAATCGAGCATGCTGCGATCGAGCTTGCTCGAAAGGTGAAGCAGGATGTGGACTTCGTGCTTGAGTGAGCCGATCAACTCGGACTTGGTCAGAACCATGTGACTCCTCGCAAGAAACGGAAGGCGGCAGGATATCACTCTCGCCGCAGGCTGGAACAGGTGGCTTCTACACGAATTACGGCGTCCGAACAAGTTGACGTTTCGCGGCGGCGTTTCTATCGTCGAACAGACCATTCATGCGCGAACTCCTGCAGGACGTCCCGTTTCCGATACCCCTCGCGACGTATCCTCCCGCCAGTGCTGACAGCCTCATCGGCGTGTTGCGCACCCGCATCGAAATCGATCCGTTCAACGCGGTCGCGACAGCGATTTTCTTCCTTGCCGTCCTGCACACGTTCTTCGCGGTCCGGTTCGTCGAGGCGGCTCATCGTGTTCAGCGCCAGAGTGATGCCCGAGCGGCCGCAGCCGGCGTCGCGCCGATGCCGAGTGTGGCGGCAGAACTCCTCCACTTCTTCGGCGAGGTCGAAGTCATCTTTGGCCTGTGGGGCGTCCCCCTTATCGTCGCAATCGTGCTGTCGCGCGGATGGACGACGGCCGCACACTACTTGAACGATACAGTCAATTACACAGAGCCATTGTTCGTGGTCGTGATCATGGCGCTTGCCTCCACGCGCCCGATCATCGAGTTGGCCGAAGGAACACTCCGTCGTCTCGCGAACATCGGCGGCGGCACGCCTGCGGCCTGGTGGATGAGCATTCTCACGATTGGTCCGTTGCTTGGCTCGTTCATTACGGAGCCCGGCGCGATGACCATCGCCGCCATCCTGCTGACCCGACAGTTTTATGACCTGCAACCGAGCGTTCGCTTGAAGTACGCCACGCTCGGCGTGCTGTTCGTCAATGTGTCGATCGGCGGGACGCTGACGCACTTTGCGGCGCCTCCCATCCTCATGGTGGCGCGGCCGTGGAACTGGGATGCCGCATTCACGTTCGGGCATTTCGGATGGCGAGCCACGCTGGCCATCGCCATCTCGACGCTCGGGTACTACCTAGTCTTCCACCGCGAATTCGCGGTGCTTGCCGATCGTCCGCCAGTGCCGGACACGACTCCGGCCGCTCCCGAGGCCGTCCCCAGTGGGCAGCAGTCGCTCCCGATTCCGTGGTGGGTCACCGCCGTGCACGTCCTCTTCATGATCTGGACGGTCGCCAACGCGCACTACCCGGCTCTGTTCGTGTCCGGATTTCTCTTTTTTCTCGGCTTCAACCGTGCCACTGCTTCGTACTCGAGCCTGGCCGACTTCCGCACACCGCTCCTCGTCGGGTTCTTCCTCGCCGGCCTCGTCGTCCATGGTGGCCTTCAAGCGTGGTGGATCGGTCCGGTGATCTCTCGCCTGTCGGAGACGCCGCTCTTCATCGGCGCCACGCTCCTGACGGCCTTCAACGACAACGCCCTGATCACGTACCTCGCCACGCTGGTGCCCAATCTCAACGAAGGCTTGAAGCACGCCGTCGTCGAAGGCGCGGTCACAGGCGGCGGACTGACGGTTATTGCGAACGCACCCAACCCTGCGGGGCAGGCTCTGCTCGGCAAGTTCTTCGACGAGGCCGTGAATCCGCTGTATCTGTTTCTCGGGGCAGCCATCCCGACCCTTATCGCGGCAGCCGCCTTTCGATTGCTGTGAGTCCATTTTTGTTTGCCTGTAGCAGCGTCGCCTCGTCGCCGCCCCTATGGCCGTACTCGACCAAGGACCCCGGGCGCAGCACGACCCAAGCATGAAGGATCAGGAAAGCTCTGCCACCGCCAGCGTCCCAAGGAGATGCTCACGACGGCGTGTTCTGACGCACCCAGCCGATCGCTTCCAGCAAGCGCCGGTCGAATTCGCCGAGGTTGTCGCTGAACCGGTGGTTGGACGCCGGGACGACCCACGACGTCTTCGGTGCATTCGCCTTGTCGAGAATCCGCCGAGCTTCCTCGACGGGCACGAACTCATCACGGCTCGAGTGGATTTCCGCGAGCGGGATCGGCGTGACCTTGCTCACGACGTCAGCAGCGCTGAACAACGGCTCTTTCGGCACACCGTGCGTGAGATAGATCAAGGAATCCTTCATGCGCCAGCCCAACTCGTTGGCATCGGGCAGGCCCAGTGCGATGACGCCAGCCATCAGCTCCTTCGTCTGGTTATCGGCAGCGGCCAGAACCGAGAGGCCCGCCCCTTCCGACACCCCGATCAGAATCGGCTTCCGTCCCGATCCGCGCTGCGATGCGTATTGACTCAACACGCGATAGTCGGCTGGTACGTCCTCCGGCCGGAGTGTCGCCTCGCTCGTGGTGAAGCTGCGCAGATAGGCTCTCGCATCGAATCCGACGATGAAATAACCATGCGCGGCAAGCGCCTCGGCCACATGCACGCCAAGATGGATCCAGCCACCGTCTCCACTCGTGACCACGACGGGATCACCACCGCGCTGACCATAGATGTGCAGCAGTTGCTGTTGTCCCCGAATGGTCAGGTACTCGGTCGTCTCTGCGTATGCCGATTGCACAAGCAGGCCGAAGACCGTTGCCGCGATGAACGCGGCTCTTATCAGCATCCGATTTGCCGTTGTCATGCGCCCTCCCTGCCGGAAGAAACCCACGCTACTGCTTCGACGAGCGCTGCCGAGAACGCCGATTCACCACCGCTGAACCGATGGTTGCGGGCGTCGATCGGCAGGAATCGACGCGTGGGCGAATCGGGACCGAACAGCGTCCGTGCCTGTGCGGCCGGCAGATAGTGGTCGCCCGAGGCCTGAATGACCACCGAGCGCTTCGACTCCATTCGAGAAAGAAGCGGATACATGGCGATTGGCGGCGGCCGTTGATCACGCGTGCTGTCGACGGGCGCAGCCAGGCTGTCGTCGTCATCGGTCATAGCCTCAAGATCGAGTTGCTCGTCCGCGGACAGTCCGATGGCCACGAGGCCGACGACGTTCGGATCGGCGTCGGGACTGACCGCCACGAGCACGCCCAGCGACGCGCCGCGCGACCATCCCGTCAGCACCACGGGTGCCTCCGGCGACAGCCGCAGCGTCGCGCGCGCAGCATCGATAATCTGCTGATACCCGTGGACGACGTGAGCGATCGTCAGCGGCTTCGACCACCGCTGTTCGATGTGCATGAGCGCTTTGGTGCTGACACCCACCACGGGAAAACCGCTGCTGGCGAGTGTATGGAACATGCCCACGGCTGCGCCGAACCATCCGCCGTCACCGCTCGCATAGAGGACCAGCGGCGCGGATGATCGCGCCTCAACGGGCGAGAGGAGATGAAGCGTCAGCGGCTCGCCATGCAAGTGGACCTGCGTTGACGACTCGCGGATCCCACCCGGTTGCGTCGCGACCCGCAGCGCACCGCCGCATCCGTGACTGGCCGCCGCAAGCAGGGCTGCGAGCGCGGCGAGGAACATCGACCGCGTCCTGCCCACGCTCTTATTCGACGATGCCACTCTGAGCCGCAGATGAACTGGTGATTAAGTTCAGTTCATCACAGCTGAGCGGGCGTGCAGTGGCGGCGGCATGGAAACGATCGTAAGGCGGGGCCGCCTTCAACATGGCTCAGGCCGAGGAAGACCGCCTCTGCAAGCGGCGGAACGAAAAGGTGGACGCAGCCTCGCGCACTCCGGCTCCCGGATCCCGAGTCCCTAGTCCCGAGTCCGGAGGCTTAGAACAACCCGACGGTCCGGCCTTCACCGTCGATGTCGATGTTCATGAACGCCGGCGTCTTGCCCAGCCCCGGCATCCGCTGCATCTCGCCGCACAACGCCACGACGAACTCGGCTCCCGCGCTCGGCACGATTGCGCGGACGGGCAGGATGAAACCGGTCGGCCGATTGCGCAGCAAGGGATCGTGCGACAGCGAGAGATGCGTCTTCGCCATGCACACCGGGGCGTGTCCAAGACCGAGCTTCTCGATGCGCTCGAGGTCCTTGCGCGCCTGTGACTCGAGATCGATCGCCGCCGCGCCATACAGCTTCGTTGCGATCGCTTCAATCTGCTGAACGATGGGCGTGCCGTTCGGCGTGAGATGCGCGAAGGTATTCGGCTTGTCGCAGGCCGCGGTGACTGCCTTTGCCAGGTCGGTCGCGCCTGCACCACCCTGCGAGAAGCCCGAGTGCACGACGACCGTTTCTGCTCCGGCCTTGAGCGCCAGATCGCGCACGAGCTCCAGTTCACGCGCCGTGTCCGTTGGGAAGCTGTTGATTGCAACCACGCATGGCAGCCCGTACTGACGGACGATCTGCACGTGGGCCGCCAGGTTGTCGGCACCCTTCGCCAGCGCATCGAGGTCTTCGCTCGAGAGCACGTTGAACGGCTTGCCGCCATGCGACTTGGTGGCACGAACGGTCGTCACGAGCACGGCGGCGCTCGGCGCGAACCCACCCGAGCGGCACACGATGTCGCAGAACTTCTGGAATCCCAGGTCGCTGGCAAATCCCGCTTCGGTGATCACATAGTCGGCCAGCTTCAGCGCGATGCGGTCGGC
>JBKPNV010000355.1:0-4333 GCA_046732795.1 Acidobacteriota bacterium
CGGCGCGCGCACAGAGGCTCTCGCGGCCGAAGACGCCCTGAGACCGTAACCTGGCAGCCCGTGGTACAGGTGACGTTTTCACCGCAACCGAGAGACTCGTTTACCGAGAGTCGCGACGGCATCCGATGGAAGCTTCTCCGAAGGCGGTGAACGCTTCAGAACATGGAGCCGAGAAAGCCGGCAGGGGCCGCCGCCACGACCTTCCCGCTGCGCTACGCCGCACGACTCACTCATCCAGCGCAAAAACGAATAGCGAGAGTCCCGACACCGTTGCGACGTACTGTCGATTACCAACGCGATACGACATCGGGCCGCTGTTGATGGCCGCGCCGAGATTCTGTTTCCAGAGCAGCGTTCCCGTCCGCGCGTCGAGAGCCTGGAAATAGCCTTCCCTTCCGCCGGTGAAGAGCAGATTCGACGCGGTCGTCAGGATTCCGCTGTCGGTCACATCTGTCATGTTGAACTTCCACTTCTGGTCGCCCGTCGCCACGTCGAGCGCGATCACAGCACCGTGACCGGCTGCCTCGGTCCAGTTGTTGATCGGTGAGCGCGCAAGGCCCGGCGCGCCTGGCACCGGCCCGAAAGGCCGCGGACCTCCTCCCGTGAAGTTGCGTCCTTCTTTGTATTCGACAGGCGACGGCCCATAGATGCTCGCGTAGTCTTCCCATGCCGAGACGTAGAAGAGACCGGTGCGCGGGCTGAACGACGGCGAGTACCAGTTGGTGCCTCCCTGGTTGCCTGGATACGTCGGCTGGCCGGGCGGCTGCGGTGTCTGTATCGGCCGGCCGCGCTCGTCGAATTCGCTCATCCAGTTGACCTTCACGAACGGTCGTCCGAGCAGGAACCGTCCCGTCGCGCGATCCAGCGCGTAGTAGTTACCGTTGCGATTGGCCCAGACCAGCGCGTTGATCCCGGTGCGGCCCCAGTTGTCGACGAGCACGGGAACCTGGACAGAGTCGTAGTCGTAGACATCGTGCGGCGTGAACTGGTAATGCCATCTGAGCGTGCCGGAATCCACATCGAGTGCGACCACCGAGTCGGTATAGAGGTTGTCGCCAGGCCGCTGTGCTCCCGCGTAATCGGGGCCCACGTTGCCCACTCCCCAATACGTGAGATTGAGCTGCGGATCGTATGAGCCGGTCATCCAGATCGATCCGCCCCCATGCTTCCACGCATCGGGATCGCAGAGCGAATCGGACTTGGGGGGACAGGTTTCCCATGTCTCGTGTCCCTTCTCACCGGGACCGGGAATCGTGTAGAAGCGCCACGCTTCCTTCCCGGTATTGGCGTCGTAGGCGGCAATGAAGCCGCGGATCCCGTACTCTCCTCCGCCGACGCCGACGATGACCTTGTCTTTCACGATCAGCGGCGCATGCGTGATCGAGTAACCCGAGGTCGTGCTCGCCACCTCGGTCTTCCAGATCTGACGTCCGCTCTTCGCCTCGATGGCAATCAGGTTCGCGTCGAGCGTGCCCATGAAGAGCGTGTCGCCGAGGATCGCGAGCCCGCGGTTGTTGGCGCCGCAGCAGACGATGCGATTGGGATTCGGGGTGTAGCGATAGATCCAGAACGCGCGGCCGGTCACGGCATCGAGGGCGACGACGTCATTCGACCGCTGCGTGATGTACATGACGCCGTCGACGACGAGCGGTGTCGTCTGCCAGTTGCCCGCGACGGGCGACTGATACACCCATTGCAGCTTCAGATTCTTGACGTTGTCCGGCGTGATCTGGTCGAGAAGGCTGAAGCGGTGACTCTGGTAGTCGCCGGAGTAGGTCAGCCAGTTCTGCGGCTCCGAATTGGCGGCGGCGAGGCGCTGGGATGTCACCTGTCCATGCACGCGCAGAGACAGGAGGCCGATCAGCAAGGCCACGTAGCACGGGACGAGGCGTCGACTGCGGGTCATCATGACGGCCCTTTCAAGGAGAGCAGATAGCCGAGCAGGTCGGAGAGCTCCTCTGCGGTGAGTGTGCCTTTGTAGGACGGCATCGGTGAGGTCTTCACGATGGTGAATTCCCGAACGTCGGACTTCAGCACGGAATGGAGCCGCTCGCGGTCGTCCATGACCTGAATGCTGTACGTGTCCTCGTTGAGGCGCCTGCCGTTGATGACGGTCCCGTCCTTCGTGACGAGGCGCACAGGGCGGTTGACCGGCATCATCTGACTGGTCGGCTCGATGAGCGAGCGCTGAAGAGACCCAGCGCTTCGAACTGATCCGATATCGGTCAGGTTCGGGCCGACGTGCGAGCCAACGCGGCCGACACGGTGGCATTTCGTGCAGCCGCCTTTGCCTTCGAACACCGCCCGGCCCTGCGCAATGTTGCCGGTCTTCACGGTGGCAGCGTCGAAGGAGTTCATGTTGCGCAGGTAAGCGATGATCCCGGCCATGTCGGTGTCGTCGAGCGCAAACGGCGGCATCCCGGCGGCTTGCGATCCGGCCCTGATGAAGCCGGCGAGGTCGCGATCGGTGATGGCGTTTCGGAATGTGCCGCTGCGCAAATTGACGCCGCCGATGGCATCGCCTTGAGCTCCGTGACAGGGGGCGCAGCGCGCGCTGTAGAGACCCGCACCGTGTGCGATATCGACGTCCGGGTATTGGCTGTCGTGGAGCTGCGCTCCCTGCTGCGACGACAACACCGTCGAGCCGACCACCGCAACGACGATCACCAGGAACGCGACGGCAATGGTTTTCTGCATAGTCGGTCCACCGGGCTGACACTATCGGCGCTCGACGGCGGGGCTGTCAAACAACTGCCGGCGCCCTCGAACCTCAGCCGATACACGGATGTTACACTCGAAAACGTGCGGGTTCGGCGATTGACCGGCGCGGTCATCGTAGCCATTTGCATTGGGGTTCCAGCCATGGAGGCCTTCGATCGCTGGGACCAGACGCTCGCAGATGGGAACGACACGGAGTCCGACGTCGTCGTGGCGGCTTTGTGTGTCGGCCTGGCGCTGTCCGCCGTTCACACACGTGTGAACCTGCTGCTGCGAGTGCGCCGTACCCACGGGCATACGAACGCCAAGTCGATCGCGGTTACCCAGTCTGTTCGCACCAGCGTCGCCCCGCCGGTTCCCACATGCAGTCCTCCCATCGCGCTCCGACTATAAGACCCGTCCCATCGTCGTTTTAGTGAGTCGCCGGTCGTCGCACGCCTGGACGTCACGACGGAACCGGTCGATCGATTCGCATAGCAGGGGACGGTCATGAACGGTTTCATACGCCATCTATATTTCGCCTGCATCCTGGTTCTCGGCGCCGCCAGTCCCCTTCGAGCGCAAGTCGGGAGCGATCTCGGCGACTCACTCGCGGGGTCGCTTGCCGCCGTTGTCGCCGACGCCGGACAGGTAGTGAAGCAACCGGAGGGCCCGCCGCCCACTCCGCGGCACACCGGTATCAAGGCGCTGATCAAGGATCTCGGGCAGGACGTGATTCATCTGCCGTCCAAAGAGAATCTCTTCTGGGTCGGCGTCGGCGGGGGTCTCGCGCTCGCTGCACACCCGGCCGACGACAACGTCAATGAGTCACTCGTGAACAGCGATTTCGCGCACGACTTCTTTCTGCCCGGCAAATATATCGGCAGCCTGCCGGTGCTGCTGGGGGCGGCAACAGCGACGTATATCGTTGGCCGCTCGCGTGATCAGCCCAAGGTGTCACACGTCGGTATGGATCTGATCGAGGCACTCGCCATCAGCGAAATGATGACGCAAACGCTCAAATACGCAACAAACCGGGAACGGCCAGATGGCAGCGACCGCAGGTCATTTCCATCGGGGCATTCCGCGGACACCTTCGCATTTGCAACCGCGCTCGAGCGGCACATGGGATGGAGGTACGCCGTGCCTGCGTACATCTTCTCGTCGTACGTGGCGATCTCACGGCTGCCTGCCGATCGACATTGGCTCAGTGATGCCGTCTTCGGCTCGGCGGTCGGGATCATTGCCGGCCGAACCGTCACTCGACACGGACGCGACTTTCCCGTCGGCGTGGCCGCCGTCCCGGGAGGGGCCGCCATCGTCTACGTGCACCGCCCGCGCCTCGCAATGGTGAACCAAGGACGAACGGACTGAGGACGGGTCGCGGGATGTCGTGGCCGCAAACGCAGGGGCCGTGACTGCCCTCGTTCAATTCCTCACGCTGCGCTTGCCGACGTAAGAGTTGTTCAAGAACTGCGTGTATCTCGGCTCGACGCAGTTCCGGCACGCGAGTTGCGCTGCTACGTCCGACGATGAATTTCCTGCTGAAGGAGCTTCGGCACAACCCGCTGCTCTGGCTGCTGGTCTTCGTGCCGGCGCTGTTCGCAGGCAAGTCAATGGCGCCCGATGCGCACAC
>JBKPNV010000356.1:0-7789 GCA_046732795.1 Acidobacteriota bacterium
TCGCAACGACGAGCGGCGGCGCGTACACGGTCAACACGTCACCCAGCGCCGGGAGCAGCAGCGCCGGCATCGCGATCCAGGGTCGTCGCATGATCTGCGCAGCGTAACGGCGCAGCACGAGCTGAAGCGACTGGCTCAGACGTCGCGGGTCGCGAGGAGCATCAAGGGGCGCAGTCATTTGGAGATCAACCGTCCTGGCGTCCAAAAAAAAAGAGCCGCCACCTGCGTTACAGGTGATGGCTCCTTCGTGGCTTCGACTTTGGGTCTACCGAATGGTCAGCTCACCTGTGTACGTCTCCTGGCGCGCCAGTCCTGGTGGTGACGCGGTGGTAGCGGGAAATCGTAACGGTGAACTGCACGAGGTCAGAAAACCACAGGCGCGCCAGAGCTGTCAAGGACCGACTTGTGCGGCGGCATCGCCTTCGAGCTGCGCCTCGCGGAGGCGAATGAGCGAGACGAGCGTCTGGTTGACGGGTGTCGGGATGGCACGTTGAAGGCCGCGGCGCACGACGAACCCGTTCAGGGCATCGATCTCCGTGCGCTTGCGCCGTTCGAGATCCTGCGCCGTCGACGAGTAGACTGCGGGGAAGGCCTCGGCAAATCGCCACACCATCTGGACGAAATCGTGCTCCGGCAACGCGACGCCATCCGCCCGAGCGACTGCCACACACTCCTCGACGAGTTGACGCACAGTCTCACGCGGCTCCGCGCTTCTGACAATATCGCCGTAAGGGCAACGCGCCACCGCGGAAATGGCGTTGAGCGCGGCGTTCGTGATCAGTTTGATCCAGAGGTCGGCTTCGATGGTATCGGAGACGCGGCAGGGGACGCCTGCCGATTCGAACCAGTCGGCCACTCGCTCGAGAGCTGCAGGCCGCGGCGGCGCTGGACGCCCGGGAAGATCGCCAATGAGCAGATCCCCGCGGCCACCGTGCGCGACGCGCCCCGGACCGGGCATTGAGCTCGCGACATAGACAACCGCGGCGATCGGGTCGAGGCCGCCGGCGGCTCTCATTCGGGCGACGTTATCGACGCCGTTCTGCAGATCGACGATCAGCGCGTCGGGGCGGACATGATTTGCCAGGTGGCGGGCCGTGCGCTCGGTGTCCAGCGTCTTGACGCTGAAAAGCACCAGCTCGGCGTCGTGCGCGGCCGCGACGTCAGTAGATGCGGCAACGCGGATGGTCTCCTGAAAATTTACGCTGTCCAGAATGAGACCGTCGCGCTCCCAGGCGTCGACGTGGGCGGCTCGTCCGATCAATGTGACGGAGGCACCGGCGCGCGCGAGCATCCCGCCAAAATAGCTGCCGACTGCGCCGGCACCCACGACTGCGACACGAGGCCAGACTGTCGAGTCCATTCGCAGCCCCTAGTGTGCGTCAAGGCTGCGGTTGGACCATAGAGGCCAGGCCGCGCGGGCTGAAACGATTCCAGCCCCGAGCGCTACAACGTGCAATGAGGTAACTGGTGACCCTGCACAGTAGCAGCGCCGCAATGAGCACCTCGGAACGACAGCTCTGCTTCCGTCTGGTGGAAGACGGGAACCGGATCGAATCCGCCCGGCTTAGCTCGTCCGCTGAGGTGGTGGTAGCGATCGAAACGGATGCCGCCTGCGAAGGCGAAGATGATCCATACGGCGCACGCGACGAAGACAAGAGCGCTCAGCAGTTTGTGGGCATTCATCGGACAGTCCTGAAGCTAATTTCAATTTTGCAAGATCGACGCCGATTCGCGATGGCGCCCTGTCCGAAGTTGCCGGTCTGAGGGCGAGCTGTCGCGCATTCGTGGTCGTCCCCCGTTGAACAATTGTCCCAACCGGCCACCAACTCTGCGACGTCAAAGCGGACGAAATGCCCTGCGCCAAGAAAAGACCCAGGATCAAGAACGGACCAAGATCAAGGACTGAGAACCAAGGACCAGATCGCGCTAAGGTCTGAAGAGGCGATTGATTTTGAGAATGAACGACCGATTGTTGAGGGAGGACGGGCTCGGAGTCAGCGTGTTGCGCTCCTCGTTGTAAACGACAAAGAGCTCGCTGCCAGGCCGGTACTCCCAGCGGAATCGCGCGTTATTCGACACAGTGCTGGTTCCGGAGTTGAACTGCAGCAGCGCACTCACGAACATCAGCGGCGTCATCGAGTAGGTCACACGCGACCCGGCCAGATGGGTGACGGACTTCCCCTGCTCGAGTGTCACATGGTTGAACGTGTAGGTCGGTTCCACCGACAGTTGATTCGTGATCGGTACCCGTCCGCGCGTCGCGCTGAACGACCGCTTGCGACCGTTGTAGAAGGTGCCGAACTCCGCAGTCACGTTGGCAGAGACGAGGCGTTGCTGGCCGATGCTATAGCCGATCCGAAACGTATCGAAGGTGTACTCACCGATAGGCAGAATGACGCCGACGATTGAAGCAGGCACCGGCAAGTACTCAAACGAGTTGGTGTAATTCAGGGTGAAACGATCGGCGCTCTGGAACTCGAGCGCGAACTCCGCCGCGCGCTCGCGCGACTCGAGACGGCCGGCGCCGTCCTCGATGTACTCAATCGCCGCGTCGTAGACGTACTTGCGAATGGCGTTTTGTTTGCGCGGACGCGGACTGAACTTGAACCGAGCGTACTCGCGCACCATGTCGTCGCGACGCAGGAACCCGATCTCCGGGTTGAAGTCGTCACCAATCTTCAGGTGTTCGAGCTGCACGGTATAGCGGTCGCCCGAGTAATCGAGCTGCCCGCGATAGCTGGCATCGTCGCTCCCGACGAGCCCGTCGGTCTGTGTCGCAGCCCAATACGTGTTGATCTGCAGGTTCTCGTAGAACGCGAACGTGCCGTCGATGCCGTAGGCGCGGTTGGCGCCGGTGACGATAGCGGACTCGGATCGGTTGGTGAACAGCAGGCCGATGCTGCTGCGCCGGAGCACGTCGCGCTTCACGCGAACCACGCTGAAGTTGGTCGCGGGCGCGCCGAACTCTTCTTCCTTGTCGCCGGTCTGAATGTCGAGAATACCGACACTGTACTTGCCAGCGCGTCCTGTGAGCCGTCCGCCGACGTTGAGCGGCACCTCGTGATTCTGGTACAGCCCGATCCGGCGGCTGTAGAACATGACCGGCGCAGCGCTTGTGCCGCCGATGAAGCCGCCGCCGAAATTGCCGCCGGCGCTGTTGATCTGCACGCCGCCGAACGAGAACGTGCCCTGGTTCTCGAGGAAGAAATCGCGCTTCTCAGGAAAAAACAGGCTGAACCTCGTGAGGTTGACCTGCTGCTCGTCGGCCTCGACCTGTGCGAAGTCAGTGTTGATCGTCAGGTCGGTCACCAGGCCTTGCGTCACGGCGTACTTCACGTCGAGGCCGGCCTCGGCCTCGGGATGGTTCGAGAGGCGCGGGGTGGAAACGGTGTCGGTCGTCACGCTCGAGATCGCATACGGCTTGAAATCCATCGTGAGCCCGGCACGCGGCGCTTCGATCCCGACGAGCGATGCGGCGAACTGCGCCTGCTGGAACCCTGATTGCCCTCGCGCCGGCGGCACGCGCGTAAGCGTGGAGATCTCGTTCTTCGAGCGCTTCACCCGCATCGCGTTGAAGCCCCACACCTGTGTCGTGCCCGGCTGGTACCGCAACGACTTGAACGGCACCGCGGCTTCGACCGACCAACCGCCATCGAAACGGCCAGCCTTCATTTCCCAGACGGGATTCCAGTCGCTGCTGTACTGCCGGTCGTTCACCATCGTCCCATCCGATCGGCCACCGAGCGGGTTCATCGTGAACGTGAACGAGCTCCGTCGATCGTAGAAGGTGTCGAAGATGAATGAGACCAGGTCATTGCCCTGCCAGCTGTTGGTGCTGTCTCGCCGCATCTCGGTCGCGATGAGCGTTTCCATTTGGCTATCCCACACGCGGAACGACACGTAGACGTAGTCGTCGTCGAACGCGACCCACGTCTCAGTGCGTTCCGTGGCAGCCTGCCCGCCCTGCGGCTCGACCTGGATGAAATCTGAAATCGAGGCGACGTCGTGATAGAGCGCTTCGTCGAGTGCGCCATCGATGCGCAGCGGCTGACTGATTCGCACCGCTCGTAGAGTCGCGCGCCCTTCCTCGTCTCGCGTGATGACATCGGGAGCGATCGGCGGAGGCGGAGCCTCGGGGTAGAGCGGCACGCCTCCCGTTGGCGCAGGAGCCTCAAAGGGTCCCGAGGGAGTAGACAGGTCCTGCGCAACGGCCGTCGGGCAGGCAGAGGCGATCCCTGCGACCGCGATGAGGGCGCGCGCGCACGCCGGCACGGCCTGTGAGAGCCGCATCGCGCGGCGACGTCCTGTTGGCATCGGCGGCGCGATTATATGCCGCGGATCGCCGCCAGCCCAGGCTGAGGACGCCGGGGGCTCACTGGCGAGTGGTGTGCAAGGCGCAGGAAGGAGTTCCGCCATGGACAAGCTGGAAATCCCATCCGACGAGATCGTGCCGCTGACGTCAATCGCACCGGGCGTGGTGGGACTACGGATTCTCTTCGTGAATGTTTTTGCGGTGAGCAATAACGGCTCCTGGACGTTGATCGATGCCGGGCTCAACGGTTCCGCGGGGCGCATCCGGAAGTGGGCGCGCGATCATTTCGGCGGCAGCGCGCCGGAAGTGGTCGTGCTCACACACGGGCACTTCGACCACGTTGGCGCAATCGATACCCTCCTCGACGAGTGGAACGTGCCGGTTTACGCGCATGCCGATGAGATGGGATACCTGACGGGACAACGTTCGTACCCGCCACCGGATCCGTCGGTAGGGGGAGGGCTCATGGCGCGTATGGCGTCGCTCTATCCACGGAATCCGATCGACCTCGGATCGCGGCTGCGCCAGCTCCCTGATAGCGGAACGATTGCGTCGTTGCCGGGCTGGCGTCTCATCCACACGCCGGGTCACACGCCCGGACATGTGTCGCTGTACCGTGAATCAGATCGCGTGCTGATTGCAGGCGACGCCTTCTGTACAACCAAACAGGAGTCGTTCCTGAAGGTCGCATTGCAGGATCCCGAGCTTCACGGCCCCCCGGCGTACTTCACGACTGACTGGGACGCCGCTCGCGACTCGGTCCGTCGACTCGCCGAACTTCGACCAGCGATCGTCGTGCCTGGCCACGGACGTCCGATGGCGGGTCCCGCCGTCGAGAGCGCGCTGCAACAACTTGCGGAACGCTTCGACGAGATCGCGCGGCCCGCCGAGGGGCGCTACGTGGACCACCCCGCTCGCTGAGCATCCAGCGCCGTTGCGCGGCGCCACGGGTCTGTTCAGTGCCTGAGTTGTATTCACGCCTCGCGTCTAACGGGGCCCGCACCGCATGGGCGAATTGCAAGACATACAGCTCATCGCGAACCTCGTGATTCTCGCGGATCGCAGGTGACGACGAGCGGCGTGCGGTTGAGTTGAAGACGCAGATGACTGAAACGCGCATGAGCGTGCGGCGGCGGCTTGGATGTTGCTAGGTGTCAAAAACACATGGCTCAGCCCGCGGATGCGTTGGACAGCCTCGGCCACGGCTATCCCCGCCCGATGTTGAAACGCAAGGAGTGGACATCACTCAACGGTGAGTGGGATTTCGCAATCGATGCCGCGGGCGAGTGGAGTCATCCCGACGAGGTCGACTGGACGACGACGATCGTGGTTCCGTTCGCGCCGGAGAGCAAGGCCAGTGGCATCGGTCGAACGGATTTGTTTCGTGCGTGCTGGTACCGCGGCGAACTCGACACGCCGGAGCTACGCGAAGACCAGCGCCTCTTGCTGCACTTCGGTGCTGTCGATTACGTCGCCACGGTCTGGATCAACGACTCAGAGGCGGCGCGGCACCAGGGTGGATACACGCCCTTCACGATTGACATCACGCATTTCGCGCGCCGCTCCCAAACGATTGCCATCGTCGTGCGGGCTCAGGACGATCCTTCCGATCTGGCCAAACCGCGTGGAAAACAGGACTGGCTGCAAGATCCGCATTCGATCTGGTACCACCGGACGTCCGGCATCTGGCAGACCGTGTGGCTCGAGCACGTGTCGTCCACTTACGTCGACTGGCTGCGATGGACCCCGAATCTGGAGCGCTGGGAGATTGGCTTCGAAGCGTGGCTTGGAGGCGATCGACGCGAGGGTCTCCGGCTTCACGTGAAGATGACCGCGGGAGACGCCCTGCTTGTCGATGATACCTATGCCGTAGTCGCGGGCGAGGCACACCGTCGCATCGCGCTCTCTGATCCCGGGATCGACGATTACCGCAACGGCCTGCTGTGGAACCCGACGACACCCACGCTCATCGATGTGGAGATCGAGCTGTGGGGCGATCGCGGCGAACTCCTCGACCAGGTGTCGAGCTACACGGCGCTCCGATCGGTGTCGGTCGAGAGCAATCGTTTCATCCTGAATGCGCGTCCGTACACCCTGCGGATGGTGCTCGATCAGGGTTACTGGCCCGAGTCGGGTACCACAGCGCCTGATGATCGGGCAATCCGGGCAGACGTCGAGCTGGCCAAGGCGATGGGGTTCAACGGCGTGCGGAAGCACCAGAAGATCGAAAACCCCCGCTATTTGTACTGGGCGGATCGATTGGGCCTGCTCGTGTGGGAAGAAATGCCGAGCGCCTATCGCTTCACGCAGCACTCGGTCCATCGGCTGATCGAGGAATGGACGTCGGCGATCGAACGAGACAGCAGCCACCCCTGCATCTGCGCGTGGGTGCCGATCAACGAATCGTGGGGCGTCCCGAACCTGCCCTCGAATCCCGCAGAGCGGCACTACGTTCGCGCCCTCTACAACCTCACAAAGACACTCGACCCGACTCGTCCGGTCATCGGGAACGACGGCTGGGAGAGCGTAGCGACGGACATCATCGGGATTCACGACTACGACAGCGTTCCAGAGCGCATTGCACGCCGGTATCCAACGGCGGAAAAGATCCCGCGCCTGTTCAAACGCGAGCGCCCTGGCGGCCGTCTGCTCGTGCTCGACGGCGACAGGCATCAGGACCAGCCGATCGTGCTGTCTGAATTCGGCGGTATCACCTTCTCGCGCACACCGGGCGCCTGGGGCTATTCAACAGTGGAGAGCGCGGAGCAATTCGCCGCGCGCTATCGAGAGCTGCTGTCGGTGATTCACTCGATTCGCATCTTCTGCGGTTTTTGCTACACGCAGTTCGCCGACACCTATCAAGAGGCCAACGGCCTCCTCTACGCCGACCGGACACCAAAGTTCCCGCTGAACATCATCGCCGCCGCAACAACGGGTGAGTCGATACAGTTCGATGTGAACGCGCCTCTGGTGGGCAGTATTCCCGTATCGTTGCCCAATCCCGACGGCAGCGATACCGAACCGGCGCCGTCCGAATAGCTGCGGGGCTGCGATGTACAAGCGAACTCTCCGCAAAGCCGACGGACGGGCGCTGATCCTCTATGCGCGAGATGAGATCGAGGGCGAGATCTCAGCACCTTCTCCGCCGGGAGACATTGAACCGGCCAATCCCCATTTGCGTTGGCACCCGCTCCGTGAGGAGTGGGTCGCCTATGCCGGTCATCGGCAGAACCGCACGTTTCTGCCACCCGCCGACTTCAATCCTCTCGCCCCGACCTCGGACCCGTCGCACCCTACCGAGCTGCCGGCCGGCAACTACGATGTCGCCGTCTTCGACAACCGGTTTCCGACATTCGCCATGAGCGCTCACGATCCGCCCACGACCATCGTGGAGACACGCCCCGCGCGCGGAGCCTGCGAGGTGGTCGTCTTCACGCAGGATCCGCACGCCAGTCTCGGCACGCTGCCGCTCGCGCA
>JBKPNV010000357.1:0-6549 GCA_046732795.1 Acidobacteriota bacterium
GCTACCCAAACACCGGGCTGACGGCGGCCACGCAATACTGGTATCGGGTCCGCGCCTATAACACCAGCGGCACGTCCAGTTACGCCGGGCCGACCAGCGCCACGACCCTCGCCACTGCGCCGCAACCCCCGTCTGCGCCAACCGGGTTGATCGGAACTCTCAGGAGCGACGGAGTGGCGCTCACCTGGACCGACACGTCTGACAACGAGACCGGCTTCGCGATTTTCCGCTCGACCGATGACGGTAAGACGTATACCCAAATCGGGACTGTGGCTCAGAACGTTTCGACGTACCTCGACCCCAGCGCGGGAACGACGAAGTTCGTGTACTACCGGATCCGAGCGTTCAACACACTTGGCAATTCCGCTTTTTCCAACACGCTGAAAATGCGTAACCGTTGATGCGCAGCAGAGAGGGTGTTATGCGACACACATCGGTCGGCGGCGCCGCCTGCATCGCGCTCTACCTGTTCGTCGCGGGCGCAGGCGCGTCCGCAACGCCGCCAACCTACACGATCACCGATCTCGGTTCGCTCGGCGGTCGGCAAACCACCCCGATGGGCCTCAACAACCGCGGCGCTATCGTCGGATTCGCGTCAACGGGCGACGGGTTCACGCGAGGATTCCTGTATACGGGCGGATCCCTCCTCGATCTCGGCACGCTCGGAGGGGAGGACAGCTTTGCCTATCGCGTAAGCGACAGCGGAATCATCGTCGGCCGCGCGCAGGACGCGGCGGGGCGCTTTCACGCATTCGTGACGACTATCACGGGCGGAACAATCGAACTCGCCGCACTCGATCCACACATGGCGGGCGACTTCGGCACCGCTGTCGCGATCAACAGTCTCGGCGATGTCATCGGGTACTACACCACTGCCGGCGAGCACATGTCGGCTCGCAATCGCATCTTTCGCTACCGCGACTTTCAGGTCGAAGACCTTGGCACGTTTGGCGGCGAAGATGGCGTTGCCGTTGCGGTAAACGACCGCGGCAGCGTGGCCGGCTATTTCAGCTCGGAACCTCACGCCGACTATGCGCAGCACCGCTCATTCCTGTTGAGCGGCGGCACATTGGTGGCAATCGGATCATTGGGGGGACAGCTGACGACGGCACGCGATCTCAATAACCGCGAAGACGTCGTCGGTGATGGCGATGTTGGTGACGGTGAGCATCACGCCTTCTTGTTCTCAGGTGGCCGTCTGCGGGATCTCGGCACGCTCCCAGGGGGGAGGCAAAGCTCCGCCTACGCCATAAACGAGCGCGGCGACATCGTTGGCGTCTCGGAAGGCAGTAACCGTTCGGCGCGTGCCGTGGTCGTCGTGGATGGTGTCATGCGCGATCTCAACGGGCTCATTCCCGCCGGGTTGGGGTGGGTCTTAACGGAAGCGCGTGACATCAACGAGTCCGGACAGATTGTCGGTAGCGGCTGGCGTAACGGCGAGCAGCGCGGGTTCCTGCTCACGCCGTCGTAAGAAGCGGGTGCGGGCGCGCACATGCGTGCACTTGCGAGCCGCCCAGTGACGACGCGATCAAAAGCGTAATCGTTCCTATCCCATGGGTATTCACGCTGGGAGGCAGGAACGTTATCATCTCGAGAGAGTTGCTAGACTTGACGCAGGGAATTCGGGCGCATGTGCCGGTAGCACGCCGCGGCGGTGCGCGTGTTCGGAGTGGACTCGTCACGACGGCATCGGCTTCTCATGACGACGCTTCAGGATTGCATCCTCGTTGGTGCCGAATCGCTAACGCTTCAATGCGGTAAGCTCCTCGTCGAGCGCGGCCACCGACTGTTGGCCGTCGTCACGTCCGACCACTCCCTGCGGACGTGGGCCGAGTCACTCGGGATTCCATTATTCGACGGCCCCGCGGCGCTTCTCGAGCGCGATGATCTGCGATGTGACTACCTGTTCTCCATCGGTAATCGCTTGGTGCTGCCGTCGGGCGTCCTTCGCCTGGCTCGACGTGCGGCGATCAACTTCCACGACGGTCCACTCCCCCGCCACGCGGGCTTGTTCGCCCCGGTGTGGGCACTCATCGCCCGCGAGCTTTCGCACGGAATCACCTGGCACGCGATGACCGGTGCGATCGACGCGGGGAACATCCTGAAGCAGCGCCTGTTCGAGGTGAGCGAGGGCGAGACCGCACTGACGCTGAATACCAAGTGCTACGAAGTCGGACTCGATACCTTCGAAGAGCTAATCCTCGAGTTGGAGCGCGGCGAGCCCGTGGGGACCTCGCAAGTCCCCGATCCATCCCAGTTTCATCGCCAGTCGGATCGGCCGGCCGCAGCATGCTCCATCGATTGGCGGCGCAGTGCGGACGACATTGCGGCGCTGGTGCGAGCGCTCGATTTCGGCGACAAGTACCCGAACCCCATTGGGCGTGCCAAGACCGTCGCTGGCGGCACGGTGTGGGTGGTGCCGGTTGCCGACGCGTTGAACGAGCGGAGCGGCTGTGCGCCCGGGACCATCGTGCGCAGGGACGACGCCGGTTTCGTGGTGGCCACAGGCTCGAACGATATGTTCCTGCCTCGCCTGATTCAGCCCGACGGAACGCCCGCGAAGATCGGGGAGCCTGGTGTTAAGGGCGGCGACAGGTTCGAGATTCTCGAGGAGGCGCTTGCTGCACGCCTGACGACACTCAATCGCGCCGTGGCGCGTCACGAGGCGTTTTGGGTCGAGCATCTCGCGACCGCGGAACCCTTCGACTTCGGCGCGCTCGCCTCGTCGGTGCCCGAGGGTCCACCGGCTTACGCGCATGTAGACGTCCCGATCCCCGACCGGGCAGAGCGGGCCTCGGCCATCGCAGGGAATTTAGACGATGGCCTTCTCGCGGGCCTGCAGGCGTACTTCGCACGGTTGGGCGACCGTCCTGCCTTTGCGTGCGCCTACGCCGACACGCACCTGTCGGACACTGCGGCCGGCGTGGAGCAATGGTTCTCTGCGTACTTGCCCATGCGCGTGGACCTCATCATGGATGAGGGTCTTCGATCGGCATGCGAGCGCGTCCAGAGAGAGCGCACACAGCTGCGAACCAAAGGGACGTTCGCGACCGACGTCTTCAGTCGATATCCGCAGCTCCAAGGCAGCCGTGCGACGGTCGCCCTGGGATTCGTGCTCGTGCCCGAGGTCTCGTTGGCAGCGCCTCCACCCGGCTGTGCGTTGACCGTCGTCATCGCCGATCGCCTTCGATGGATTTACGACACGGCCCGGCTGTCGGCGGAAGTCGTGTCGAGAATGATCGAACAGTTCTGCGTGTTGTTCGCGGCTGCACTGGATGATCCCGACCATCCGCTCGCGACGCTCCCGCTGCTGCCCGAGCAGGAATGGCGTACGAGCATCGAGGACTGGAACGCAACGCGACGCACGTATGACACGAAGTGTTGTGTGCACCAGCTGTTCGAGGCGCAGGCGGCTCGTACGCCGGACGCCCTCGCGGTCGTCGCATCGGACGGAGCGCTCACGTATCGCGCGCTTGACGCGCGCGCCAACCAACTCGCGCACCGACTGCAGTCGCTAGGCGTAGGCCCCGAGTGCCTGGTCGGCTTGTCGACCGATCGATCGTCGGCGACGCTCGTGGGGCTGCTGGGGATCCTCAAAGCGGGCGGCGCGTATGTGCCGCTCGATCCGAGCTACCCGAGAGAACGGCTCGACTTCATGATCAGGGACGCGGGAGTGACAGCCCTCGTGACTCGACAGGGGCGAACCCTTCCTCACTTGGAGACGGAGCCGACCGTCGTGAGCCTCGACGGCGTGTTCGACGAGCCGGTCACGGCCTCCTTCCGTCGGGACGTCGCCTCGCATCACCTCGCATATGTCATCTACACGTCGGGGTCCACCGGCACGCCCAAGGGGGTGATGGTCGAGCACCGGAACGTGGTGAACTTCTTTGCCGCAATGGACGACTCCCTCGGGACGCGTGATGGTGTCTGGCTGGCGGTCACCAGCCTCTCGTTCGACATCTCCGTGCTCGAATTGTTGTGGACGCTGTCGCGAGGTTTCAAGGTAGTGATGTACGAAGGTGAGCACGAAGTGCGGCGCCAGCGTCCGCGTCAGCGCTCGACCCCGATTGATTTCAGCCTCTTCTACTTCTCCAGCGACGAGTCGACGACGGACGCACAGAGCAAATATCGGCTGCTCCTCGACGGTGCGCGATTCGCCGACGAGAACGGATTCGCAGCCGTATGGACGCCAGAGCGCCATTTTCACGCCTTCGGCGGTCTGTACCCGAATCCCGCCGTTACGAGCGCGGCGATCGCCACCATAACGAAGCGCGTGCAGCTCCGCGCCGGCAGTTGCGTCCTGCCTCTGCACCATCCGCTGCGGGTCGCGGAGGAATGGTCGGTCGTCGACAACCTCTCAGGCGGACGAGCAGCTATTTCGTTCGCCTCGGGTTGGCAGCCCGACGACTTCGTGCTGCGGCCCGAGAATCACGAGAACGCGAAGCAGATCATGCTTCGGGACATCGAGACCGTGCGCGAGCTCTGGCGGGGACGCAAGAGTGCGTTCCCCAACTCCAAAGGCGAGATGATCGAGGTCGGCATAGTCCCGCGACCGGTCCAGAAAGAGTTGCCGGTCTGGCTGACCGCTGCAGGGAACCCCGAAACATTTGCCACGGCAGGACGTATTGGCGCCAGGGTGCTCACCCACCTGCTCGGTCAGAGCCTCGATTCGCTGTCGTCCAACCTTGCGATCTATCGTGCAGCCTGGCGTGAGGCCGACCATCCGGGCAACGGCTTCGTGTCGTTGATGCTGCACACCTTCATCGGTACCGACGATGATCAGGTGAAGCGCACGGTACGGCAGCCGCTCATCGAGTACCTGCGGAGCTCAGTCAGCCTCATCAAGCAGTATGCCTCGGCGTTTCCCGCCTTCAAGAAGCGCGACGGCCAGGCGGACCTGGGCTTGTCGAATCTCTCCGGTGAGGAGATGGACGCTCTCCTCGATTACTCGTTCGAGCGCTACTACGAGACAAGTGGATTGTTCGGCACGCCGCAGGGAGTTCTTGCGTTCGTCGACAAGCTCAAGGCGATCGGTGTCGACGACATCGCTTGCCTGATTGATTTCGGCGTGGACACGGAGACGGTGCTCGCTCACCTCCACTTCCTTGCTCAGCTGCGCGAGCTTGCAACGCCCAACGCGTCGGCGGACCCCGACGACGGCACGATTGCGGAGCTCATTGGGACCCATCGAGTCACCCATCTGCAATGCACCCCGTCCATGGCAGCGATGCTGCTGCAGGATGAGGCCACCCGGGAGGCTGTCGGGTCGCTCCAGACGTTGCTGGTTGGTGGCGAGGCGTGCTCCCTCGACCTGGCACGTGAGCTGTTGGGTACGGTTCGCGGCACGGTCATGAACATGTACGGCCCGACTGAAACCTGTGTCTGGTCGACATCTGCGACCATCGGGCTGCATGATCGTCGCGTGTCAATTGGAAAGCCCCTTGCAAACACCTGCGTGTTCGTGCTCGATCGCAATCGACAACCCCGGCCGATTGGCGCCTCTGGCGAGCTCTACATCGGAGGCGACGGCACGACCAGAGGTTATTGGAATCGCCCCGAGTTGAGCGCCGATCGGTTCGTGCCCGACCCGTATCGCGGCGGACGCATGTATCGAACGGGCGATCTCGTGAGATGGCGCGACGACGGAGTGCTGGAGTTCCTTGGACGCATCGATCACCAGGTCAAGATACGAGGACACCGCATCGAGCTCGGCGAAATCGAGCGCGCCATTGCCGAGAATCCGGCCGTTCGGGAGGTCGTCGTCGTGGCTCGCGAGGACGTACCCGGTGACAAACGCCTCGTGGCGTACATCGTGCCGCGCGCCGTCGCCCAGGCCGTGGACGTCGGGGCGATGCGCAGTCACCTGGAGGCGCGTCTGCCTGAGGTAATGGTGCCCAAGCACTTCGTCACCCTGTCGTCTTTTCCGCTTACGCCCAACGGAAAGATCGATCGGAAGTCGCTGCCGCCTCCGAGGACGCCGATAACGGTCGCGCCGCCGGCGCAAGCCGAACTTCCGGCTGGCGAGATCGAAGAGTTGATCGCGAGCATCTGGCGAGACGTCCTGCAGCTTCAAGAGGTGGGCACACAGGACAACTTCTTCGACCTCGGGGGTCATTCCCTCTTGGCCGTGCAGGCGCATCGACGCTTGAAGAAGGCATTCGACCAGTCAATCTCGATGACCGATCTGTTTCGCTTCCCGACGATCCGCTCGCTTGCCCAGTTCCTGGGCGGCGGCGGCACTGAGCAGCAAACGCGGGCCGCGGTTGCCGATCGTGCCGAGATGCGGCGACGATCGGTCACGATGAGAGCCCGGCGCTCTCAGGCTGGTCGTGCGGCCGGGGACCCCGACAGCGTCGAACGAGATGCCTGAGTCCTGGTCGACGCAGATGCACACTTCATGAGCACACCTGCCGAAGCGCTTCTCACCGATATCGCGGTGATCGGGATGGCCGGACGCTTCCCGGGCGCGCGAACGGTCGACGAGTTCTGGCGGAACGTACGCGACGGAGTCGAGTCCATCCAGCAGTACGCGGATGCCGACCTGTTGGC
>JBKPNV010000358.1:0-20805 GCA_046732795.1 Acidobacteriota bacterium
CTCTGTACGTGCCCATCCAACGTCGCGACTTCGAGAGAAGCGCGCCCGTTACGCCACTGCTCGATTGACCCCTCTGCCTCGAGCTGGACGTTGGCGGTTCCGTCGAGCATGACGGGCACGTCGATGCCGCTGATAGCCCGGGCGAGGTCGAGCGCCTCGGCGTTGACTCGAAGTGTCGTTGCGTATGGCGGCTCGAGCCGCACACGCGCGTCGGCTACTGCGTTGAAATCCGGGGCTCGCGCGGCGATGTTCGCGCGGTCGCCCTGCAGGTCGACGTCGGCCACGACTTCGCCAAGCGCGACGTCGTCCGAGACAATCAGATTCGAAGCGATGTGGCTTTTCCCGAAGAACATCCCTCCCCGTCCTTCGCCCGAGTAATCGATATCGACGAGACCTGAAAGGGGGAGATCGGGGGTAGATGAGAGACGCCAGGAGGTGGCATTGGCGGCTCCGCTATAAGCCTGACTATTCAAATCGAACTTCCCGCTGACTCTCAGTTGGCCTGTCGCGTTCTCCCCGCCCGATGGCATCGCCTGCGCCGCGGTCAACTCATCGAGCTGAACCATCGAGCCATCGAGGCTCCCACGCGCCTTCACGTCGACGACTCGTTGCCCTCCGGCAGCCACGCGGTCGCTTTCGACAACGAACTGCAGGACTGGCCGCGCAACGGTCCCCGTGACGTCAGCGTTCGCCCGAATCGCTCCAGAAACAACGTCCTGTTGAACGGTGACGAGACCCGTCTCTGAGAGCATCTGAAAGATCGCCTGAAGATCGGTTTCGGATACCTGCAGCGTTCCAGTCATCCCCGAGTTCTTTACGTCACCGCCGCGCAGGCGGCCCGTCAGCGAGACCGTAACGGGGACCACGTCACCCACGACGTGACTCGACTCGAGTCCCCAGGTTCCTTCGGCAAGGCGGAATCGCGTCTCCCCTGGGGCGGGAACTCGCCGACGCCCTCGTACTCCATCCGCCAGCGCCACGCGGGCGTCCACGTTCCACCCCTCAATCGAGCCGATTGATCCAGCGGCAGTCGCCTCCCCGGACACTCGTCCGGAGGGCGTTACCGTGGCGTCGCTGATCGCGGACACGAATGGCGCCGCATCGACGTTCCGCCACGCCGCCTTGATGTTCGCGAGCTCCGGCCCCCACATCAGATCACCGGTTGCGGTCAGCTGACCTCCTGCAAGGAGCAGTCGAGACTGATCGAGCCGCAGCCCTTCGGCATCGAGACGCACTGCGGCAGCCACATCGGCGAAATCGAGTCGCTGCCACGACACCAGGTTTGAGGAGACTTCCAGGCTCGCGACCGGATCCCCTAACGGACCGCTGACGGTTCCCTCGAGATGGATCCCCCCTCGTATCGCGTCGTCGGTCTGTCCCCACCATTTCCCCGCATTCCGCAAATCGGCATCGCCAGTGACTCCAAGGTCCATCGAGGGCTGCCGTCTGATAATGGCGAGGACGCCCTCGATTTGGCCGCGAAACTCGGGGGATTCGAGCAGCAGACTCGAGAGCCGCAGATCACGCCCGTCGAAGGCTGCCTCGCTCTCGATTCGTTCGAAGCGCGTGGTGGTCGAGCCGAGGCTGAACTCCGCGGGCGCTTCGAGCACGAGGCGTCCGCGAGATGACAGATCGATGGTCAGCGCGGGGGCATGGAATGTGAGATTGGCGGGCTCATCACGATACTCGACGGCCAGCCGCGGGGCGCTCACCCGGGCGATTGGAAGCGCCGCTGGGTCGGTCTCGCTCGGCCGACCGGATGTCTTCGGCAAGTTGGTGCTGCCATCCGCGCGGTGAACGATGAAGAGCGCACCGTTTCGAACGGAAACCTCATCGAAGCTGACCTCTCCCGAGAAAATTCGTTGGGAGGCGGTAGCCTGCACTTCGTCGGCGGCGAAGAATGGCCGATCGTCACCAACCGCAGATACTGTTACGTTCGCGAGACGCAGGTGACGCGTCACGAGGTTGTAGTCCAGGCGCGCGGCCGTAAGCTCCACTCCCTGGCTGCGGACAGCACGGATCGCGAGCTGGAGGGCATAGGATCGTATTGGCGGTGTGTGGACGACCAGCACACCGGCTGCCGCCAGCAACAGCAATGACAGAAAGACGATAAAAAGCCGCCGACGCATCGGTCCTGTCCCATGCTACGTCGACAAAGCTCGTGCCATGGCGCCGGGCGCGAAATCCGGCTGCTGTGTTACTCTAGTCAGGTTGCACAGTCGTCGGCGTCCGACGACCGTCCGCTTTGATGGCCGAGAAACCCCTCGACCTTACTCTCGAGCTCGCCCCGAAGGCGCGATTCGACGTTGTCGATCTCCGATCTCATTTTTCGGCTGAACACGAGGCTTTAGGCGCGTACCCTCGCTGTCTGTACTGGTCGTTTCACACGACAGCCGGCTTTCTGGATCGCAGCCTGGCCGCGCGGCTCAGCGCCCATCGCATTCCCGGCTACGTCGACGCGTTTCGTGCGCTCTTTCCGGAGGGCGCCGGATACGCTCACGACAGCCTGGAGCGCCGCAATGATCTCGACGCCGCCCAGCGCGCCGTGGAACCGCGCAACGCCGACTCCCATCTCGCGTTCATCGCCGGCGGTCTGCGCACGTGCGTGATGCATCCCAATCGCGATGGCGAGACGGTGTGCTGGGTCGACCTCGACGGCGTGAATCACGGCAAGCCTCGCCGGCGCCTGACGAGATTGATTGCGTTCAACAGCGAGCGCGTCGTTCGCAACACGCGCATCGAGGTTCCCGTCAGCGGGCATCCGATCGACTCGGTCAACCTCAAGGATCCCCGTCTCGGCATTTACGCGCAGCTCTCGCGGTTCGTTCGGGAGGCCGGGTTATCGAAGGGCAGGCTGCGCATTGCGCTCGATCCGGTTGAGCGCCATTCCGCGCTGACGGTCAACGAATACGAGACGCTGCTGATGCAACACGATCTCGCCGAGGTGCTGCGAAATCCGCTGGGATTCGTCGCCGAGAAGTCGCGTCACGCCTTGGCCAATCCGCTCGCCGTTCCTGCCAGAACGCTCGACTACGCCAAGTACGATTTCGTGCGCGTCCTGAACAAAGGGCTCGACGCCTTCGGCCTGCGCGGATCGATCATCGAGAAGGTGATGGCCAGAACGCTGGCCCTTCCGGCAGCGCGCTTCTTCCGCATGCGCCGGTCAGTCAGTCTGCTCGTCACCGCCGGTGACGATGGCACGCCGAAGATCGTCGAGGGCATCTACCAGAGCCCAATCCTGGTGCAGTGGCAACACGCTCCGCGTCAGGCGCGTGTCCTCGACGTCTCTCTGACAGAGATCGACTGAGTTCGCCGGCGCTCAAGTCTCCGCGGTACGCGATGCCCCGAGTCCAGGACGCGTAGAGCGCACGCTTCAGCGTGCGATCGATCTACTTTGGCAGTCTTTCCGGCATCTCCGCGATGGCGTACGCGACCACGGCGACGGCAGCGGCAGCTTTCGACACTTCATCCGGCAGAATGCGATCGACGGTATCCGCTGCCGTGTGATGAATCACGAAGTAGCGTGACGCGTCACCGATGTACGCCATTGTCGGAACGCGGCCGGCCTGAGCGATAGGTCCGATGTCGGCGCCGCCACCTCCGGCGGTGATCTCCGGAAAGTTGAGCGGCTCGAGCAGCGACGCAATCTGTCCGATCATGGCGCGCGCCGCCATGCTGCCCGAGAACCCGAGCGCGGCGGGAGCAAACACTCCGAGATCGGATTCGAGCGCGAACACGTGATCGCCCGCCGCGGATGCGTGGCGATCGGCATACGCGGCCGCGCCACGCAGGCCGTTCTCCTCGTTGGTCCATAACACGACGCGCACGGTACGCCGCGGCCGGATTCCCAGCTTCGCCATCACGCGCGCCGCTTCCCACGTGATGATGCATCCCACGCCGTCGTCAGATGCCCCGGTGCCCACATCCCATGAGTCGAGGTGACCGCCCAGCAACACGATCTCGTTCGGCTTCTCGCGGCCGACGATCTCGCCGACCACGTTGGCTGATTCGGAATCGGCCTCACGCCGCCCTTCGAGCACGATGCGCAGGCGAACGCGACGTCCGCTTCGCGCCAGCCGCACCAGGCGGCTCGCGTCCTCCGACGCGATGGCCGCGGCCGGAATCGCCGGCACTTCCGGCACGTAGTTCACGCTCCCGGTGTGAGTCGTCCGTAAGCCCACCGGCCCGATCGATCGAACGAGCACGCCGACAGCTCCAGCCTGGGCAGCGGCACGCGCACCACCGTTGCGGTACGTGACTGTTTCCGCGTACCCGCCATATGCGACGTCGAACAGGACGATCCTGCCGCGCGCGTCCGCGGCTCTACTTCGCAGATCGTCGAAGCTGCTGACGACCAGAAGGTCGGCTTCGAGGCCGCCTGTCGGCGTGGCGACGGTTCCGCCCAGTCCAAGGACGGCGAGCTCGTGATGCGGCGGTTCGACGATCTCGGCGTGCTCGCGTCCGCGAACCCACCGCGGGACCATGACCGGCTCGGTGTGCACGTTCTCCAGCCCGTCGGCCTTCATCGTCTGGACCGACCATTGAACCGCGCGGGCCAGATTGGGCGAGCCGCTCAGGCGGGCGCCAAACGTGTCGGTCAATTCGGCGAGGCGCCGCCATGCGAAGTCATCCGCCGTTGCTGCCTTGATCAGGCGATCGGCGTCGGCCCGTAGTGGCACCAGAAACGAATGGGTGCTTTGCGCTTCAAGTGTTGCGACAACCGCGATGGCGCAGACGAGCGCTACCAGGCGTAACGACGAGCGCATGTCGACTCTACTTTAGCTCAGGCGCGAAATAGTCCGGGAGATCGCGCTTGGTCTGGCGAAGAATCGACACGATGGCCTGGCGGTCCTGCAGTGTGAGCCCGCGGTAGCGTGGCTGGGTGTCACGGCCCGACAGCACTTCCCAGAGCCGGGCGTACACCGCCTTCTTCGCCGTCGCAGGCAGGTTGTCGAACGCCGGCGTGTAGATCATGTAACTGCATGGGTATTTGAACAGCCGGCGGCGCAAATCGAAGTCACGCAGCGATCGCCCTTGCTGGTCTTTCGGTCCCCTGGCGACGAATGATTCCGCGAATCCTGATCCACCCTTCACCGGCCCGGCGAGCGGCGCTTCGTCGACGAACAGCATGTAATCGACGAGATCGCGCGCTGCCTCGGTCACGCGAGCCGCCGCATCCTGACTCGGTGTCGCCGCGGCCACGCGCGCCTCCCAGCCGGTGCGCGTGATCAGATTCGTCATATTGGTCTGATGCGCCATCACCAGTAACGCGACAACGTCACTGTAAGGCGCGAGGTATCCCTTCAGCTCGAATAATCCTTCCAGCGACGGCAGCGGCCGCGTGGGATTGGGCAGCTTCGAGCCTTTGTCGTTGTACATGACGCTGACGTTGCCAATGTGTTTCGCGCCGCCGGCGTCGCCGGTCACCCACCACCCTCCCCATCGCTGCTCCAATGGGCTGCCATGGACGGTGGTGAACCCGTTGACGTAGGAGTACTCGTCCTTCAGCGGGTAGACACTCTGCACCATCAAACCCGGTACGCCCAACGTTTCCCACGACAGGTGACACGCCAGGCATTCGTTGTTGCGCTTGAATCGCGGCGGTGTGGTCGGACTCTGGGAGACCTCGTAAAAGACGACACCCTGCCGAGGGTCCTGCGCGGCAACCTCAAGAATGGTTCCGCCGCGAACATAACCGACCGCCACCGAGTCGGTGAAATAAACGGCGCGCGGATTGTGCATGCGAATCTGCGACGCCTGAAAGCTGGTCTGCGAAAACACCAGCATCTGCGACTCGACGGGCACGCCGAGCGCATCCAGCACCGATTGCAGGTAGCCGGTGGACTCCTCGTATTTCAGCGCAGCGGTGCCGCTTTCGAGCTTTCCATTCAGCGCAGAGACGGGATCGGACGTTGGCGCCGTGGTATAGCTGACGGCTGGGTGGTCGCGAGACTCGACGAACGCGTCCCGCCGCTGGGCGATCGCCAGCGCGCTGACCGCGAAGAAGACCGCCACCAGGACCAGGAGCCCAGACGAAAGACGAATCGAACCCACGTATGAAGGCTATCGTCGAGGGAGGCACCACCGCAAGCACGTCCCGGGGGATATGATGAAGGGTCGATGAACAACCCAGTGACTCTCAGCGCCGACCAGGGTGTCGCGCTCATTCGCATCGACAATCCACCCGTCAATGCGCTCAGCCCCGAAGTGATCGACGGGCTCGACGCCGCGCTCGACGAGGCCTCTCGCGACGCCGCCGTCCGTGCCATCGTCATCATGGGCGCAGGCAGAACGTTCGTCGCCGGTGCCGATATCAAAGGGCTCGAGCAGCTGGCGTGGGGCAGCGATTCGGGCGCTCCCGAGATGCACGAGCTGCTCCAGAAGCTCGAGAATGCACCCAAGCCGGTTGTCATGGCGCTGCACGGCACCGCCCTTGGCGGGGGCCTGGAGCTTGCCATGGCCGGGCACTACCGGGTGGCGGTGCGCGACGCGCAGATGGGACAGCCCGAGGTCAATCTCGGGATCATTCCCGGCGCAGAAGGGACGCAGCGATTGCCGCGGCTGGTCGGTCTCGAAAAGGCGATCGAGATGTGCGTGTCCGGAAAGCCGATCAAGGCAGCCGACGCCTTGAGCGCCGGCTTGATTGATCGGGTGATCGAAGGCGACCTCGCCGGCGGCGCGTCTGCGTTCGCGCGTGAAATGGCGGCCCGGGCTGAATCGCATCCGAAAACGCGCGTTCGTAAAGACAGACTTCCACCGGCCAGCGCGATCCCTGGCATGCTCGCCGCCGGACGTGAGCTCGCACGCAAGACCCGCCGCAACCTCGAAGCACCCGTCGCCGTCATCGACGCGCTGGAGGCAGCCGCGACGCTGCCGTTCGATGAAGGGTGCACTCGCGAACGAGAGATCTTCTTCCATCTCGCGAAGTCCGAGCAGGCAAAGGCTCTCATCCATGCCTTCTTCGCCGAGCGGGGCGCGTCAAAAGTGCCTGGCATCTCCAAAGAGACGGCGGCAGCGACAGTGAACCGAGTCGGCATCGTCGGTGCGGGCACGATGGGTGGCGGCATCGCCATGGCATGCGCCAACGCCGGAATCTCGGTGTGGATCACCGACGCGACCACAGCGGCTCTCGATGGCGGCATGAACACGATCCGCAGGAATTACGACGTCTCGGTGAAGCGTGGTCGCTTCACGCCGGCGATGGTCGAAGAGCGGATGTCGCGGATCGTCCCGCAGGTTGGATACGACGGCTTCGACCAGGTCGATCTGGTCGTGGAGGCCGTGTTCGAAAATCTGGCCCTCAAGAAAGAGATCGCCTCCGCGCTCGACCACGTCGTCAAGCCGGAAGGCATCATTGCGACCAACACGTCGACCCTCGATATCGACGATATCGCCGCCGCCACACGACGCCCGTCACAAGTGGTCGGTCTGCACTTTTTCAGCCCGGCGAACGTGATGCGGCTGGTAGAGATCGTGCGGGGCACGTCGACAAGCCCCGAAACGCTGGCTACCGCGTTAGCTGTCGCCAGACGACTCGGCAAGGTTGGCGTCGTGGTCGGCAATTGCCCCGGCTTCGTCGGCAATCGGATGATGTTCCCGTACATGTACGAGGCACAGTTCCTGGTCGAAGAAGGAGCGACACCGCAGCAGGTCGACGAGGCGCTGACCGGATTCGGCATGGCGATGGGGATCTTCGCCGTCGACGACATGGCCGGCCTCGACGTGGCGTGGCGCGTGCGGCAGGAGCTCAATCAGTTCAGCGAGCCAGGAGCTCGCAAGCCGCTCGTTGCGGATCGTCTGTGCGACATGGGACGCTTCGGCCAAAAGACCGGCAAAGGCTGGTACGTCTATGGCGATGACCGGAAACCGCAACCGGATCCGGACGTGCTCTCGCTCATCGAGCAGCTGGCGGTGGCGAACGGCATCCAGCGGCGGTCCTTCACCAACGAGGAGATCGTCGAACGCACGGTCTACGCGCTCATCAACGAGGGGGCGCGCGTGCTCGAAGAAGGCTACGCGTTCCGCGCGGCCGATATCGACGTGATCTACACGAATGGATACGGTTTCCCGGCGTGGCGGGGAGGCCCGATGTTCTATGCTGACCGGGTCGGATTGAAAAAGATCTACGACCGCGTGTCCGCATTTCATCGCGAGCTGGGTCAGAGATGGGCGCCGGCTCCGCTCCTCGAGCGCCTGGCGAAGGACGGGACCACGTTCAAGGAGCTGGATAGAAGCCGCGCCGCCTCGCTCGTCGGCGCGCGCTCGTAGCCGATTCCATGGAGTCGACTGCCCGCCGTATCAGGCCGGTCAACATCACACCGCTCGAGACGACCGTCCGACGAGGATCAGACGGTGTCGTGTACCTCGCATCCCCGCGGACACTCGGCCCCTACCCGGACCGGATCACCGACAGGCTGCAGCACTGGGCACAAAACGTACCCAGCCGCGTGTTTCTGGCGCAACGCGATCTCACGGGTGGCTGGCGCACGCTCACGTACGCGGATGCGCTCGACCGCGTGCGTCGCGTCGCGCAAGCACTCCTGAATCGCCGACTGTCACCGGAACGACCCATTCTGATTCTGTCGGGCAATGGGATCGAACACGCGATCCTGGCGCTGGCCGCCATGCACGTCGGCGTTCCTTACGCGCCGATTGCCCCCGCCTACTCGCTTCAAGCACGAGACTTCGGCACGCTCCGGCAGATCTTCGAGCGGCTCAGGCCTGGCCTCGTGTTCGCCGCGGAGGGCGCCGCATTCGAGCGCGCGCTCTCGCAGGTGCTCCCTTCCGGTGTCGAGCTCGTGGTCTCGAGCTCGGCTCCGGCAACGATCGCATCGATACCAGTCGACCAACTGCTCGCCGTGGCCGCGACGAGCGCGGTCGAAGACGCGCGCCAGCTGGTCGGACCGGACACGATCGCGAAGATCCTGTTTACTTCGGGATCCACCGGCAACCCCAAGGGAGTCATCAACACGCAGCGGATGCTGTGCTCGAACCAGGAAATGATCCGCACGGTGATGGCGTTTCTTGCCGACGAGCCGCCAACCTTGTGTTGCTGGCTCCCATGGAATCACACCGCGGGCGGCAACCACAATTTCGGCCTCGTGCTCTACAACGGCGGCACGTTCTACATTGATGAAGGCAAGCCGACGCCAGGGCTGTTCGACATCACGCTCCGGAACCTGCGAGAGATCCCTGCAACGGCACATTTCACGGTGCCCCGCACCTACGAGATGCTGCTCCCCCATCTCCGCGGCGACGCCGTGCTCCGCGAGATGTTCTTCAGAAAGCTGAAGCTCTATTTCTACGCCGCCGCCGGGCTGGGGCAACGATTCTGGGACGAGTTGCGCGATCTCGCGCTCGACGCGTGTGGAGAAGAACTGTTGATCGTCACCGGCTTCGGAGCCACCGAGACGGCGCCGTTCGCCCTGACCACGGGCGGCGTCGGCGCTGTCTCCGGGATGATCGGCCTGCCCTGTCCAGGCATGGAGTTGAAGCTGGCGCCGGTGGGCACCAAGCAAGAGGCGCGCGTGCGCGGCCCCAACATCACTCCGGGCTATTGGGCTGATGACGCGATGACTCGAGCCGCATTCGACGAGGAAGGCTTCTATCGTCTCGGCGACGCCATGGAGTTCGTCGACCCGTCAGATCCGAACAAGGGCTTGTCATTCAACGGACGCCTCGCCGAAGATTTCAAGCTGTCGACCGGCACATGGGTCAGCGTCGGACCACTTCGCTCGAAGATCCTGATGCAGGCAGCCGGGCTCGCCCAGGATGTGGTCATCGCGGGCCACGATCGAGAGTTCGCTGCCGCGCTGGTGTTTCCGAACATGGCACGATGTCGCGAGTTGGCTGGCAATCCCGCGTCCGCGACGGACATTGTGCAGCACCCCGCAGTGATCGCGCGCTTCAAGTCGATTCTGGAGGAACTTTCGCGTCGCGCCACGGGCAGCTCGACATTCGTCTCCCGCGCGATCCTCCTCGACGTGCCGCCCTCGCTCGACGCCCGTGAGATCACCGACAAGGGTTCGATCAATCAGAAGGCGGTGCTGCGCAACCGCGCGGCGCTCGTCGACGAACTCTACTCCGCTCTCCCGCCCGCCCGCGTGATCAGCGTGGACGCAAAGTAGTGTCCGGCTTTAGCCGGACCGGACAAGGCATACGATGATGGCACCCTCTGGGATTGACGTCGATCGGATCGTCGCTTTCGACGTCCACGTGCACCTCGAACACACCGGCGAGCAGACCGACGCCGACAAACATGCGGCGGCGTACTTCAAGGGCGGAGCCGCGCGCGATGCCGCATCGCTGGCCGAGTACTACCGATCGCGAAAGATGGCGTGCGTTATTTTCACCGTCGACGAGACGCTGACCGGCACACCGCGGCTCTCGAACGACGAGGTCGTGGATTTCGCTGAGAAGAACCGTGACATCGCCATCCCCTTCGCGAGCATCAACCCGGCCCGGGGAGCGGAGGCGGTGCGAGAAGCGCGTCGTCTCGTGGGCGCAGGAGCCGTGCGCGGGCTGAAGCTTCATCCGCCGATTCAGGAGTTCTTCCCGAACGATCGCATCGCCTATCCGCTCTATGAAGTATTTGCGGAAGCGAAGCTGCCGGTCATCTTTCACACCGGGCACAGCGGCATCGGCACCGGAATGCGCGGCGGCGGCGGAATCCGTCTGAAGTACGGCGATCCGATGCCGATCGACGACGTGGCTGTCGACTTCCCCGACATGCCGATCATCATGGCGCACCCCTCGTTTCCGTGGCAGGACGAAGCGATTTCGATCTGCCTGCACAAGCCGCAGGTCTACATCGATCTCTCCGGCTGGTCGCCCAAATACTTCTCACCCACGCTCGTGCAGTACGCGAACACGCTGCTCAAGCAGAAGGTGATGTTCGGCTCGGATTATCCGCTGTTGACGCCGGACCGCTGGCTCGCGGACTTCGAGAAGCTGCCGATGCGCGATGACGTGCGGCCGCTGATCTTGAAAGAGAACGCAGTTCGTTTGTTGGGATTGAAGTAGGAGGCGAGGCGGATCCCAAGAGCCGCCTCTACGTGCACATGCACGTGTTGTATGCTCACTCGCGAGACGAATACGTCATCGCGAGCGTCGCACGAAGCGGCATGGAGACACTGATGCGCATAGGGACTGGCAAGCTGCTGCCCATTGTCGGTGGCGTCAGCGTTCTCGTCGCGCTGGCATGCGTCACGGCGTCCGCCCAGTACTTGAAGTACCGCGACCCGAAGACGCCGCGCCTGCCCGATGGCTCACCGAACATGACTGCCCCAGCGCCACGCCTGCCCGACGGAAAGCCCGATCTGGGCGGCCTGTGGAATGCGACAGACGGCCGGTTTCTGACCAACCTCAGTAAACGAGCGGGAATCGAGCCGCCGTTCACGCCCTGGGGTGCGGCGCTGTTCAAGGAGCGTCAGGAGAACGAAGGTCGAGACCGGCCCGCAGGGCGCTGCCTGCCACACACGATTCCGAACGCGATGCTGGTGCCCAACTACCCGTGGAAGATCGTGCAGACTCCCGGGCTCACCATCGTCCTGTTCGAAAACTTCACGCAGTACCGTCAGATCTTCACCGATGGCCGTGACTACCCCAGCGAACGTCAGCCAACCTGGTTTGGCTACTCGCTGGGCACGTGGGATGGCGACACGTTCGTCGTCGAAACACTCGGCTTCAACGACAAGAGCTGGCTCGATGATGGCGGGCATCCGCGAAGCGAAGAGATGCGGACAACCGAACGATTCCGCCGCATCGACTACGGGCACCTCGAGATCGAGTTCACGTTCAACGACCCGAAGGCCTACACGAAACCGTGGTCGGTGACCGTGCCGTTCATCCTGTTGCCCGACACCGATATCATCGAAAACATCTGCGAGAACGAAAAAGACGTCGAACACATCTTCTTTGGAGGCGCCAAACCGAATTAGATCGGAATCGCGAAACCCCGAGCCCTAATCCCGAGCCCTAAACCCGAGTCCCGGATCCCGAGTGACAATATCCTCATGCTGGGCTTCGCTCTGACGGTTGTGCTGCTGTTCGCCACGAGCGCCTCGCCGCCGGACAGCAAGGATCCCGATCTCCTCTACGCCAGCCGCGAGCAACTGGCCAATGCCCGCCAGGCTGCCGACATCTGGGAGGCGCGGCTCTCCGCGAATTCGCGCGATTTCGACTCTGCGTGGAAGCTGGCGCGAGCCTGTTACTGGCTCGGTGGACACGTGCCGGCCGATCAGCAGCGTCAGCAGTACGAGCGCGGGATCACGGCGGCGACTCGCGCCGTGGAACTCGAGCCCAAGAAGCCGGAAGGACACTTCTGGATGGCGGCAGACATGGGCGCGATGGCCGAGGGATTCGGCCTGCGCGCCGGCATCCGCTATCGCGGTCCAATCAAGACCGCGCTCGAGACCGTCCTGCAAATCGATCGATCCTTCCAGCAGGGATCGGCCGATCGTGCGCTCGGACGTTGGTACTTCAGGGTGCCTCGCCTGTTTGGCGGCAGCAAGGACAAGGCGATCGAACACCTCAAACAATCGCTGACCTACGCGCCCCAGAGCACGGCAACGCATTACTTTCTTGCCGAGACTTATCTCGATATGGATCGACCGGAGGAGGCGCGTCGTGAGGCCCAAGTCGTACTCGATGCGCCGCTCGATCCGGAGTGGACGCCGGAAGATAGAGAGTTCAAACAGAAGGCGGCGGAGCTGTTGAAGCGAATCAAATAGAACGAGGGTTGAATCTTTCCGAAAAGCGTGAAATCGTACGCGCCCCAGGGGAGGCGCCATGACTCGAGCGACACGCGCGGTAGCGTTCACGGTGTGCACGGTGATGCTGGGGCCAACGTTTGGCTCGGCGCAGCAGGTCGTCGGCAAGGGCGTGGAGTACACCACACCGGACAAGATCAAGTGGGTGCGTAATGCTGCCGGTACACAGGAGACGGCGGTGCTCTTCGGTGATCCGGAGAAGCCCGGTCCGTACGTGATGCGGCTGCGATGGCTTCCCGGCAACATGAGCCGCCCGCACTACCACGCCAATGATCGCTTCGTCGTCGTCATCGAAGGCACATGGTGGCTTGGCTCCGGCGACAAGTACGATCCCGAGAGCACGGTGCCGGTCGGTCCCGGGACGTACGTCTATCACAAGGCAAAGGAGATCCACTACGACGGTGCCAAGAAAGAACCTGTGGTGATTCAGCTCTCGGGGATGGGGCCGGGCACCTCCATCCCTGCTGAGAAGAAGTGAGGGCGGGTCACTCTCGCTCACCCACTCCCGCACTATTACTCGGGTTGGTGATCACGCTGGCCACAGTGGTCACCTACTCGTGGTACATCTCCGGCCAGATCTCGGGCTTGCGACGGCTGCAGACCGACCTCACCGATCGCAACCGTCGCGACTCCCTGCAACTGCTTCGCATCCAGAACGACCTGAACCAGCTCGCGCTCGCGATGCGCGACATGCTCGACGGCGCCGAACCCTACCCTCTCACCGCCTGGTCGGCGCAGTTCGATCGCATCCGTCTCGATCTGGACGATGCCCTGAAGCAGCAGGGGGAGGTGGCACTCGCCCGCCAGACACCGCAACAGCGTGAGTACCTGGCGACGTCGCTCAATCAGTTCTGGAACGCGGTGGAGCGCATTTTCGAGCTCGCGCGCTCGGGAAACGAGGCCGAAGCGCGCACGCAGATTCAACTGTCGCTGCAAGCGCGACAGGCCGCGCTCAGTACCGCGGTGGCCCGCCTGCTGGTGCAGAACAACGAGGCCGAAGAACAGACGGCGCAACAGGTCCAGGAGATCTACCACCGCGTGCAACGTCAGGGATACTGGTTCCTCGCCGCGACACTGGCGGCCATTGTCGGCACGAGCCTGTATCTGATTCGATCGAACCGGCAGCTGTTCGCGCGCCTGGCGTCACTGTCGGATGAGCGGCGTGAGCTGGCGCAGACGCTGATCGAGACACGCGAATCGACGCTGCGCGAGATCTCGCGCGAGCTCCACGACGAGTTCGGTCAGATTCTCACCGCGATTGGTTCCATGCTCGGGCGGGCCGGCAAGCACGCGCCCGAGGGATCGCCGCTGCGCAGCGACCTGCGTGAAATCGGCGAAGTTGCGCAGACGGCGCTCGACAATGTGCGCGGACTGTCACAAACGCTGCACCCCTCGATCCTGGAAGAGCTCGGACTCGTCAGCACCATCGATTGGTATCTCTCAACGGTCGAGAAACAGCTCGGCATTCGTGTGACGCTCGATACACGAGGCACGCCCAAGCAGGTTGATTCGGCCAAGGCGATTCACGTGTACCGGGTTCTGCAGGAGGCGCTCAGCAACGTCGCTCGCCATTCGGGAACCAGCGAAGCCTCGGTGCGCCTGAACTTCGACGCGGATAGACTGGAGATGGACATCGAGGACCATGGCAAGGGTATCGATCCCGGCACGGCGCGCCGCGGGTTGGGTCTCGTCGCGATGCGGGAACGATCCGCGATCGTAGGCGGCTCGCTCGACTTCGTGACGCCTCCGCAGGGTGGCACGCTGGTTCGTCTCTCGCTGCCCTTGTGAAACGTGATGAACGCGGGGGCAAAGCCGCCGCTCGACGGGGACGGGCGCGTACACAACCTGGAGCGCGGGCTTCAGCCCGCGCGGGCAGAGATGATCGACAGGATCACTGTTCTACTCGCTGACGATCACGCGCTCGTGCGACGTGGGTTTCGTCGCATCCTCGAAGACGATCCCGCCATCGAGGTCGTCGGCGAGGCGAGCAACGGCGACGAAGCCATCCGCATGTACGGCGAGCTGAAACCGACGGTCGTCGTCATGGATGCGGCGATGCCGGGAACGGGCGGCCTGGCCGCCACGCGCGCGATTCTCGCCAGCGCTCCCGACGCGACCGTGCTCATGCTGAGCATGCATTCGGAGGAGACCCTCGTGCGGCAGGCGATGGCCGCCGGCGCGCGCGGCTACATTCTCAAGAATGCTGTCGACCTCGACCTGGCCGCCGCGGTCAAGCGCGCTGCGGCCGGTGAAACGGTCCTCGATCCCACTGTGGTCAAACCAGCGCCGCTCCCGGGTGAGCGATCCCGTCGCCTCACGCCGCGAGAAACCGAAGTGCTTCAGCTGATCTGCAACGGGCTATCAAACCGCGCGATCGCTGCCAAGCTCGATCTGAGCGTGAATACCGTGGCCGTGCATCGCGCCAACATCATGAACGCGCTCGGCGTGCACAAGACGGCGGAGCTCGTTGTCTACGCATTGCAGAACGGCCTGGTCAACCCGTTGTGATACCGGATCGTGATCCCAGGCGACTTTCGTGGCGGCGGCGCCTTGCTGAGACCGCTGCATGAGGAGGCGAGATTTTCTCGGTCAGGTCGCATACGGGGCGGCCGGGTCGCTGCTGTCGGCATCCGCGCTGAATGCTCAGACTCCCGGCTTTCAACTCGTCGACGCCACCGCGCCGGCGGGCCTGCAGTTTCGCCACAACAGCGGTGCCTACGGAGGGAAGCTGCTCCCCGAAACAATGGGTTCCGGGTGCGCGTTCCTGGACTACGACGGCGATGGGTGGCAGGACATTCTGCTCGTCAACGGGATGGACTGGCCCGGCCATGCGAAGCAGCGCTCGACGCTACGCCTGTACCGCAACAATCGCAATGGCACCTTCACTGATGTCACGCGCGCCGCCGGTCTCGACATCGAACTCTACGGCATGGGTGTGGCTGTGGGCGACTTCAACAACGATGGCTTCCCCGACGTGTTCATTACCTGCGTCGGGCAGAACCGTCTGTTTCGCAATACCGGCAAGGGCACGTTCGTCGACGTGACTCGCACGAGCGGACTCGCAAGCCGCACTGCCTTCAGCACGTCGGCAATGTGGATCGACACCGATCGCAACGGGCTGCTCGATCTCTTCGTCTGCAACTACGTGCGCTGGACTCCCGAGCATGACGTCTTCTGCAGCCTGGACGGGAAGCAGAAGTCGTATTGCACTCCCGAGGCCTATCGCGGTGAGACCTGTTGGCTGTTTCGAAACCGCGGCAATGGCACGTTCGAGGATGTGACAGCGACCTGCGGTATCTTCGACTCGAGCTCCAAATCGCTCGGCGTCGCGCTGGTTGACTACGACCAGGACGGCTGGCCCGACATCTTCGTGGCCAACGACACGCAACCGAACAAGCTGTACCGCAACCTTCACGACGGCACGTTTCGTGATGTCGCGCTCGAAGCAGGTGTCGCCCTCAGTCAGGATGGCAAGGCGCGCGCGGGGATGGGCGTCGATGCCGCGGACTTCGACGGCAGCGGCAAGCCCGGTCTGGCGGTGACCAACTTCGACAACGAGATGATCGGGCTGTATCGCCCCCAGGCCAGCGGCGGATACACCGACATCGCGAGCCGATCCGGTGTCGGCGTCGCATCGCTGACGCGGCTTGGCTTCGGCTGTGTATTTGCCGATCTCGATCTGGATGGCGCCCTCGATCTGATCGTGGCGAACGGCCACATCGACGAAACCGTACGGAATATCCGCGGGAACATCGGTTACGCGCAGGCGCCGTTGCTCTTTCTCAATCAGGGGAATGCGACGTTCCGCGACGTTGCCGCGTCTGCGGGCGCCGGATTCGCGCAGCCACGCGTCGGTCGCGGCCTGGCGTACGGCGACTTCGATCGCGACGGCGATGTCGATCTGTTGATGACGACGAACAACGGACCGGCGGTGCTCCTCCGTAACGACCAGTCGAGCGGGAATCGGAGCCTGCGGTTCACGCTGATTGGCACGCAGTCCAATCGCGACGCGATCGGCTCCATGGTGCGCATCTTCCATGGCGGCACCAGTCAGTCCCGCATGGTGCGGAGCGGGTCGAGCTACCTGTCGCAGTCTGAGCTGCCAGTCACCTTTGGCGTCGGCAAGCGCGACGTCATCGACCGCGTCACCATCGCATGGCCGAATGGACGGTCGGAAGAGTTCACCAAGGTCGCGACCGGCAGGCAATACGACTGCGTCGAGGGTAAAGGGATCTCAGAGAGCGCTCGGTAGCCCCTCGCTGTCAACTTGCAACTGCGAGCTCACAACGACAACGGAGATTTCGAAGGCAACATGATGCCGTTTACTCCGCAACTGATTGAGACCTTTGCCAACGCTGCCGTTCTCATGTAGGCTGCGCCTTGATGCGGGTCCTCGCGGCAGTACTTCTCGTGGTCGCGGCGGCGATAACCGTGTCGCCGGCGAAATCGCCACAGAATCCGACGCCGGTCGATCAGAACGGCCCTCCACCCGAGCCGGCGCCCAGGCGGCCGCGTATCGTCACGGAGCTCTCGGATCTGCTGACGCACTCGCCTTTCGAGCCGTGCCGCAAGCAGGATGTGCAACCCCCCGACGCGCGGCAGCGCATTCGCATCGCGACATGGAACATCCGCGCCGCGCAATCGGCACCAGTGAACATGCTCGCCGCGGAGTTGAAGGCGATGCAGGTGGACGTTGTCGCATTGCAGGAGGTCGACGTTCGGACTCGACGGGGCAACTTCGTCGACGAGCCTGGCGAGCTCGCCGTGGCGCTCGGGTTCCACTACGCGTTCGCCGCCAGCATCAAGTGGGATGAAGGTCACTACGGCCTTGCCGTCCTCTCACGATGGCCTCTGTCACAAGTGAAACGGCACCGTGTCGACTCAACTCCAGAAGCGGAGCCTCGGATTGTCCTGGAAGCGACTGTGTGCGTCTCCGGACGGGAGCTGCGTCTCTTCGACCATCATGCCGATCGGCGCACGGCATCGCGCGCGCTTGGGTTCGCGAGCCTGAGGCAGATCGTCAAAGACGACTTCGGCCACGGAGTCCTGATACTCGGCGACCTCAACGAGTATCCCGATGCGCCGGGCGTCCGCAGCCTGATCGACGAGGGTTTCGTCGACCTCGGTGCGAGCGACTCGGTGGATACCGTCAGCACCGGTCGAGTCGACTACGTGCTTGCGGATCCTCTGCTCGCCCGCCTCCTATCGCCGGCGCGCGTGTGGCCCACGGACAAGAGCGACCACCATGCCGTCCTGGCAGACCTCGAATGGTGACACGTATTGCGCGATGGAAGAGTCGACCAGCCTCGATGACGCGTTTCGCGCGGCAGTGTCCGCAATCGACGCTGGTAACATCGCCGAACTGAGCCGGCAGATTGCCGCCCATCCCAGACTGGTCAGCGATCGCCTGGAGTCGCCAGGTTCGTGGCTGCGCGACAAGGTCGGACAAGCGCTCGACACCTTTTTTCAGCGGCCCTATCTGTTGTGGTTCGTTGCCGAAGATCCTGTACGCAACGGCAGGCTTCCACCGAACATTGCGGAGGCCGCCCAGACGATCATCCTCGCGGCGCAACATGCTGGCGTCGCCAGCCTGCGCGAGCAACTCGACTACGCGCTTCAACTGGTCTCGTGGTCATGGATCGCGCGGCAGTGCGACGTTCAGATCGCCCTCATCGATGTGCTCATCGCTGCTGGCGCCTCTCTTGCTGGCAACCCCGACAACGCGCTCGTGAATGGCAACGTCGCCGCGGCGGCGCATCTGATAGAACGGGGCGCGCCGCTGACGCTGTCAGCCGCGCTATGTCTCGAGCGCTGGGACGATGTGAATCGACTCGCGGCCGTCTCGACACCACGTCAAAAGCAGTTTGCTCTGACGCTCGTCGCGCTCAAGGGAACGGTAGCGGCGATCCGACGCGCACTCGATGTCGGGGCCGATGTGAACAGCGTCAGTCAGGACCTGTATTCACATGCCACGCCTCTCCATCACGCCGTGTCATCGGGCTCGCTAGAGGCAGTCGAAGTTCTCGTCAGTGCGGGAGCCGATCTCGAGGCACGCGACAGTGCGTACAACGGCACGCCGCTGGACTGGGCCGAGTACTCGGGGGGCAAGGCGCAATTCGACGCGATCGCTGCGTACCTGCGCGAGGCGGGAGCGAATCGTTCGAACGCCTAGTCGCAGGGATTGAAACGAGTTTCCGTGATCTTCGTCGCTACGACTTGGTGAAGACGAACAGGTGCTGCCAAGGGAGGTCATCGTACACACGGGACTGTTTGAAGCCCTCGTGCTCGACTTCCTGCTTCACCTGTGCCTTCGTCATCTTGTGATCGGGCAGAATCGGAACGTTGGTATCTTCCGCTCGATACTCGAGCAGCACGAGGCGGCCGTCGGGCTTCAGAGCCTCGCGTAAGCGCTGGAGCATTTTCTGCGGCTCCGAGAACTCATGGTAGACGTCGACCATGATCGCAAGATCGAGGCTGTCGGCAGGCAGTTTGGGATCGTCGATTGCTCCGAGCACCGGCGTGACGTTACCGACTTTGGCCTTGGCGACGTTCTCCTGGAGCAGCGCCAGCATCCCCTGTTGAATGTCACTGGCGTAAACCTTCCCCATCGGGCCTACGATTTTCGCCATGCGGATGGTGATGTATCCGGACCCTGCTCCAATATCCGCAACTGTTGCGCCCTTCCGTATGCGAAGCAGCCGGAGCGCGAGATCGGGGTTCTCTTCCTCCTCGCGTTCGCGCCGATCGAGCCATGGCGCGCCTTGCACGCTCATCGTCTGCGCGTAGGCCCGCCCGCTGACGGGATGAACGCCGCGCTGCTGAGCAGCGAGCGTCACTGCGGCGGTAATCACGGCCGCTAGGACCAAGCCGGTACGTTTGAGAACTGCCATAACGTGAGCGCTATTCTGTAACAAATTCCGCTAATCTCGACACGACAGGCAGCAGGCTGCCGTCTCCGCGACAGAATTCGCATTTCCGTCGAACTTCTGACACCTTTTGAGGCCTCCAACCACCAATTGGCGTGGGGTATCAAGGGGGCACATGGTTTGCAATCTATGTACACGACAGCGATCCTTTGGGTCGCTGTCCTCCACTGACCGCTTCGCGCTCGCCGTATGTGCCTGGTGAGGCGGTCAGCGTGGGTCGTCTCCCTCCGAATCACGACGGCCGGACGAGTTGCTGTCGAGTTGTCTCGAGCGTGAAGGTCAACGATTCCTTCGGGATGCTCGTCACGAATGGTCCCACAAGCCATCCCAACCCAACCGGAATGCTGCGCGTCAACGACACCGACTCGCACTGGATGTATACGCCGCCATCGCGAGCGAGCAGCCGCCAGTATGTGTTGAGCCGCCACAGGTAACCACCGTCCTCACCGACCGGCTTCTCCCGTTCGCCAGGTTCGTCCGGGTTCTCTACTTCAGCGATTCTCGTGCTGTGAATCCAGCCCTCCGAACGATCCGGCGCGGCGCTTGTGAAGATCGCCTCGTGCTCGCTGTCGACCACCACGGTGATGACTTTGTTCATCTTGAACCGGAGAAAGAGCCGAAATCGATCGCCGTCGCGCGACAACAATCTGGAACGGGCGACTGCCGGCCCGTAGATGCGCGCGTGTCGGTCGTAGTCCTGCAGGATGGCCAGGGTCTGCGCAACCGTCGCATTCGCGACAAAGGCGCTCCCAATCCAATGGTGAATGAGGCCCCGCGGTACGTCGATCTCACGGCCGGCGTCGAGCATGCGAGGCGCATCGATGAACAACATGCCCCTCTGCATAAGTACGAGTGCCTCGGAGCGACGCGGACCGGGCAACCCATCGACCCAGAGGAACGGCCCAGTTTTGAGCCGGCTCTCCGTCGCGCCCACGTATTTGTCGAAGGCGGCGATCGTACGCGGTTGGAGCTCGGCAGCGTGTAGCAAGGCTCCCGCCGCGAGGCCGACACACATCGCCGACACCCATCGCTGTGCCACACGAACCCTCCAGCTGGTAAGGTGCGATCCGGTCGCCGGTCGGCTCATCTCCAGAACATCTCACAAAACC